>NZ_JBIMQP010000060.1:0-1397 GCF_043945315.1 Enterobacter cloacae complex sp. 2024EL-00227
ACCTTAACGAATGGAAGGGACTTCCCCTGATTATGCGCCTGATTAACTCTTGTGCAATCATGGGGTACACATCGTCCCGGAGGAATTCGTTATGACTATCACGACTGTCGGTATCGATCTTGCTAAAAATGTGTTTGCTGTTCACGGTGTTGATCAAAATGGTAGAACTGTTCTGGTTAAGCCTAAAGTATCGCGTGCTGCACTTCCTGAGTTAATTGCAAGTTTGCCTCCCTGTGTTATCGGGATGGAAGCATGCTCCGGGGCTCACTACTGGGCAAGATTGTTTCGGCAGTATGGTCATGAGCCACGTCTGATGGCTGCTAAGTTTGTATCGCCTTATCGTATGGCCGGAAAATCAGGAAAAAATGATGCAGCTGATGCTCAGGCTATCTGTGAAGCTGTTCGTCGTCCGCATATGCGGTTCGTACCAGTGAAAGACGAAAGCCAGCAGGCCATGCAGTGTTTACATCGTACCCGTCAGGGTTTTATCGAAGAGAAAACAGCAACGTATAATCGTCTGCGAGGATTGATATCTGAATTCGGTGTCATCGCGCCACAAAGTGCTGATGCCCTGCGCCACATGGTTTCTGTGCAGAAGAGCTCTTTACCGCTTCAGGTTCAGCAATGTGTTGATGATTTGATGGAACACGTTGATCGCATTGAAGCTAACATCACTGAATATGACCGAATTTTGTCCCACATAGCCAAAACAGATCATCGCAGTCAGCGGCTGATGGAGCTAAAGGGCGTTGGTCCCACAACGGCCTGTGCACTGGTCGCCAGTATCGGTAATGCACATGATTTTAAAAATGGACGTCAACTGGCAGCCTGGCTGGGGCTGACGCCATCACAATACAGCAGCGGGGGAAAGTCGAAACTCGGCAGGATCACAAAAGCCGGTGATTCGTATCTGCGAACGCTTCTGGTTCAGGGGGCTCGTTCAGTGCTTATTGGCGCCGGGAAAAGGACTGACTCATTCAGCCGTTGGGTTTGTATGTTGGTTGAGCGCAGAGGGTACTGGCGGGCTGTTGTGGCCATCGCCGCCAAAAATGCGCGGCTGTGTTGGGCATCACTACATTACGGTGATGATTTCCGGCTGTACTCAGTCAACTAAAGCTCGAAGCTGTATAACCATCTGACCTGCAATTCGTTGATGATAAAGGGTTAGACCCCGTGAGGCCTATCTGGCTATTGTACAGGATATACGTATCCGCTTAACGAACAAGAACCTCACGCGCGTCTTTCATCAGGGCCCGAATCGATGACGATTCATCATGGCCGTTTATAGTACCGCAGTCTCTCCCCTTTATTTTTACTGAAGAGCAGACAGAAACCATAAATACCGGCTTTGACATGCCGGGGAAGTCCTTATAGTACAATAATTTTCGATATCCAAA
>NZ_JBIMQP010000061.1:0-1355 GCF_043945315.1 Enterobacter cloacae complex sp. 2024EL-00227
TAACTTTGTTTTAGGGCGACTGCCCTGCTGCGTAACATCGTTGCTGCTCCATAACATCAAACATCGACCCACGGCGTAACGCGCTTGCTGCTTGGATGCCCGAGGCATAGACTGTACAAAAAAACAGTCATAACAAGCCATGAAAACCGCCACTGCGCCGTTACCACCGCTGCGTTCGGTCAAGGTTCTGGACCAGTTGCGTGAGCGCATACGCTACTTGCATTACAGTTTACGAACCGAACAGGCTTATGTCCACTGGGTTCGTGCCTTCATCCGTTTCCACGGTGTGCGTCACCCGGCAACCTTGGGCAGCAGCGAAGTCGAGGCATTTCTGTCCTGGCTGGCGAACGAGCGCAAGGTTTCGGTCTCCACGCATCGTCAGGCATTGGCGGCCTTGCTGTTCTTCTACGGCAAGGTGCTGTGCACGGATCTGCCCTGGCTTCAGGAGATCGGAAGACCTCGGCCGTCGCGGCGCTTGCCGGTGGTGCTGACCCCGGATGAAGTGGTTCGCATCCTCGGTTTTCTGGAAGGCGAGCATCGTTTGTTCGCCCAGCTTCTGTATGGAACGGGCATGCGGATCAGTGAGGGTTTGCAACTGCGGGTCAAGGATCTGGATTTCGATCACGGCACGATCATCGTGCGGGAGGGCAAGGGCTCCAAGGATCGGGCCTTGATGTTACCCGAGAGCTTGGCACCCAGCCTGCGCGAGCAGCTGTCGCGTGCACGGGCATGGTGGCTGAAGGACCAGGCCGAGGGCCGCAGCGGCGTTGCGCTTCCCGACGCCCTTGAGCGGAAGTATCCGCGCGCCGGGCATTCCTGGCCGTGGTTCTGGGTTTTTGCGCAGCACACGCATTCGACCGATCCACGGAGCGGTGTCGTGCGTCGCCATCACATGTATGACCAGACCTTTCAGCGCGCCTTCAAACGTGCCGTAGAACAAGCAGGCATCACGAAGCCCGCCACACCGCACACCCTCCGCCACTCGTTCGCGACGGCCTTGCTCCGCAGCGGTTACGACATTCGAACCGTGCAGGATCTGCTCGGCCATTCCGACGTCTCTACGACGATGATTTACACGCATGTGCTGAAAGTTGGCGGTGCCGGAGTGCGCTCACCGCTTGATGCGCTGCCGCCCCTCACTAGTGAGAGGTAGGGCAGCGCAAGTCAATCCTGGCGGATTCACTACCCCTGCGCGAAGGCCATCGGTGCCGCATCGAACGGCCGGTTGCGGAAAGTCCTCCCTGCGTCCGCTGATGGCCGGCAGCAGCCCGTCGTTGCCTGATGGATCCAACCCCTCCGCTGCTATAGTGCAGTCGGCTTCTGACGTTCAGTGCAGCCGTCTTCTGAAAACGACA
>NZ_JBIMQP010000062.1:0-1331 GCF_043945315.1 Enterobacter cloacae complex sp. 2024EL-00227
TAGACTGGCCCCATGAATCTCCAGACAGTTGGTATCACTTAAGTTAGTGATAGTCTTAATACTAGTTTTTAGACTAGTCGTTGGAGTCCGAATGATTGATGTTTTAGGTCCAGAGAAGCGCAGACGGCGAAGTGTTCAGGAAAAAATCGCCATTGTTCAGCAGAGTTTTGAGCCCGGAATGACCGTGTCGCTGGTCGCCCGTCAGCATGGCGTTGCTGCCAGTCAGCTGTTCCTGTGGCGTAAGCAGTATCAGGAAGGCAGCCTTACAGCCGTTGCCGCAGGAGAACAGGTTGTGCCCGCGTCGGAGCTGGCATCTGCGATGAAGCAAATTAAAGAGCTGCAGCGCCTGTTGGGCAAGAAAACCATGGAAAACGAGCTGCTAAAAGAAGCCGTTGAATATGGCCGACAAAAAAAGTGGATAGCGCACGTGCCCTTGTTACCGGAGGATGGCGAATAAGCCTTGTCAGTCGTTGCCTCCGGGTCTCACGTGCGCAACTGCATGCCATAGCCCGTCGGTCGAAGGACTGGCAGGATCGTCGGTGCAAGCGCAAGCCTGATGATACTGACGCGCTGGCCCGTATCCATACCGTTATCGGCGATCTGCCCACCTATGGTTATCGTCGGGTATGGGCACTGTTGCGCAGACAATCAGAAACTGACGACATGGCGGTGATCAATGCCAAACGCGTATACCGCATCATGCGTCAGAATGCGCTGCTGCTTGAGCGTAAACCGGAAATACCGCCATCGAAGCGGGCGCATACAGGGAAAGTGGCCGTTGGAGAAAGTAACCAGCGGTGGTGCTCTGACGGCTTCGAGTTCAGCTGTGATAACGGTGAAAAACTGCGGGTCACGTTCGCTCTGGACTGTTGCGATCGCGAGGCACTTTACTGGGCGGCCAGTAACGGTGGATATGACAGTGAAACCGTGCAGGACGTCATGCTGGGTGCCGTGGAGCGTCGCTTCGGTAACAGCCTGCCGACATCCCCAGTTGAGTGGCTGACAGACAACGGTTCAGCCTACCGTTCTTATCAGACGCGTCAGTTCGCCAGAATGGTAGGACTGGAGCCTAAACATACGGCGGTACGTAGCCCGGAAAGCAACGGGATGGCAGAGAGCTTCGTGAAAACGATGAAGCGCGATTACATCAGCATCATGCCGAAACCCGACGGGTTAACAGCGGTAAAGAACCTTGCGGAGGCCTTCGAACATTACAACGAATGGCATCCGCATAGTGCACTGGGGTATCGTTCGCCACGGGAATATCTGCGGCGGCGAACCAGTAATGGGTTAAGTGATAAAAAGTGTATGGAAATATAGGGGCCAATCCA
>NZ_JBIMQP010000063.1:0-1230 GCF_043945315.1 Enterobacter cloacae complex sp. 2024EL-00227
TGGACTGACCCCACGCCCGTAGACAAATTCTGTCCTCACGATGAGGCCTGTTCGAAGGCCTCCGGACTGAGGCCGCCGAGGTGACTGTGGCGCCGGGCCCGGTTGTAGAACACTTCAATGTAATCGAAGATATCGGCCCGGGCCAGATCCCGGGTTTTATAGATGCGTTTTCTGATCCGCTCTTTTTTCAGCGAACTGAAGAACGATTCGGCCACCGCATTATCCCAGCAGTTGCCACGCCTGCTCATGCTCGGGGCCAGGTTATTAGCCCGGCAGAAGCGCTGCCAGTCGTCACTGCCGTACTGGCTGCCCTGGTCTGAGTGCACGATGACCTCGCCGTCCGGTTTTCGCCGCCAGACGGCCATCATCAGCGCGTCGAGTGCCAGTTCGCGTGAGAGAGTGGGCTTCATCGACCAGCCGACCACATTACGGGCGAAGAGATCGATAACCACCGCCAGATACAGCCAGCCCTGCCAGGTGCGGATATAAGTAATATCTGTGACCCAGACCTGATTGGCCCGGACAACAGTAAACTGCCGTTGCACGCGATTAGGGGCAACCACTGAAGGCCGGCCGGCGATACGACGCGGCGCTTTATAGCCGCGTACGGCTTTGATCCGGTTTTGTTGCATAATACGACCCACCCGGTTTTTGCCGCAGGTTTCCCCGATTTCGTTCAGGTCGCCATGAACCCGCCGGTAACCGTATACGCCTCCGCTCAGTGAATATGAGTCGCGGATAAGCATCAGCAGACGCTGGTTATCTTTATCACGCGCCGAGACCGGGTTGTGCAGCCACGCATAGAACCCGGCCCGGGCGACATTCAGTACCCGACACATCGTCATCACACCCCATACAGTGCGGTGTTCATTGATAAAGCGGTACTTCAGTCGGGCTCCCTTGCAAAGTACCGCGCGGCCTTTTTCAGGATATCCCGTTCTTCTTCGGTGCGTTTTAGCTGCGCCCGGAGTTTCAGGATCTCGCTTTTGGCTTCCAGTAAATCCCGGGCATGCTGTTCGCTGTTATCAGGTTTGATAGCCCGTAGCCACTTGTAGAGGCTGTGTGCAGAAACGCCCAGACGGTCGGATACTTCGGCAACGGAATAACCGCGTTCTGTTATCTGACGGACGGCTTCTTCCTTAAATTCAGGTGTAAATCGTGGTGTGCCCATACGCTCCTCCTATGCTCAAACTATAGGGCAGGATCGTCTACCGGGGCGGGGTCAGTCCA
>NZ_JBIMQP010000064.1:0-1230 GCF_043945315.1 Enterobacter cloacae complex sp. 2024EL-00227
CTGAATCGCCACGGATAATCTAGACACTTCTGAGCCGTTGATAATATAGGTTTTCATATTCAGCCGGTGGCATCTGCTCGCTCGAACCATGCCGACGCTTACTGTTATAAAACATTTCGATATAATCAAAAATATCGCTTCTGGCTTCGTCTCTCGTTCCGTAGATCCTTTTCTTAATCCGTTCGCGTTTCAGTAGCTGGAAAAAGCTTTCCGCAACCGCGTTGTCGTGGCAGTTACCGCGACGACTCATGCTGCCTTCCAGACCGTGTGATTTCAGGAACGACTGCCACTCATGGCTCGTGTACTGACTACCCTGATCAGAGTGAACCAGTACCTGCTTTTGAGGGTTACGCCTCCACACCGCCATAAGTAATGCGTTCAGGACAATCTCTTTTGTCATGCGGGGTTGCATTGACCAGCCGATAACTTTTCGGGAGAACAGGTCAACCACCACGGCCAGATACAGCCAGCCTTCGTGGGTTCGGATGTAGGTTATGTCCGTCACCCAACGCTCATCCGGTGAGTCCGGATTGAACTGCCGCTGGAGCCTGTTGGGTGTCACGATGCTGGCTTCGCCTTTACGTGCCCGTGGGCTACGGTACCCAACCTGAGCTTTTATTCCGGCACGCTTCATCAGCCGCCAGACCCGGTTCACTCCGCACTGCTGTCCGGTATCACGCAGATCGAGATGGATCTTGCGATAACCATAGACGCAGCCAGACTCAAGCCAGAACTGTTTGATTTGCCCGGTCAGCATCTGATCTGTCTGGTGACGCTGCGAATGTGGCTGCTGAAGCCAGAAATAAAATCCACTCGGATGGACATCCAGAACCCGACAGAGCAAACGAACAGGCCAGCAACGGCTGTTGTCGCGGATAAAGGCGTACCTCAGTCGGACAGCTTTGCGAAGTACGCCGCGGCTTTTTTTAATATGTCCCGTTCGTCCGTAACCCGCTTCAACTCTTTCTGAAGACGGCGGATCTCGGCCTGAGCATCTGACTGTTCATTATGAGTGGAAGAATCCGGGCCGTACTTCTTTATCCAGGCGTAAAGACTGTGAGTGGTGATATCGAGACGTGTTGCAACACTGGAAACAGAATGACCACGATCAACAACCTGTTTGACTGCTTCAATTTTAAACTCTTCAGGATAACGCTTACCGCTCATGGGCACCTCTCTTTAAGTCATCTTAAATGACTCTGAGGTGTCTGTTAAACCCGTGGCGATTCA
>NZ_JBIMQP010000065.1:0-1221 GCF_043945315.1 Enterobacter cloacae complex sp. 2024EL-00227
TGACCTGCTCCCCGTTGATTAGTACACCCCGATGTTAGTAATGTCTTCATAAGCCACATGAGGACATCCCCATGAAGAAGCGTTTTTCCGACGAACAGATCATCAGTATTCTCCGCGAAGCCGAAGCTGGGGTACCCGCCCGTGAACTCTGCCGCAAGCATGCCATTTCCGATGCCACGTTTTACACCTGGCGTAAGAAGTATGGCGGTATGGAGGTGCCTGAAGTTAAGCGCCTGAAGTCGCTTGAGGAAGAGAACGCCAGACTCAAGAAGCTGCTTGCCGAAGCCATGCTGGATAAAGAGGCGCTTCAGGTGGCTCTTGGGCGAAAGTACTGACGACAGACCAGAAGCGGGAAGCCGTGATGTTGATGTGTGATGCGACCGGTCTGTCGCAACGTCGTGCCTGCAGGCTTACAGGTTTATCCCTGTCGACCTGCCGCTATGAGGCTCACCGTCCGGCTGCTGATGCGCATTTATCAGGGCGCATCACTGAGCTGGCACTGGAGCGCAGGCGTTTTGGCTACCGTCGTATTTGGCAGTTGCTGCGCCGTGAAGGGCTTCATGTTAATCATAAGCGCGTGTACCGGCTTTATCACCTCAGTGGCCTGGGCGTAAAACGCAGAAGACGTCGTAAAGGGCTGGCAACAGAACGTCTGCCGCTGCTCCGTCCGGCGGCGCCCAATCTGACCTGGTCGATGGATTTCGTCATGGACGCACTTTCCACCGGTCGCAGGATCAAGTGTCTTACCTGCGTCGATGATTTCACAAAGGAATGCCTGACGGTCACTGTTGCCTTTGGGATTTCAGGCGTTCAGGTCACGCGTATTCTGGACAGCATTGCACTGTTTCGAGGCTATCCGGCGACGATAAGAACTGACCAGGGGCCGGAGTTCACTTGCCGTGCACTGGATCAATGGGCCTTTGAGCATGGTGTTGAGTTGCGCTTAATCCAGCCGGGCAAGCCAACGCAGAACGGATTTATTGAGAGCTTTAACGGACGATTTCGCGATGAATGTTTGAATGAGCACTGGTTCAGCGATATCGTTCATGCCAGGAAAATTATTAATGACTGGCGGCAGGATTATAACGAATGCCGCCCGCACTCCACGCTGAATTATCAGACACCGTCTGAATTTGCAGCGGGCTGGAGAAAGGGTCATTCTGAGAATGAAGATTCCGACGTTACTAACTGAGTGTTGTATCTAATCGTGGGGGCAGGTCA
>NZ_JBIMQP010000066.1:0-1189 GCF_043945315.1 Enterobacter cloacae complex sp. 2024EL-00227
AGCCCACACGAGTATTGAGCATAGTCGAGATTGGTGCAGATCACTTCTGATATTGAACTGTCAGGAGCTGGCTGCACAACAGCCATTACGCCCAATCAACTGGTGCAGTCGTCTTCTGAAAATGACAATCGTGCCACCGGCTCCAGGTCTTATCGAACAGCTCAGACACATGGTCCAAATGCTGGTCGATCCGTTCGGCCAGTTTTTCGATGGCCTCTTGCTTGAGCTTGTCACTTTCCCTGAACTCGATGTTCAAGGCCCTGGCCACCTGGTTGAGGTTCCGGCCGATAGCTCCAAGCTGCCGGCACGATTCCCGTACGGTGTTCACTTCTTCATCAGTGAGGACCGGCATCCGGTTCAACGACCGCAGTCATTTCTGTACCTAAACAGTCCTGCGAATATGTGAGTTTTGACCTAATGAGCCACAAAAACTCATTTTCGCCCACGATAATTTTTCTACTTCCTTTCTTTGGAATGCTCATTTCAATATTCACATAACGTCGCTATCAATCGCGGAAAAGGCGTAGTGCGCGAAGCGAACGAAGCTTTTTGCCGTCGATTGCATAGCTTTGTTAACCCTTTTTCCAAATTTGATAGCAATAGTTAATGTTTGAAGTAAAGTGTTGCTCAAAAACAACTTCGAAGGTATTTGGAATACTCGGGAAGAAAACATCCCCCTCTGGCTCGATGTCGATCGTCGATAAGTGGAGCGTAGAGGCCATGGGTAATGTTTCTCGGTAAATTTCTCCGCCACCAGACACTATAACGTGACCGGTGAATTCAGCTAGCCTGTCCATGGCCTCTTCGATTGACTGAAATACAACTACATTGTCATCATTTGATGTCCAACCTGAGCGGGTAACGACCGCGTATTTCCTATTGGGGAGTGCGCCCATAGATTCAAACGTCTTGCGACCCACCAGAAGCCACTGATTGTAGGTCAATGCTTTAAAAAGTAGCTGCTCCCCTTTCGCGGACCAGGGTATGTCTGGACCGCAACCAATCACGCCGTTTTTCGCTTTCGCAGCCATCAATGATACTTTCAAGGTTCTCATCCTGGGTTAACTTTGTTTTAGGGCGACTGCCCTGCTGCGTAACATCGTTGCTGCTCCATAACATCAAACATCGACCCACGGCGTAACGCGCTTGCTGCTTGGATGCCCGAGGCATAGACTGTACAAAAAAACAG
>NZ_JBIMQP010000067.1:0-1137 GCF_043945315.1 Enterobacter cloacae complex sp. 2024EL-00227
ACCGCTGGCAACAAAGGATAAGGGTTGCGCTCGTTGCGGGACTTAACCCAACATTTCACAACACGAGCTGACGACAGCCATGCAGCACCTGTCTCAGAGTTCCCGAAGGCACCAATCCATCTCTGGAAAGTTCTCTGGATGTCAAGAGTAGGTAAGGTTCTTCGCGTTGCATCGAATTAAACCACATGCTCCACCGCTTGTGCGGGCCCCCGTCAATTCATTTGAGTTTTAACCTTGCGGCCGTACTCCCCAGGCGGTCGACTTAACGCGTTAGCTCCGGAAGCCACGCCTCAAGGGCACAACCTCCAAGTCGACATCGTTTACGGCGTGGACTACCAGGGTATCTAATCCTGTTTGCTCCCCACGCTTTCGCACCTGAGCGTCAGTCTTTGTCCAGGGGGCCGCCTTCGCCACCGGTATTCCTCCAGATCTCTACGCATTTCACCGCTACACCTGGAATTCTACCCCCCTCTACAAGACTCTAGCCTGCCAGTTTCGAATGCAGTTCCCAGGTTGAGCCCGGGGATTTCACATCCGACTTGACAGACCGCCTGCGTGCGCTTTACGCCCAGTAATTCCGATTAACGCTTGCACCCTCCGTATTACCGCGGCTGCTGGCACGGAGTTAGCCGGTGCTTCTTCTGCGGGTAACGTCAATCGCTGAGGTTATTAACCTCAACGCCTTCCTCCCCGCTGAAAGTACTTTACAACCCGAAGGCCTTCTTCATACACGCGGCATGGCTGCATCAGGCTTGCGCCCATTGTGCAATATTCCCCACTGCTGCCTCCCGTAGGAGTCTGGACCGTGTCTCAGTTCCAGTGTGGCTGGTCATCCTCTCAGACCAGCTAGGGATCGTCGCCTAGGTGAGCCGTTACCCCACCTACTAGCTAATCCCATCTGGGCACATCTGATGGCAAGAGGCCCGAAGGTCCCCCTCTTTGGTCTTGCGACGTTATGCGGTATTAGCTACCGTTTCCAGTAGTTATCCCCCTCCATCAGGCAGTTTCCCAGACATTACTCACCCGTCCGCCGCTCGCCGGCAAAGTAGCAAGCTACTTTCCGCTGCCGCTCGACTTGCATGTGTTAGGCCTGCCGCCAGCGTTCAATCTGAGCCATGATCAAACTCTTCAATTTAA
>NZ_JBIMQP010000068.1:0-943 GCF_043945315.1 Enterobacter cloacae complex sp. 2024EL-00227
GATTAGCACGTCCTTCATCGCCTCTGACTGCCAGGGCATCCACCGTGTACGCTTAGTCGCTTAACCTCACAACCCGAAGATGTTTCACTTCTGATTGCGAAAATTTGAGAGACTCGAACACACCATTAAGATGTGTCGTTTCAATTTTCAGCTTGATCCAGATTTTTAAAGAGCAAATATCTCAAACGTGACTCGCAAGTCAGTTTTGAGATATGACGGCAGGTGACTTTCACTCACGAACCAGCAAGTGGCGTCCCCTAGGGGATTCGAACCCCTGTTACCGCCGTGAAAGGGCGGTGTCCTGGGCCTCTAGACGAAGGGGACACTGAAGTCTCAATCGCAAGACGCCTTGCTATTTACTTTTCATCAGACAATCTGTGTGAGCACTACAAAGGCAGGTTCTTTAAGGTAAGGAGGTGATCCAACCGCAGGTTCCCCTACGGTTACCTTGTTACGACTTCACCCCAGTCATGAATCACAAAGTGGTAAGCGCCCTCCCGAAGGTTAAGCTACCTACTTCTTTTGCAACCCACTCCCATGGTGTGACGGGCGGTGTGTACAAGGCCCGGGAACGTATTCACCGTAGCATTCTGATCTACGATTACTAGCGATTCCGACTTCATGGAGTCGAGTTGCAGACTCCAATCCGGACTACGACGCACTTTATGAGGTCCGCTTGCTCTCGCGAGGTCGCTTCTCTTTGTATGCGCCATTGTAGCACGTGTGTAGCCCTACTCGTAAGGGCCATGATGACTTGACGTCATCCCCACCTTCCTCCAGTTTATCACTGGCAGTCTCCTTTGAGTTCCCGGCCGGACCGCTGGCAACAAAGGATAAGGGTTGCGCTCGTTGCGGGACTTAACCCAACATTTCACAACACGAGCTGACGACAGCCATGCAGCACCTGTCTCAGAGTTCCCGAAGGCACCAATCCATCTCTGGA
>NZ_JBIMQP010000069.1:0-857 GCF_043945315.1 Enterobacter cloacae complex sp. 2024EL-00227
AACAACCAATCAAATGCATGCTTTTCTGCTGGAATTTGGCATTAGCGTTCCCCGAGGAGCTGCCGTTATTAGCCGACTGAGTACCATTCTTGAGGATAATAGTTTGCCTCTTTACCTCAGCCAGTTATTGCTGAAATTACAACAGCATTATCACTATCTTGTTGAGCAGATTAAAGATTTGGAATCCCAGTTGAAACGAAAGTTGGACGAAGATGAGGTTGGACAGCGCTTGCTGAGCATTCCCTGCGTCGGAACACTGACAGCGAGTACTATTTCAACTGAGATTGGCGACGGGAAGCAGTACGCCAGCAGCCGTGACTTTGCGGCGGCAACAGGGCTTGTACCTCGGCAGTACAGCACGGGAGGTAGGACGACATTGCTGGGAATTAGTAAGCGAGGTAATAAAAAGATCCGAACTTTGTTGGTTCAATGTGCCAGGGTATTCATACAAAAACTGGAACACCAGTCTGGCAAATTGGCCGATTGGGTCAGGGATTTACTGTGCCGGAAAAGCAACTTTGTCGTCACTTGTGCTCTGGCAAACAAGCTGGCCAGAATAGCCTGGGCCCTAACGGCACGACAGCAAACTTATGTAGCATAACGGCAGAAATACACCGGTTTAAAGAATTACTGATCTGGTTTTGCGAATACTGATATTGATGATACTAACGGCCCACCGGCCTGTTGAGGAACCTGTAAAACGGAAAGGCTCATTGAAGCCGTATATTTTCTGGAGGTTCATCAGGCGCGGAACTCATCAAGGCGCGGGAATAAAATCCCATTCAGACGCCGGATAGATTCAAGCAAGCCAACTTGTCGTCAAAATCGGTGTTGCAAAAACGGGAGTGACCATAGAT
>NZ_JBIMQP010000006.1:0-313154 GCF_043945315.1 Enterobacter cloacae complex sp. 2024EL-00227
GAAGGAACGTTGAAGACGACGACGTTGATAGGTCGGGTGTGTAAGCGCAGCGATGCGTTGAGCTAACCGATACTAATGAACCGTGAGGCTTAACCTTACAACGCCGAAGATGTTTTGGCGAAGAGACGAACAATCAAATTTCAGCTTTGATACAGATTTAACAGAATTTGCCTGGCGGCTTTAGCGCGGTGGTCCCACCTGACCCCATGCCGAACTCAGAAGTGAAACGCCGTAGCGCCGATGGTAGTGTGGGGTCTCCCCATGTGAGAGTAGGGAACTGCCAGGCATCAAATTTAGTAGTAAGCCGGTGCATTAATCCGGTGGTTACAAGCAGTCTTCGGTGGAGCGGTAGTTCAGTCGGTTAGAATACCTGCCTGTCACGCAGGGGGTCGCGGGTTCGAGTCCCGTCCGTTCCGCCACTTATTAAAAGCCCTGAGCTAACGCTCAGGGCTTTTTTCTTATCTGACGTTTAATTATTGCGAAATCAGCAAAAATCCTCTGCATTTTGCGATCTTTTTCTCTATAACACCGCCAGCGATAATCGTCCTCAGTTTACGAACATAATGATTGAGGAATAGTATGACTCTCCCTGCATTTGGTCTGGGCACTTTCCGCCTGAAAGACGACGTTGTTATCGCATCAGTTAAAACCGCACTCGAACTGGGCTATCGTGCTGTTGATACGGCGCAGATCTATGAAAACGAAGCTGCCGTTGGACAAGCTCTCGAAGAGAGCGGTGTACCGCGTAATGAGCTGTTTATTACCACGAAAATCTGGATTGAGAATCTCAGCAAAGACAAGCTGATCCCAAGCCTGAAAGAGAGCCTGAAAAAACTGCGTACTGACTACGTGGATCTGACGCTGGTCCACTGGCCATCACCGAACGATGCCGTCTCTGTGGAAGAATTCATGCAGGCGCTGCTGGAAGCGAAAAAACAGGGCTTAACGCGTGAAATTGGGATCTCCAACTTCACTATCCCGCTGATGGAAAAGGCCATTGCTGCTGTTGGCGCAGAAAATATTGCGACCAACCAGATTGAGCTCTCTCCATATCTGCAAAACCGCAAAGTGGTGGACTGGGCAAAACAGCATGGGATCCACATCACCTCATACATGACGCTGGCCTACGGTAAGGCGCTGAAAGATGAGGTGATTATCCGTATCGCCGAGAAGCATAATGCGACGGCTGCGCAGGTAATACTGGCTTGGGCAATGGGTGAAGGGTATGCCGTGATCCCATCATCCACTAAGCGTGAAAACCTGGCGAGCAACCTATTAGCAACGGATCTTCATCTGGATACTGACGATAAAAAAGCGATCGCAGCACTGGAGTGCAACGATCGCCTGGTCAGCCCGGAAGGCTTAGCGCCAAACTGGGATTAAGTTTGACCCACCCTCTGTAACCTGAACCCTCACACAGCTCCTCCGGGAGCTGTTTTTATATGTTCACTCAGAAAATCGATAAAGGCACGAATGCGCGTACTCACCGCTCTGTCGCTGTAATACACCGCGCTAAAAGGCATTTCAACTGGCAGGCGTTTATCGGCCATCAATTCCACCAGTTCACCCCGCGCAATCTCCTTATCAATCATATAGTCAGACAAACAGGCGATACCGTTGCCTTCAAGACACAATTGCTTCAGCGTCTCCCCGCTGTTGGACGACAACCCGCAGGTGATCTCATGCAACTGACCGTCAGGGCAGGCGACGGGCCAGGTATTTAGCGAAACGGGTTCCGTGAAGCCCAGGCACAAATGCTGTTTCAACTCCTCAACCGTCTCCGGTTTGCCATGTTCAGCAATATACTGTGGCGACGCGATAATTTTACGGTAGCTGGCAAACAGCGGGCGGGCCCGCAGGCTTGAATCGGTCAGCGTTCCGGCCCGGATCGCCACATCTACCTTTCGCTCGATGAGGTTAATAAACGTCTCGGACGAGACCAGAGAGAGCGTCATCTCCGGATAGCGTTCACGGAAAGGTTTGATTAGCGGCATCAGAAAGTGCAGCACAACCGGCGTGGCTGCATCAATGCGCAGTAACCCACGCGGCGTGCTGCGGGTCTCCATAATCTCGGTCTCTGCTGCGGCCATCTCCTGCAGTACCGACTGCACGCGGCGAAAATAACGCTCACCTTCCTCCGTCAGGCTCAGCTGCCGCGTCGTTCGGTTGAGCAGACTCACCCCAAGCTTCATCTCCAGCTTTTTTACCGAGCGGCTGATGGCTGAGTTAGCCTGTCCCAGCTGTTCGGCAGCGCGGCTAAAGCTGCCGCTTTCAACCACGGCGACAAAGATTGTCAGCTCTTCTGACGTTGCTTTCATTGTTGCACCACCCGCAAAATTCTATTGAGATTTTGACCATTTTTGTTATTTAAGCACTGGCGCATACTGCCTGTCATCTTAATCCTGATGATACGGAGTATTTTATGCCACTGGCGCTACTTGCCCTGACGATCAGTGCCTTCGCAATTGGCACGACCGAATTTGTTATCGTGGGACTGGTTCCCACCATTGCTAACCAGCTTGCGATCTCGCTGCCCTCCGCCGGATTGCTGGTGTCTATCTATGCCCTGGGCGTTGCCGTCGGTGCGCCAGTCCTGACGGCCCTGACCGGACGTTTCCCGCGTAAGCAGCTGTTAGTTGCACTGATGGTGCTGTTCACTGCTGGCAACATTCTGGCCTGGCAGGCGCCGGACTACACTACGCTGGTCATCGCTCGGCTGTTGACCGGCCTTGCACAGGGGGTGTTCTTCTCGATTGGTTCTACTATTGCAACCAGCCTGGTACCCAAAGAGAAAGCGGCATCCGCCATTGCGATCATGTTCGGTGGGTTGACCGTTGCACTCGTTACGGGCGTACCGTTGGGCACGTTTATCGGACAACACTTCGGCTGGCGTGAAACGTTCCTGGCCGTCTCCCTACTGGGCGTCATTGCCCTGGTGACCAGCCTGCTGCTGGTGCCGTCGAATATTCCAGGCCGGGCCAGCGCTAGCTTGAGCGATCAGCTGAAGGTACTTACGCATCCGCGTTTGCTGATCATCTACGCGGTTACGGCGCTGGGCTATGGTGGCGTATTCACTGCTTTTACCTTCCTGGCACCGATGATGCAGGACCTGGCGGGCTTCTCTCCCAACGCCGTAAGCTGGATCTTGCTGGGGTACGGTATTTCCGTTGCGATTGGCAATATCTGGGGCGGCAAGCTTGCGGATAAGCATGGTGCGGTGCCGGCGCTGAAATTCATCTTCGCCGCGCTGGTTGTTCTGCTGATGATTTTCCAGTTCACCGCCTCGATACAGTACGCCGCGCTGGTCACGGTACTGGTCATGGGGATCTTCGCTTTTGGTAATGTGCCAGGGCTTCAGGTCTACGTTGTACAGAAAGCCGAGCTTTATACGCCAAATGCGGTGGACGTGGCATCGGGGCTGAACATTGCCGCATTTAATATTGGTATTGCGCTGGGTTCAATTATTGGCGGACAAACCGTCGAGCACTTCGGATTGACCCAGACCCCGTGGATTGGCGCGGTGATTGTCCTGATCGCCTTCCTGCTGATTGGCCTGAGCGGACGTCTGGATAAGCCAGCCCGCGTTGCGCTGGGGTAACATCAGTAAGCGCTGGCTTACAAAACTGGAAAGCGGTTTCTCAGAAATTGCGTTGAAAGTGTGACCTAAAGTCCCTATAACATTAGAACCAGTCCGTTTTCCGGACTGGTTCATGTTACAGAGGCTGTTTCCAAAAGTGCGAAAAAATACCTATGCCATGCGTTATGTTGCCGGAATGCCCGCGGAGAGGATCTTGCCTCCGGGGTCGTTTGCGAGCATCAGTCAGGCATTACCCGCCGGCACACCGTTAAGCAGCGATGAAAAAATCCGCGTACTGGTGTGGAATATCTTTAAGCAGCAGCGTGCGGAGTGGTTATCGGTACTCAAGAATTTTGGCAAAGATGCCCATCTGGTTCTGCTCCAGGAGGCGCAAACCACCCCTGAGCTGGTCCGGTTTGCCACCACTCACTATCTTGCCGCCGACCAGGTACCTGCCTTTGTTCTGCCTCAGCACCCCTCGGGGGTGATGACGCTTTCAGCAGCACATCCGGTCTATTGTTGTCCATTGCGCGAACGCGAGCCTATCCTGCGTCTGGCGAAATCGGCGCTGGTGACGGTCTATCCACTGCCGGATACCCGTATGCTGATGGTCGTGAATATCCACGCGGTAAACTTCAGCCTGGGCGTGGATGTTTATAGTAAGCAGTTACTTCCGATCGGCGATCAGATTGCGCATCACAGTGGGCCGATCATTATGGCCGGCGATTTCAATGCCTGGAGCCGCCCGCGCATGAATGCGCTGTACCGCTTTGCGCGCGAAATGTCGCTGCGTGAAGTCCGTTTTAGCGATGACCAGCGCAAAAAAGCCTTTGGTCGTCCTCTCGATTTTGTCTTCTACCGTGGTTTAAGCGTGCACGACGCCTCTGTGCTGGTGACGCGGGCCTCCGATCATAACCCTCTACTAGTCGAATTCAGTCCCGGCAAACCTGATAAATAATGGTGTGTCAGGTCTGCCGTGGGGCAGACCTGCGCGGGTGCTGCCCTTCTATTTTTAACCCACAAAGGACAGTACGATGAGAACAACACACTCCCATCATGACAACGTAGAAAAACAGTTTGGTTCTCAGGCAAATGCCTATCTGAGCAGCGCCGTGCACGCTTCAGGTCGCGATCTGGTACGTCTCGGTGAACGTCTGTCGGCATTCCCGCAGGCGCACGTACTGGATTTAGGCTGCGGGGCAGGGCATGCCAGCTTCACGGCTGCGCAGCAGGTGGCGCACGTAACCGCATATGACTTATCCAGCCAGATGCTGGAGGTGGTTGCTGAAGCGGCGAAAGCGAAGGGGCTGGACAACATTGATACGCGTCAGGGCTATGCCGAATCCTTACCTTTTGATGATGCCTCGTTTGAGGTGGTGATCAGCCGTTATTCCGCGCACCACTGGCATGATGTTGGCCAGGCATTACGCGAAGTCAAGCGCATTCTGAAGCCGGGTGGCATCTTCATTATTATGGATGTCATGTCGCCTGGTCATCCGGTACGTAATATCTGGCTGCAGACGGTGGAAGCGCTGCGCGACACCTCCCATGTGCAAAACTACGCCAGCGGAGAGTGGTTATCGCTGATCACGGAAGCGGGGCTGATCGCGCGTTCGTTAATCACAGACCGTTTACCGCTGGAGTTTAGCTCGTGGATTGCGCGTATGCGCACCCCGGAAGCATTAAGCCAGGCTATCAGGCTGTATCAGGAGAGTGCGTCGGCAGAGGTGAAGGCGTACTTTGAACTGCAGGACGATGGTTCATTTACCAGCGATACCATCATGGCGGAAGCGCAAAAAGCGGGATAAACAAAAAAGGCACCGAGGGGAATCGGTGCCTTTTTATCTTTCGGTCGTGTAATCAGGAGTCTGGCGTCGCGCTGTTCTTCACAAACAGCGTCAGCTGGTCGCCCGGTTTCAGATTGTCAGTATCGTTGTTCCAGCGCATCACATCTTTGATGTTCACGCCGTGACGTTTTGCGATACTGGACAGCGAATCACCCTTGCGCACGCGATAGGTAATGCTATCGCTGTTGCTGGCGAGACGCTGTGCGCTGCTACCTGCACCCACCGTCAGAGTTTGACCCACTTTCAGGCCTGAACTGCGCAGGTTATTCCACTGCTGCAGATCTTTCGCATTCACGCCAAGACGTGACGCAATGCCCGAAAGCGTATCACCTGAACGAACCTTATAGCTGCGGCTGTTAACTGATGATGCATCCGCGATCAGCGTTGACTGAACGGCGGCGATTTCACCCGAAGCTAAAGACTCACGTAACTGCTCAGCATGTTTCTGCGGAACCATTACATACTGCGGGCCACTCGCCCCCAGCGTTGAGCCTTTAACGCCAGCATTAAAGGTTTTCAATTTACTTACCGACATACCCGTCATATCAGCAACCTGTTGAATATCAACCGGATTGCTGAGGCGAACACGCGCCAGTGCACGACTTTCGTCTGGTGTTGGCAGTTGTACACCGTAACGCTTGCTGTTCTTGAGAATATCGCTCAAAGCCAGCATTTTCGGTACGTAAATCTTTGTTTCCTGTGGCAGTGAGAGCGACCAAAAATCGGTGGATTTACCCCGTGCTTTATTCGCTTTCATTGCCTTCAGTACACGACCTTCGCCGCTATTGTACGCTGCGACCGTTAACAGCCAGTCGCCGTCAAACATCTTGTTCAGACGTTGCATCATGTCGAGAGCGGCTGTCGTTGAAGCGACAACATCGCGACGCGCATCATAGTTGCGGGTCTGTTTCAGACCATAGTTTCGCCCGGTGCTCGGAATGATCTGCCAAATGCCTGCGGCATTGGCGCCAGACGTCGCGTGTGGGTCAAAAGCGCTCTCCACTATGGGTAGGAGTACCAGCTCCATAGGCATGTTACGTTTCTTAACTTGCCCGGCTATCCAGTACATATACGGCTCTGCCCGTAACGTTACATCGTGGAGATAGCTCTTATTACTTAAATACTTCTGTTTCTGTTCGCGAATCCGGCTGTTTTCCGGAATTCCCATCTTTAGCTCGTCGCCAATAGAGGTCCACAAGTCTTGCTCCTGCGCGAAAGATGTCCCATCGTCCATCCAGCGCGCCGAACTTGTAAACTTCCCTGCTTCCCCTTGACCAGCTGCAGAAAGGCTCTGTGCGTGCTGTTGTACGTTGCTGCCGTTCTGCGACTGGCAACCTACAAGCAGGACAGAGGCGAGTAATATCGCTTTTGCCTTCATGTGTGTGTCAATAGTTGCTTAAAAGACGAGCGATGATAACGGCGAATTTTTGAAAAGGCAACCAGCAATTATCTGAAGTTATCTTTCTTTGACCTTAACCATGCAAATCGCTGTTCTGGTTGTTGCAAATTTGTTTCTTGGTTAATTTTGCTAATTAAATCAATATCATCTGTTCGCAAAAATAAATTAATTTGGCGCTCGTTTTTCAGAATTACGGGGAGTGTGTTTTGGTTTTTTGCACGTAACTCCTTCACTTTGTGATAATAATCCTGAATCGCCCGATCCTCAGGCAACAGGCTGACGGAAAACTTCATATTCCCTAATGTATACTCATGCGCGCAACAAATAACGGTGTCATCGGGTAATGCGTTAATCTTCTGTAAAGACTGATACATTTGCGCTGGTGTGCCTTCAAACAGCCTTCCGCAGCCCCCTGAGAACAGCGTGTCACCGCAAAAAAGATAAGGCTTACTGTAGAAACACAGATGTCCCAAAGTGTGACCCGGTGTGGCAAATACGGAAAACTCCCACTCGCGTATGAGGATTTTTTCGCCTTCTTCGACTACTTGCGTAACACCCTTATCTTGTGCCTCTGACGGTCCGTAAACCACAACATGCGGAAAATGGGTACGCAGTTCAGGTACACCGCCCGTATGATCGTTATGGTGATGCGTCAACAGAATGGCTTCCGGCTGCCAGCCGTTCTCTTCTATTGCGCGCAGTACGGGGGCGGATTCTCCGGGATCGACAATGACGCATCGACGTTCATCGTCAACCAAAACCCAGATGTAATTGTCCTCAAAAGCAGAAATACTGATAAGATTCATACATTACCTCTTATAGCGTGGCGGGTGTGTTGATGAAACCGGCAAGGATACCTCAGACTGTCGCAGCACCGGAACGTTGGGCGGAACTGCCCTGGGGTGAATACTATCGCGAGGCGTTAGAGCAACAGCTGAAGCCCTGGCTCGCGAAAATGTATGGCTTTCACCTGCTTAAGATTGGCAATCTCAGCGCGGAAATCAATACCGAAAGCTGCGCTATCTCGCATCAGGTGAACGTCTCTCTCGGCGGATCGCCGGTTCAGGTGAAAGCAGACCCGTTACATCTGCCGTTTGCGGAAAAATCCGTTGATGCGTGTTTGCTCGCACATACGTTACCCTGGTGCAGCGATCCGCACCGTCTGCTTCGCGAAGCCGATCGCGTGCTGATTGATGACGGCTGGCTGGTGCTGAGCGGATTCAACCCGCTGAGCCTGATGGGCCTGCGAAAGCTGGTACCGGTGCTGCGCCGGACGCCGCCTTACAACAGCCGGATGTTCACCATGATGCGCCAGCTCGACTGGCTGTCACTGCTTAACTTCGAAGTGCTCTGCTACGGCGGTTTTCAGGTGCTGCCCTGGGCGCGGCAGGGGGGCGTCTTGTTGAGCACGCATTTGCCTGCCTTAGGCTGCATGCAGTTTATCGTCGCGCGTAAGCGAACCATTCCCCTTACGCTTAATCCCATGAAGCAGAGCAAATCGAAAACACCGATCCGCCAGACCGTTGGCGCCACGCGGCAGTACAGAAAGCCCTGATCAGGATTCAGGCTGATAGCCCGCGTCCTCATGCGCAGGGTTAGCGGCTGCCGCACGCGCCAGTTCGTCACAGCGTTCGTTTTCCGGATGACCGGCATGCCCTTTAACCCACTCCCACTTGATCTGGTGCTGGCCCAGGGCGGCATCAAGCCGTTTCCAGAGATCGACGTTCTTGACCGGTTTCTTATCGGCAGTCTTCCAGCCGCGTTTTTTCCAGTTATGGATCCACTGGGTAATTCCCTGACGAACGTACTGGCTGTCGGTACTTAACACCACGTCACAATGTTCTTTTAGTGCCTCCAGCGCCACAATGGCCGCCATGAGCTCCATCCGGTTGTTGGTGGTCAGAAAATAGCCTTCGCTAAAAGTTTTTTCATGCTGGCGATAACGCATAATCGCGCCGTAGCCGCCGGGACCCGGGTTGCCGAGACAAGATCCATCGGTGAAAATTTCTACCTGTTTACGCATCTCTGGTAGACTTCCTGTATTTGAAACGTTCAGTTAAACGATAAGTCTGACATAAATGACCGCTATGAGCACTGCAATTACTCGCCAGATCGTCCTCGATACCGAAACCACCGGTATGAACCAGATCGGCGCGCACTACGAAGGGCATAAGATCATTGAGATCGGTGCCGTTGAAGTGGTGAACCGTCGCCTTACGGGGAACAACTTCCACGTCTATCTCAAGCCCGATCGGCTGGTGGATCCCGAAGCGTTCGGCGTTCACGGTATTGCCGATGAGTTCTTGCTGGATAAGCCGACGTTTGCGGACGTGGCTGACGAATTCCTGGAATACATCAGGGGCGCTGAGCTTGTTATCCATAACGCCTCGTTCGATATCGGCTTTATGGATTATGAATTCAGCAAGCTTAACCGTGATATCCCGAAGACGAACACCTTCTGTAAGGTGACAGACAGTCTGGCGCTGGCGAGGAAAATGTTCCCCGGCAAGCGTAACAGCCTGGATGCACTTTGTTCGCGCTACGAGATAGATAATACCAAACGAACGCTCCACGGGGCGTTGCTCGATGCCCAGATCCTCGCCGATGTCTATCTGACGATGACCGGTGGGCAGACGTCTATGAAGTTCAGTATGGAAAATGAGTCGCAGCAAACGCAGGGCGAAGCGGGTATTCAGCGTGTCGTCCGTCAGGCAAGCCGGCTGCGGGTTGTTTTAGCCAGTGATGAAGAGCTGCTTAACCACGAATCCCGTCTTGATCTGGTGCAGAAGAAGGGCGGCAGCTGCCTGTGGCGTGCCTGAAAAAACGCCGGAATGCCTGTAAAATCATCGTTTGGGCGATTTTTGCAGCAAACGATTCAAAACGCGAGAAAAAGCGTTGACGAGATCGGAGGCGCACCGTAATATGCGCCTCGTTCCCCAAACGGGAACAGTGGAGCGGTAGTTCAGTCGGTTAGAATACCTGCCTGTCACGCAGGGGGTCGCGGGTTCGAGTCCCGTCCGTTCCGCCACTATTCAGAAGGCCTGAATCAGAAATGATTCAGGCCTTCGTCGTTTCAGCCAGCTGTGATTCCATTCCCTCTCTTCTGACTTGTAGTTAACAAAAAGTTAATATCAATAGTGCAATTAATTAACAATTGCACATCATTAGTGCATTCTTTGCACTGTTGTTGTGCATTTTTCCACCGACGGCTATTCAGGCACGAGTCAGATTGTGTCTCTCTGTAAAAAAGAATTCATACAGAATCATCTGCTTATAACCCGCTATGCAAAAAATTACTGAACCAATTGCAGATTGGTTTGGTTATTGCTTAATCATTAGCACGATAAGCGTCATTCCATATCAATAACTTATCGTTAATAAAAATAAAGCAATGATGAAAGCGAGCGAACCAATATGGAAAAACCGTCACGGTTTCTGGCCAATTCCAGCACCGCGCTTGAACAGCTGCGCGGGCTAATCAACCAGCACGAGTCAACACCAGGCACTCCGCTGCCCACGGAACGTGAGCTGTCGGACACACTCGGCGTAGGACGACGTGAAGTGCGTCGCGCGCTGGACGTGCTGGAAGAAGAGGGGCGCATCTGGCGTAAGCAGGGCAAAGGGACCTTTATCGGCCCGGCTGCACCCGTTGAACCGCTGGCCCTTCAGGGATTGGTTCAGCAAACCAACCTTCTGGAAGTGATGGAAGCTCGTCTGCAGCTCGAACCCGGCTTAGCCCGGCTTGCGGCACTGCGTGCCACCAGGGAAAACCTTGCGCTCATGCAGCGCATGCTGGAACGCATCGACAAAGTCAGCCCGGATGACCGCGATCTCAACGAACTGTGGGATAGCGCCTTTCACCGCGCCATTGCGGAAGCGGCTGGTAATCGCCTGATGCTCGGCCTGTTTGATGCCATTGATGCCGTGCGGCGTGAACCGGGCTGGCAGCATCTGCGCGAGCTGGCACGCACCCCCGAGCGTGTCGATAGCTATAACGACCACCATCACAAGATCATGGCTGCCATTATCCATCGCCAGCCTAACGAGGCCGCGACCGCGATGCGCGAACACCTGCTCAGCCTGCAAACCGCCCTGATTCAGGCGATCCACCTCGAGGACGACTTCACGCCATGACGACAATCCCCTTCAAGGACGCCACGCCCGTATTGCAAGTAAAAAACCTCAACGTTACGTTCGCGGGCTCGCCGGTAAGCGTGCTTGACGGTATCTCGTTGACCGTCAGGGCGGGCGAAACGCTGGCGCTGGTGGGAGAATCCGGCTGTGGGAAAAGTATCACCTCCCTGGCGCTGATGGGGTTACTGCCCGCCAGCGCACGGATCGTCAGCGGGGAGATGCAGTTTCGTCGCCACGATCTGCGCAAGCTCTCGCCGCGGGAATATGCCGATCTGCGCGGTAGCGAGCTGGCGATGATTTTCCAGGAGCCGATGACCTCGCTCAATCCGGCGTTTACGCTGGGCGATCAGCTGAGCGAGGCGGTTATGCGTCATCAGGACGTCTCGCGCGCAGAGGCGATGAAGATCGCGCTGCAGATCCTCGAGAAAGTGCAGATTCCGGCAGCAGAGATGCGATTGAAAGCCTATCCCCACCAGCTTTCCGGCGGCATGCGCCAGCGCGTGATGATTGCCATGGCGCTGATCAATCATCCTAAATTATTGATTGCCGACGAGCCGACCACCGCGCTCGACGTCACCATCCAGGCGCAAATCCTCGCCTTGCTCAACACCTTGAAAGAGGAAACCGGCACGGCGGTGCTGATGATCACCCACGATTTAGGCGTGGTGGCCGAAGTGGCGCAGCAGGTGGCGGTGATGTATGCCGGACAGGTGATAGAGCAGGGGAGCGTCGAGGCGATATTTGCCGACCCGCAGCACCCGTACACCATCGGCCTGATGGGCTCGATCCCTTCGCTGGGGGCACGCAAAGGCCCGCTTTCCACTATTCCCGGAACGGTCCCGCTCCCGGAGTCCATGCCGAAAGGTTGCCGTTTCGCGACGCGCTGCCCGTTTGCACAGTCGCGCTGTCATGATGAAAAACCGCCGCTCGCCACGCTCGGCGCGGGCCATCAGGTCGCCTGCTTCCGCGTGCCGCTCGAACACCACATTGCCCTGGGAGAGACCGCATGACCACGCCCATTCTTGAAGCCCGGGACCTCAGCAAGCTTTTCCCCGGTCCGAAAAAACTCTTTTCCCCGGCCCGGTTCGTCACGGCGGTCGATCGCGTGTCGCTTGCCGTCATGCCGGGCGAAACGCTGGCGATTGTCGGCGAGTCCGGTTCCGGAAAATCCACGCTTGGCCGCCTGCTGCTGCGCCTGCTGGCCGCCAGCGAAGGGCGCGTGTTTTATCAGGGGGAAGAGATCACCCACGCCTCGGGCGCGCGGCTCAATCAGCTCCGCCGCGAGCTGCAGATCATCTTCCAGGATCCCTTCGCCTCCCTGAACCCGCGCATGACGGTGGAGCAGATCGTCGGTGAGCCGCTGTGGCTGCACCAGAACATGAAGAAAGGGGACCGGCAGTACCGCGTTGCCGAACTGCTTAAGACCGTGGGCCTGCCCGCCGCCTGGGCCGGGCGCTACCCGCACGAGTTTTCCGGCGGGCAGCGCCAGCGTATCGGCATTGCGCGCGCGCTGGCCTCAGGACCAAAGCTGCTGCTGGGCGATGAGCCGGTATCCGCGCTGGATGTGTCGGTGCAGGCGCAGGTGGTCAATTTACTGGAAAGCCTGAAGCACCAGCTGGGGCTGACGATGGTGATTGTCGCCCACGGTCTGGCTGTTATTCGCCATATGAGCGACCGCGTGGCGGTCATGTACCTCGGGCAAATCGTCGAGCTTGCCAGCGTCGATGAGATCTTTGACGCACCGCTGCACCCCTATACCCAGGCGCTGATCGCCTCGGCGCCGCAGATGCAGCCGGGCGCTGAACGCGACGCGCCGCTGCTGCAGGGGGACTTACCGAACCCGGCCAGTCCGCCGTCCGGCTGCCGTTTCCACACCCGCTGCCCGTACGTCACTGACGAATGCCGTCAGGTCGAGCCGATTAATCAGGTGCTCGACGGCGGGCGTCAGGTTGCCTGTCATCGCTGGCAGGAGATCAACCGCGATCGCAGCGTTATCCAGATCGCACCGCCATCCGCTGCTTTTCTGCGCCGCCGCGCGCTGTTTGAACACGCGGCCACCCACTCGTCCCTTCCTTCAAGGAACTCATGATAATGACAATGCGTAATTCTCTTTTGACCGTACTGGGAAGTGTTATGTTGCTTGGCGCGGCGCTGCCCGCCCATTCTGAAAGCGTGCTGCGTATTGGCCTGGGGGCTGACCCGGACATGCTCGACCCGCATCTGGCGCGCACCTACTATGGCCGCTTCGTCTTTGCCGCCCTGTGCGACAGGCTGGTGGATGTGGATGAAAACCTGAAGGTCGTCCCCGGTCTGGCCAAAGACTGGGCGTGGAGTGACGACGGTAAAACCCTGACGCTCAACCTGCGCGAAGGCGTGACCTTCCATGACGGTGAGAAATTCGATGCCGCCGCGGCAAAATACAACCTCGACCGCGCCCTGACCTTAAAAGGCTCCCTGCGTAAAAGCGAGATCTCCTCCGTTGAATCGGTCGAGGTCACCGGTCCGATGCAGATTGCCCTGCACCTGAAAACGCCGGATGCGGCACTGCTGATGCAGCTCACCGACCGCGCGGGCGCGATGATGGCCCCTGAAGCGGCAAAAAAGCCTGACTTTGCCGCCCATCCGGTCTGTTCCGGCCCGTATAAATTCGACAGCCGCGTGTCCCAGGACCGCATCGTTCTGACCCGCTTCGACAACTACTGGAACAAAGACGCCTACCACTTCGACAAAATTATCTATCTGCCGATCCCGGATGCCTCCGTGCGCCTCGCGAACCTGCGCGCGGGCGATCTTGATCTGACCGAAGGCATCGCCGCCAGCGATGTTAAAACCGTCGAAGCCGACAGCAAGCTGGCGCTGGCGAAGGTGACCGGTCTGGGCTATCAGGGCATCACTTTCAACATCAATAACGGCAAGGTGCCCGCCAACGATCCGTTCAAGGACGCTCGAGTACGCGAGGCGTTTTCTCAGGCCATCGACCGCGATGCGCTAAACCAGGTGGTCTTTGAAGGGTTGTATACGCCAGCCAACCAGGCGTTTTCCACGGTGAGTCCGTATCACGTCAACCTGCCGGTCCCGCCGCGTGACGTCGATAAAGCCAAAGCCCTGCTCAAAGCGGCAGGCGTCACCGCGCCGCTGACCGTCAACCTGCTGGTGCCGAACAACCCAACCTCGCAGCAGGTGGGGCAGGTGCTGCAGGCGATGGTCGCCGAGGCGGGCTTTAACCTGAACCTGCAGATGACCGAATTCGCCACGCTGCTGGACCGCCAGCAGAGCGGGGACTATCAGCTGAGCTTCTCCGGCTGGTCGGGGCGCCCGGATCCGGACGGCAGCATCTACGGCTTTATCAACAGCAAAGGCACCCTGAACGACGGCCGCTACAGCAACGCGCAGGTCGATGAGTGGCTGACCCAGGCGCGCCAGAGTACCGACCAGGCCGCGCGCCAGCCGCTGTACGACAAGGTGGTGAAGCAGCTGCAAACCGACATGCCGATTGCCTACCTCTACTTCGAGCCGCGCATTTTTGGCCTGAACAAAAGCGTGCAGGGCTTTAAGCCGTACCCGGACGGCATCGTGCGTCTGGCCGGTTTGACGCTGGCGAAATAAACGTCCTGAGGAGAACCCATGCTGGAACTGATTTGCAAACGTCTGCTGCTGGCCGTCCCGACGCTATTGCTGGTGAGCATGATGGTGTTCGGGCTGCAAAAGCTGCTGCCCGGCGACCCGCTGATCGCCATGGCCGGGGAGGAGCGCGATCCGGCCGTCATCGCCCAGCTGCGCGCAGAGCTGAACCTCGATGCGCCGATCCCCGTGCAGTATTTCCACTGGCTGACGCGCGCGCTGCAGGGCGATCTGGGCGTCTCCTTACGCACGCATGAACCGGTGACGCAGCTGATCGCCAGCAAGCTGCCGGTTACGCTGGAGCTGTCGCTGCTGGCGATGATTATCGCGCTGGTGTTTGGCATCAGCATGGGGATCCTCGCGGCGGTGAACAAAAACAGCTGGGTCGATCACGGGGCGAACTTCGTGGCGATCTCGGGGATCTCGATCCCGCACTTCTGGCTGGGGATCCTGCTGATTCTGGTCTTTTCGGTGAACCTGCAGTGGCTGCCTGCCTCCGGCTACGTGCCGTTCAGTGAAGATCCGCTCCAGAACCTGCGCACGCTGCTGCTGCCCGCGTCCGTGCTCGGAACGGGGCTCGCGGCAACGCTGATGCGCCACACCCGCGCCTCGATGATTGCGGTACTGAAGGCGGACTACATCCGCACCGCGCGGGCGAAAGGGCTGCTGCCGAAGGCGGTGATCCTGAAGCACGCGTTCCGCAACGCGCTGGTGCCGGTGATCACCCTCACCACGCTGCTGTTTGGCGAACTGCTGGGCGGCGCGGTGCTGACCGAGCAGGTGTTCACCATTCCGGGCTTCGGCAAGATGATCGTCGATTCAGTATTTAACCGTGATTACGCGGTGGTGCAGGGCGTGGTGCTGATCGTCGCCATCGGCTTCCTGATGCTCAACCTGCTGGCCGACGTGCTTTACGTCCTTATCAACCCGAAAATGCGAGGCTAACGATGGCGGAAATGACGACCCAAACCGTTGTGCCCGCACTGCCGCGGGCGCAAAACCGGGTATTGAAAAAATTCCTCGCCAATAAAAGCGCGGTCATTGGCGCGGCAGTGGTGGGATTCTTTGTGCTGGTGGCTCTGCTGGCGCCGTGGATCGCCCCGTTCGACCCGGTCAAAGCCAACTTCCTGGCGGTGCGCAAAGCGCCGTCGGCGATGTACTGGTTCGGCACCGACGAGCTGGGGCGAGACATCCTATCCCGCATTATCTGGGGGGCGCGCACCTCGCTGATGGCGGGCTGTATGTCTGTGGTGATTGCCGTGGTTATCGGCGTACCGCTGGGGCTGGTGGCGGGTTACTTCCAGAAGATGTGGGACGGCGTCATCTCGCGCGTGATCGAGGCGCTGCTGGCCTGCCCGTTCCTGATCATGGCGATCGCGCTGGGGGCGTTTTTGGGCCCGAGCCTGACGAACGCGATGATCGCCATCGGCCTTTCCGCGATGCCGATCTTCGCCCGCCTGACGCGCGGCCAGGTGATCGCCATTCGCAACGAAGAGTACATCGACGGCGCGAGGGCAATTGGCCTGCCGGATCGCTGGATCATCATCAAATACGTTCTGCCCAACGTGATGTCGCCGATTCTGGTGCAGGCCACGCTGGCGATTGCCTCGGCGATAATCGCTGAAGCCAGCCTGTCGTTTTTGGGGCTGGGACAGCAGCCGCCCAATCCGTCCTGGGGCTCCATGCTCAACACCGCCAAAGGTTTTCTCGAGCAGGCCCCGTGGATGTCCATTTTCCCCGGCGTGGCGATTTTCCTTGCCGTGCAGGGCTTTAATTTACTCGGCGACGGGCTGCGCGATGCGCTCGATCCGCGCCACGACTAAGGAGTCATGATGACCAAAGCGCTAGATTTTACGTCCGGTTACGCTTCACGCCGTCCGCCGATGCTGGGCCATAACGCCGTTGCGACGTCTCAGCCGCTGGCGGCGCAGGCGGGAATGAAGATGCTGCAGCTGGGGGGAAATGCCGTGGATGCCGCCATTGCCGCCGCGATGGCGCTGACGGTAGTCGAGCCGACCGGCAACGGGATCGGCAGCGACGCCTTTGCTATCGTCTGGGACGGTGAAAAGCTGCACGGCCTGAACGCCTCAGGTCGTTCGCCTGCGAGCTGGCACGCGGATCTGTTTGCCGGAAAAACCGCGGTACCCGAAATCGGCTGGGACGCGGTAACCGTGCCGGGGGCGGTATCCGGCTGGGTCGCCCTGGCGGAACGCTTCGGAACGCTGCCGTTGACCACCCTGGCGCAGCCTGCCATTGACTACGCGCGCAACGGCTTCCCGGTCTCCCCGCTGATTGGGCATCTCTGGCAGCGCGGCTATAACAAGCTGAAAGATCAGCCGGGCTTCAGCGCCTGTTTCGCCCCGGAAGGCCGCGCCCCGCGCGTGGGGGAGATCTTCCGTAACCCGGCGCAGGCGAACTCGCTTGAGCTGATTGCCCGCACCAACGGCGACGCCTTTTACCGCGGCGAGCTGGCGCAGAAAATTGCCGCCTTCGCCAAAGAACATGGCGCGCACCTGACGGCTGAGGACCTGGCCAACCATCGCGTGGACTGGGTAGAGCTGCTGTCGCGCGACTTCGCGGGCGGTTCGGTGCAGGAGCTCCCGCCTAACGGTCAGGGGATCGCCACGCTGATCGCGCTCGGCATTCTTGAGCAGTGCGGCATTGAGAAGCATCATCCGGATTCCGTGCAGTCTCTGCATCTCTCCATTGAGGCGATGAAGCTGGCGCTGGCGGATCTCGACCGCTACGTGGCGGACGAAGAGCACATGGCGTTCGCGGCAAAAGAGCTGCTGAGCGACCATTATCTGAAGTCGCGTGCGGCGCTGATCAACCACGACAGCGCATCTGATTTTGTCTACGGTTCCCCGACGCAGAGCGGCACGGTCTACATCAGCACCGCGGACGCCAGCGGGATGATGGTCTCGTTTATTCAGTCCAACTATATGGGCTTCGGTTCAGGCATTGTGGTGCCGGATACCGGGATCAGCCTGCAAAACCGGGGCTGCGGCTTTGTGCTGGATCCGAAGCACCCGAACGCGCTGGCGGGCAGCAAGCGCCCGTTCCACACCATCATTCCGGGCTTTGCGATGGACGGCAACGGCCAGCCGCTGATGTCCTTCGGCGTGATGGGCGGCCCGATGCAGGCGCAGGGGCACATGCAGATGGCGCTGCGCATCATACTGCACGGGCAAAACCCGCAGGCGGCAATCGATGCGCCGCGCTGGCGCGTGGTGCAGGGCAGGGAGGTGATCGTTGAATCGACGTTCGATCGCAACACGATTGCCGCGCTGCGCGAGCGCGGGCATCAGATCGTGGTGGAAGATCCGCTTCAGGATTACAACTTCGGTGGTGCGCAGGTGATTTACCGCCTGCCGGAAGGACACTACGTGGCCGCGACGGAAAGCCGTAAAGACGGGCAGGCGCTGGTGAGTTAATTAACGCCCGGTGGCGCTGCGCTTACCGGGCCTACGTTGTGCTCTTTGTAGGCCGGGTAAGGCGTAGCCGCCACCCGGCTTTTATTCATCCAATGCTAAACGGATCCGCATCCTGCCATGCCGGAAACTTCTCCCGGTACTCCTTCAGCGCCGTTAACGATAATTCGGCATCAATGCGCGTCGCCTGATGCGGCTCGGCGGTGGCGATGATCTCGCCCTGCGGATTCACCACCCGGCTGTCGCCGCGATAGTGATGCCCGTTGCCGTCCGTCCCCACGCGGTTGCAGCCCACCACGTACGCCTGGTTCTCAATCGCGCGCGCCACGAGCAGCGACTGCCAGTGCAGGGAGCGCGGTGCAGGCCAGTTGGCAACATACAGCGCCAGGTCGTAATCGTTGCGGTTACGAGACCACACCGGGAAGCGCAGGTCGTAGCAGACCAGCGGCAGAATACGCCAGCCGCGCCATTCGAACACCACGCGCGCGTTACCGGCTTCATAGTGATGGTGCTCATCCGCCATACGGAACAGGTGGCGCTTGTCGTAGAAATGCACCTTTCCTTCCGGCTCGACCAGCAGGAAGCGGTTCACCGGGCCGCGCTCCGTTTGCAGCGCGGCGCTACCGGCAATCAGCGCGTTGGTCTGCTGCGCTTTGGCATGCATCCATGCAACCACCTCCTCCTGCGGCATTGACTGTTTTGCCGCTTCCATGGCGAAGCCCGTGGTGAACATTTCCGGCAGGACAATCACATCGCGCCCGGTAATGTCTTCGAGTTGACGATCGAAGTGGCGCAGGTTGGCGGGGCCATCCATCCACACTAAAGGTTGCTGCAAAATAGAAATCTTCAGACCAGGCACGATACAGACTCCTCAAACGACCACTTTTTTTGACACTGTAGCACGACACAACGAGAAAATGTGGCAATAAAAAACCCCGCGCGAGGCGGGGTTTAGGTAAGCGAAACGCGTTATGCCGCTTCAGGTTTGCGGTGCTTCTCCGGCAGCTTTACCGGCTGCGTCGCCAGCTCGTCCGGTTCGAAATCATCCACGTTAATGCTGCGCAGACGGCTCTCTTCGGCTTTCACCAGCAGAGCGGCCTCATCTTTACTGATAATGCCACCGGCCAGTGCCTGTTTTGCCAGTTCGTCCAGACGGGTAAACGGCAGGTTTTTGCCCAGCTGTTTACAGATCTTCTGGTGAATCGGATCGGCGGCCATCACGTCAAGCAGCGCCTCTTCCAGCAGACCCACCGGGTTATGCGGCGTCGGTGCCAGGTACTGACCGCGGCCGATGCGGGAACGGGTTGCGCTCGGAACCTGCAGGATCTTCGCCACTTTGTGGTCCAGCTTGTCGGACGGTGCCAGATGGTGACGACCGGTCGGGAAGATCACCACGCGCAGGGCGCCTGCCACGAAGCGGTTCGGGAAGTTTGCCAGCAGATCGTCAATCGCCTGTTCAGCCTGATACAACGCATCCTGTACGCCCCAGTGCACTAGCGGCAGATCCGCTTCCTGACGGCCTTCGTCGTCGTAACGTTTCAGGACCGCAGAGGCCAGGAAGATCTGGCTCAGCACATCGCCCAGACGGGCAGAGATACGTTCGCGACGCTTCAGGCTGCCGCCCAGTACCGCCATGGAAACGTCGGACAGCAGGGCCAGGTTGGCGCTCAGACGGTTCAGATGCTGATAATAACGTTTGGTTGCATCGCCGGTTGGCGTCGAACTGGTAAGACCGCGCGTCAGGCCCAGCCAGAAGCTGCGCACCTTGTTGCTGCCCACGTGACCGATATGTTTGAACAGCAGCTTATCGAAGGCATCCACGTCGTTGTTCTGCGCCGCGGCCATCTCTTCCAGCACGTATGGATGGCAGCGAATTGCGCCCTGACCGAAGATCATCATGCTGCGGGTCAGGATGTTTGCCCCTTCAACGGTGATGGCAATCGGTGCGCCCTGATAGCCGCGCGCCAGGAAGTTGCCTTCGCCGAGCATAATGCCTTTACCGCCCGCGATATCCATCGCGTCAATAATTGACTGCTGCGCGCGGTGGGTACAGTGGTACTTCACAATGGCGGACAGTACGGCCGGTTTTTCGCCCAGCATAATACCGTAGGTAATCAGCGTGGCGGCAGCGTCCATCACGTAGGCGTTGCCCGCGATACGCGCCAGCGGCTCTTCGATACCTTCCATCTTGCCGATGGAGATTTTGAACTGACGGCGGATGTGGGCGTAGGCACCAATCCCCATCGCCACCGACTTCAGACCGCCGGTTGAGTTCGACGGCAGGGTAATGCCGCGGCCCACCGACAGACATTCCACCAGCATACGCCAGCCCTGACCGGCCATTTTTGGACCACCGATGATGTAATCAATCGGCACAAAGATATCCTGGCCGCGGGTTGGACCGTTCTGGAACGGCACGTTCAGCGGGAAGTGACGCCGACCAATCTCGACGCCCGGGGTGGAGGTTGGGATCAGCGCACAGGTAATGCCCAGATCTTCTTCGCCGCCCAGCAGTCTTTCCGGGTCAGAGAGCTTAAAGGCCAGACCCAGCACGGTGGCGATAGGGGCCAGCGTGATATAACGCTTGTTCCAGGTCAGGCGCATGCCCAGCACCTGCTCGCCCTGCCACTCGCCCATGCAGACCACGCCGGTATCCGGAATCGCGCCCGCATCGGAGCCTGCTTCCGGGCTGGTCAGCGCGAAGCAAGGGATTTCCTGACCGCGAGCCAGACGCGGCAGGTAGTGATCTTTCTGCTCTTCGGTACCGTAATGCTGCAGCAGTTCGCCCGGGCCTAAGGAGTTAGGCACGCCAACGGTAATCGCCAGGATGCCGGAAACGCCTGCCAGCTTTTGCAGGACGCGAGCCTGAGCGTAGGCGGAGAACTCCAGACCGCCGTACTCTTTCTTAATGATCATCGCGAAGAAGCGATGCTCTTTCAGGTACGCCCACAGCTCTGGCGGCAGGTCGGCCATTTCATGGGTGATGGCAAAGTCGTTCGCCATACGGCAGGCTTCTTCTACCGGGCCGTCAATAAACGCCTGCTCTTCCGCGGTCAGACGCGGCTGCGGGTAGTTATGCAGCTTTTTCCAGTCCGGATTACCCTGGAACAGGTCGCCTTCCCACCAGGTGGTGCCCGCATCAATCGCTTCTTTTTCAGTACGCGACATGGGCGGCATCACCTTGCGGAAGCCTTTGAACACCGGTGCAGAGATCATTGATTTACGCATCGGGGCAAAGTTAAACGGCAGAAGGATGATGGCAAGAGGGACTAAAAGCCAGATAGTCCAGAGACCTGCGACGCCAAGCGCAGCCGTCCAGGCCAGAAGAATCAGGCTGCTCAGGAATAAACTTACGCGGTGATAGAACAACACACCGAGCAGAACAACGGTTGCGAGAATGCTCAAAATCATCATAAAGAAAAGCTCCCTTGCTTGTAGGAGGTCTGACCACTTGTGATGATATGGTTGTAGTTGATGTTATTTCCTTTAGCAATGTGTTTACAAAATAATTACAACCTGGTTCACATTGTTCGCGTTTTACCCGGCACGAAAAAGCAAAACGCCGGACGTTTCGCATGGCTTTAGCTTCTCGCTTTTCCCGCTATCCGGTACACTCCACTGTGTTATTTCATCAATACTGAAGGATTATCCTCATGTACCAGGATCTTATTCGTAACGAACTGAACGAAGCGGCGGAAACGCTGGCGAACTTTCTGAAAGATGATGCCAATATTCACGCTATTCAGCGCGCGGCGGTCCTGCTGGCCGACAGCTTCAAAGCGGGTGGCAAAGTGTTCTCCTGCGGTAACGGCGGCTCTCACTGTGACGCGATGCACTTCGCAGAAGAGCTGACCGGACGCTATCGCGAAAACCGTCCTGGCTACCCGGCGATTGCGATTTCCGACGTGAGCCACATCTCCTGCGTAGGCAACGACTTCGGTTACGACCACATCTTCTCCCGCTACGTTGAAGCCGTAGGCCGTGAAGGCGACGTGCTGCTGGGGATCTCTACCTCTGGCAACTCCGGTAACGTGATCAAAGCGATCGCCGCCGCGCGTGAAAAAGGGATGAAAGTCATCACCCTGACGGGCAAAGATGGCGGTAAGATGGACGGTACGGCGGATGTTGAAATTCGCGTTCCGCACTTCGGTTATGCTGACCGCATTCAGGAAATTCACATCAAAGTGATCCACATCCTGATCCAGCTGATCGAAAAAGAGATGGCTAAGTAAGACTTCGCTGGGGGGCGCCGGTGCCCCCCGCTGTTGTGGAGGTGATGTATGTGCGAACTGCTCGGGATGAGCGCCAATGTGCCAACCGATATCTGCTTTAGCTTCACCGGGCTGGTTCAGCGCGGTGGGGGAACCGGGCCGCATAAAGACGGCTGGGGCATCACCTTCTACGAAGGCAAAGGGTGTCGCACGTTCAAAGATCCACAGCCCAGCTTTAACTCACCGATTGCCAAACTGGTGCAGGACTATCCCATCAAGTCCCGCTCGGTGATCGCCCACATTCGCCAGGCCAACCGTGGCGAAGTGGCGCTGGAAAATACCCATCCGTTTACCCGGGAACTGTGGGGGCGTAACTGGACCTACGCGCACAACGGGCAACTCACGGGCTATAAGTCGCTGGAGACGGGCAATTTCCGCCCGGTAGGCGAAACCGACAGCGAAAAAGCCTTTTGCTGGCTGCTGCACAAGCTGACGGAGCGCTATCCCCGCACGCCAGGCAACATGGCTGCCGTGTTTAAATACATCGCAACGCTGGCGACCGAGCTACGTGAAAAAGGCGTGTTCAACATGCTGCTCTCTGACGGCCGCTATGTGATGGCGTTCTGCTCGACGAATTTGTTCTGGATCACCCGCCGTGCGCCGTTTGGCGTGGCAACGCTGCTCGATCAGGATGTGGAGATAGACTTTCAGAAGGAGACCACACCGAACGATGTGGTCACTGTTATTGCAACGCAGCCGCTGACGGGCAACGAAACCTGGCAAAAGATTATGCCAGGCGAGTGGGTGCTATTTTGTCTCGGGGACCGTGTAATTTGACGCCAGCTGTGGATGGACAACTTCGTGGCTCAGCGGCTTGCTGACCACGTAACGGCCATCCACAACCGAGACAACAGGCGGCTTGTGAGTCTGCTCGAAGTAGTCATAGCCGGGTTTCAGCTGTTTCCAGAAATCCGCGTAGTACGAATACTTGTGACGCGCCATGTTGGCATCCGTCATGCGGAACGGATAGATGCTGACCTGAACGTTTGGCTGACCAAAGACCAACGCGCCGGTGACAAACTGGAAAATCTCATCAATGCCGGAATCGGTCATCGCGTAGCAGCCGATAGACACGCAGGCACCGTGGATCATCAGGTATTTACCTTCATAACCGTGTGCACGGTCATAGGCATTCGGGAAACCGATATTGATGGCTTTATAGAAACGGCTGTCTGGTTTGAGCTGGCTACGCTGAACGTTGTAGAACCCTTCCGGACTTTTGAAATCGCCCTGACGCTGTTTTGGCCCTAATCCACCGGAGTAGTTACATATTTTGTAGCTATCAAGCAGCTGATACGTCTCACCCATTTTTACAAACAGATCGAGAGTGCGTTCTTCCTTGAAGATCTGAATATAAACCGGCGATCCCATTAACTGCTGTTTATATTCTTTGCTGATCGGCGTCGTTGAGCTATTACTGCTGAGCAGTCCGGCAAACGACATGCACGGAATCAGAAGCATCGCAATGAACAATGCGATTTTACGCATACTACTAGTTCCTTGATAAAACCATGACCAACTTGCCAGGACGGCAAAAGAGACCCGAAATCAGATTATTCTGTTAGGAGCGCTCACATTAGCACCGCTATAGATTTTCGCAAGAGCCGGGCGGTGAGTTTACAAATTAGTTTTACTTTATAAACCATCAAAATCGCGATGGCTCCAGGAACTTTGCGCATTAGCTCGCAATTTGGCGCGCGCGACGGCGGATTCGCTGCCCGCGAGAAGGGGAAAATGTTACACTTCGCGGCCACTGGATTGTTGTTCATGGAAACCTGCTAACCACATGTTTAAAATCAAAAAAGGACTTGATCTGCCGATTGCAGGCGTGCCCGCGCAGCACGTTTCGACAGGCGCAAGTGTCCGTCATGTCGCCATTGTGGGCGACGACTACCTGGGAATGCGTCCTTCGATGTTGGTACAGGAAGGCGATCGCGTGATCAAAGGCCAGGCGCTCTTTGAGGACAAAAAAAATCCCGGCGTGATGTTTACAGCCCCCGCGAGCGGCACCGTTGTGGCGATCAACCGTGGCGAACGGCGCGTTCTGCAGTCGGTGGTGATCCGCATTGAAGGCGATGAACAGCGTGAATTCGCCCGTTACGATGCCACAGACCTCGCGTCGCTGAGCCGTGAGGCTGTTCAGGCTCAGCTTCTGGCGTCCGGTTTATGGACCGCGCTTCGCACGCGTCCCTTCAGTAAATCCCCGGTTCCCGGCACGGAACCGGCCGCGATTTTCGTCACGGCAATGGATACCAATCCGCTCAGCGTGGATCCGCAGCCGGTTATCCTGGCACAGCGCAAAGCCTTTGATGCCGGGCTTACCGTTTTAACCCGTCTGACGTCGGGAAAAGTCCACGTTTGCCAGGCCGGTGGCGGCAAGCTTGGCGGTCATCCTCAGGGGCAGGTCACGTTTAATGAGTTTGCTGGCCCGCATCCGGCGGGTCTGGTCGGGACGCACATCCATTTCCTTGAGCCGGTGAGCCTGACGAAACAGGTCTGGCATCTTAATTATCAGGACGTCATCGCCATCGGTACGCTCTTCACCTCCGGAGAGCTGTGCGCGGAACGCACCATCGCCATCGGTGGGCCGCAGGCTGCAAACCCGCGTCTGGTGAAGACGCTGATTGGCGCGGATATCAATGAACTGCTGAACGAAGAAACCAAAGCAGGCGAAAACCGGCTGATTTCCGGTTCGGTCCTCAGTGGCCGCCATGCCGTGCAGGCGCACGCCTATCTGGGACGTTTCCATTTGCAGGTCAGCATTGTGCAGGAAGGCCGCGAGAAAGAGCTGTTCGGCTGGGTGCTGCCCGGTGCGGAAAAATACTCCGTCACCCGTACCACGCTGGGGCACTTCCTGCGTAATAAGCTGTTTAGCTTCTCGACCAGTACGCACGGCGGCGAGCGCGCTATGGTCCCGATTGGCAACTACGAGCGCGTCATGCCGCTGGATATTCTGCCGACCATGCTGTTGCGCGATCTGCTCGCCGGCGATACCGACAGCGCGCAGGCGCTGGGCTGTCTGGAACTGGACGAAGAAGATCTGGCGCTCTGTACCTATGTCTGTCCGGGAAAATACGAATATGGACCGGTATTGCGCGAGGTGTTAACCCGCATTGAGCAGGAAGGATAACCGATGGGCTTAAAACACCTCTTTGAAAAAATTGAGCCGCACTTTACCGAAGGGACGCTCAAAAAGTACTACCCGCTGTATGAAGCCACGGCGACCATTTTCTACACGCCGGGGCTGGTGACGAAAGGAGCGGCGCACGTCCGTGACGCCATCGACCTTAAGCGGATGATGATCCTGGTGTGGTTTGCGGTCTTCCCGGCGATGTTCTGGGGGATGTACAACGTCGGTCTGCAGACCATTCCGGCGCTGCACCACATGTACGATGCGCAGCAGATGGCGCAGGTGCTTCAGTCTGACTGGCACTACCGTCTGGCCCAGTCGTTAGGGGTGAGCTTTGCGCCAGACGCGGGCTGGGTGAGCATGATGACGCTGGGGGCGGTGTTCTTCCTGCCGATTTACATCACGGTCTTTATCGTGGGCGGCTTCTGGGAAGTGCTGTTTGCCATCATCCGTAAACATGAGATCAACGAAGGCTTCTTCGTGACCTCTATTCTGTTTGCCCTGATTGTTCCCCCGACGCTACCGCTCTGGCAGGCAGCGCTGGGCATCAGCTTTGGCGTGGTCATTGCTAAAGAGATCTTCGGCGGCACCGGGCGGAACTTCCTTAACCCGGCGCTGGCGGGGCGTGCGTTCCTCTTCTTTGCCTATCCGGCGCAAATCTCCGGCGACCTGGTCTGGACGGCGGCTGACGGTTTTTCCGGCGCGACGCCGCTTTCACAGTGGGCGGCACACGGCGGCGAAACGCTGGTGAACAACGCGACGGGTCAGCCTGTGACCTGGTTTGATGCCTTTATTGGCAACATTCCGGGTTCCATTGGTGAAGTTTCAACGCTGATGATTTTGATTGGTGGGGCGATCATCCTGTTTGGGCGCGTGGCCTCCTGGCGAATTGTGGCGGGCGTGATGATCGGCATGGTGCTGACCGCCACGATGTTCAACGTTATCGGTTCGACCACCAACCCAATGTTCTCCATGCCCTGGTACTGGCATCTGGTACTGGGTGGCTTCGCGTTTGGCATGATGTTCATGGCAACCGACCCCGTCTCTGCCTCGTTTACGGACAAAGGTAAATGGAGCTATGGCGTGCTCATTGGCGCGATGTGTGTCCTGATCCGCGTGGTCAACCCGGCGTACCCGGAAGGAATGATGCTGGCCATTCTGTTTGCCAACCTGTTTGCGCCACTCTTCGATTACCTGGTGGTGCGGGCCAACATTAAGCGGAGGAAGGCGCGTGGCTGAAGTTAAAAATAACGACAGTATCAGCAAAACGCTGCTGGTGGTGCTGGTGCTCTGTCTGGTCTGTTCGATTGTCGTGGCCGGCTCTGCCGTGGGGTTAAAACCCCTGCAGCAGGCGCAACGTGCGCTGGATAAACAGCGCAACATACTGGCCGTGGCCGGGTTGATGCAGGAAGGGATGAGTGCAGACGACGTCTCGGCGGTATTTGCGGAGCGTATTTCACCGCGTCTGGTGGATTTGAAAACAGGCCAGCTGCTGGATAAAGATCCGGCGAAGTATAACCAGGCGCTGGCGCTGAAAGATCCGCAGATGAGCCTGACGCTCGAGGCATCGCAAGATCCCGCCGGGATTAAGCGCCGCAGCAATCTCGCCGAAATTTATCTGGTGCGTGACCCCCAAAAACGCATTCAGGAAGTGGTGCTTCCTGTCTACGGCAACGGCCTGTGGTCAATGATGTATGCCTTTGTGGCGCTTGATACGGATGGCCGTACCGTAAAAGGCATTACGTATTACGACCAGGGCGAAACGCCGGGGCTGGGGGGCGAAGTAGAAAACCCGAACTGGCGGGCACAGTTTATCGGTAAGAAAGTGCTCGACGATAACGGTCTGCCTGCGCTGAAGGTGATGAAAGGGGCGGCACGTCCCGGTGACGACTACGCCGTCGACGGGCTGTCCGGCGCCACGCTCACCTCCAAAGGCGTGCAGCACAGTTTTGATTTCTGGATGGGCGAGCTGGGTTTTGGTCCTTTCCTGAAAAACGTACGTGAAGGAGCGCTGAACAATGGCTGATACCGGTGAACTGAAAGAAGTCAAAAAGGTGCTCATTGGCCCACTGCTGGCCAATAACCCGATCACGCTGCAGGTGCTGGGCGTCTGTTCAGCCCTGGCGGTGACGACCAAGCTGGAAACGGCGGTGGTGATGACGCTGGCGGTCACGCTGGTCACGGCATTTTCGAGCATGTTTATCTCGATGATCCGCCACCACATTCCCAACAGCGTGAGGATCATCGTGCAGATGGCGATCATCGCCTCGCTGGTGATCGTGGTCGATCAGCTGCTGCGCGCCTTCGCCTATGAAACCTCCAAACAGCTCTCGGTGTTTGTCGGGCTGATCATCACCAACTGTATTGTGATGGGGCGTGCGGAAGCCTACGCCATGAAAATGCCGCCGCTGGCGAGTTTTATGGACGGTATCGGTAACGGCCTCGGCTACGGTGTGATCCTGCTGACCGTTGGCTTCCTGCGTGAGCTCATTGGCAGCGGTAAGCTGTTTGGCATCACGGTGCTGGACACGGTGCAAAACGGTGGATGGTATCTGCCAAACGGCCTGTTCCTGCTGGCTCCCAGCGCATTTTTCATTATCGGTTTGTTGATCTGGCTGATTCGTACCTTGAGACCAGAACAGCAGGAAAAGGAGTAACCGACGATGGCTCATTACCTGAGTTTGTTTGTGCGCGCGGTGTTTGTTGAAAACATGGCGCTCGCGTTTTTCCTCGGCATGTGTACGTTCCTTGCGGTGTCCAAAAAAGTGTCGACGGCATTTGGGCTGGGTATCGCGGTCACCGTGGTGCTTGGCTTATCTGTACCGATTAACAATCTGGTCTACAACTTTGTGCTGCGGGACGGCGCGCTGGTGGAAGGGGTTGACCTCAGCTTCCTGAACTTCATCACCTTTATTGGCGTGATTGCCGCGCTGGTGCAAATCCTGGAGATGATCCTCGATAAGTACTTCCCGTCGCTGTACAACGCGCTGGGGATCTTCCTGCCGCTGATCGCGGTGAACTGCGCCATCTTCGGCGGCGTCTCGTTTATGGTTCAGCGTGATTACAACTTCAGTGAATCCGTGGTGTACGGTTTCGGCTCCGGCATCGGCTGGATGCTGGCGATTGTCACCATGGCAGGGATCCGCGAAAAAATGAAATATGCCAACGTGCCTGCAGGCCTGCGTGGCTTAGGGATCACCTTTATCACCACCGGGCTGATGGCGCTGGGCTTCATGTCCTTCTCCGGTGTGCAGCTATAAGGGCTAACAGATGGAAATTATTCTTGGCGTGGTGATGTTCACGCTGATTGTACTGGTGCTGTCAGGGCTCATTCTGGCGGCGCGCGCGAAGCTGGTGAATTCCGGCGACGTGGTGATTGATATTAACGACGATCCGCAGAATCAGATCCGCACGCCTGCGGGAGATAAACTGCTCAACACGCTCTCCGGTAACGGAATTTTTGTCTCCTCAGCCTGCGGCGGCGGCGGCTCCTGCGGGCAGTGCCGCGTGACGGTAAAAGAGGGTGGCGGCGATATTCTGCCCACCGAGCTGTCGCATATCACAAAGCGTGAGGCAAAAGAGGGCTGCCGTCTGGCCTGTCAGGTCGCAGTGCGTCAGAACATGAAGATTGAACTGCCGGAAGAGATTTTCGGCGTCAAAAAATGGGAATGTGAAGTTATCTCTAATGATAACAAAGCTACCTTTATCAAAGAGCTGAAGCTGCGGGTGCCGGAAGGGGAAGATGTCCCGTTCCGCGCCGGAGGATACATTCAGATTGAGTGCCCTGAGCATACCGTGGCGTATGCGGACTTTGACGTTCCGCAGGCGTACCGCACCGACTGGGACAAATTCAATCTCTTCCGCTTTGTATCTGAGGTGAAAGAGCCGACGCTGCGCGCCTACTCGATGGCCAACTACCCGGAAGAGAAGGGCATTATCATGCTCAACGTGCGTATCGCCACGCCGCCACCGAATGTGCCGGATGCGCCGCCGGGCGTGATGTCATCATACATCTGGTCCCTGAAGCCGGGCGATAAGGTGACCATCTCCGGCCCGTTCGGTGAGTTCTTCGCGAAAGATACCGACGCGGAAATGGTCTTTATCGGCGGCGGTGCCGGCATGGCCCCGATGCGCTCGCACATCTTTGACCAGCTCAAGCGGCTCGGCAGCAAGCGTAAAATCAGCTTCTGGTACGGGGCGCGTTCGCTGCGTGAGATGTTCTACGATGATGAGTTTGAACAGCTGGCGCGTGAAAACCCGAACTTTACCTTCCACGTGGCGCTCTCCGATCCGCAGCCGGAAGATAACTGGACGGGCTATACGGGGTTCATCCACAACGTGCTGTATGAAAACTACCTTAAACAGCACCCGGCGCCCGAGGACTGCGAGTTCTATATGTGTGGTCCGCCGATGATGAACGCCGCCGTGATTAAGATGCTGAAAGATCTCGGCGTCGAAGATGAGAACATCATGCTCGATGACTTTGGAGGCTGATGATGCTGACGTTTCTGGCAACCTTTGTGGTTTTTGTGCTTGTCATTTTCGGCATGTCGTTAGGCTGGATCGTTAAGCGGAAAAGCATTCAGGGCAGCTGCGGCGGTATTTCCTCCATTGGTATGGAGAAGGTCTGCGACTGCCCGGAACCGTGCGACGCCCGCAAAAAACGCATGGCGCGCGAGCAGCAGCGCATTATTTAAGTTTTTGTAGGCCGGGTAAGGCAACGCCGCCACCCGGCATTCTTACATCTGCTTCTCAACCCTCATTTATTTACTGTATACTTATCCAGTGATGAGTGAGGGCTTACTATGCGCAAAATAATCCATGTTGATATGGACTGCTTTTTTGCCGCAGTGGAGATGCGAGACAACCCGGCGCTGCGGGATATTCCCATCGCCATTGGCGGCAGCCGCGTTCAGCGTGGCGTTATCAGCACCGCCAACTACCCTGCGCGCAAATTTGGCGTGCGTAGCGCTATGCCGACGGCGATGGCCTTAAAGCTTTGCCCTCATCTCACGCTTCTGCCCGGGCGGTTCGACGCCTATAAAGAGGCTTCCCTTCATATTCGGGAAATCTTCTCCCGCTATACCTCTTTGATAGAACCGCTGTCGCTGGACGAAGCCTATCTCGATGTGACCGACAGTGTGCATTGCCACGGCTCCGCCACGCTGATGGCGCAGGAGATCCGCCAGACGATTTTCAACGAGCTGAATCTGACGGCGTCTGCGGGGGTCGCGCCCGTTAAATTCCTTGCCAAAATCGCTTCGGATTTAAATAAGCCCAACGGCCAGTACGTCATTACGCCGGAAGAGGTGCCTGCATTTTTAAAAACGCTGCCGCTTGGCAAAATCCCCGGCGTCGGGAAAGTCTCCGCCGCAAAGCTGGAAAGCATGGGGTTACGCACCTGCGAAGACGTGCAGCGAAGCGACCTCGCCATGCTGCTCAAGCGCTTCGGGAAGTTTGGCCGCGTGCTGTGGGAGCGCAGCCAGGGGATTGACGATCGCGATGTGAACAGCGAACGGCTACGGAAATCCGTCGGCGTCGAGCGAACCCTCATTGAAGATATTCATGACTGGTCCGAATGCGAAACCATTATCACGGAACAGCTTTATCCTGAGCTGGAACGACGCTTAAGCAAGGTAAAACCGGACCTGCTGATTGCCCGTCAGGGCATCAAGCTCAAATTCAACGATTTTCAGCAGACCACGCAGGAACACGTCTGGCCGCGTCTGAACAAAGACGATCTTATCGCGACGGCAAAAAAGGCATGGGAAGAACGCCGGGGCGGGCGAGGGGTGAGGCTGGTGGGATTACACGTCACGCTGCTGGATCCGCAGTTAGAGCGACAGCTGGTATTGGGATTGTAAAAAAGCCCGGTGCGCTACGCTTACCGGGCCTGGGTTTTTCACCCTTTCCCTGTGGGAGAGGGCTGGGGTGAGGGTATTACTTAACTGGGATCGCCTTCAGCAGTTCAGTCAGCAGCGTCCAGTAATGACCAACGCTTTCGATATGAACCTGCTCATCCGGCGAGTGCGGACCGGTAATGGTCGGCCCGATAGATACCATGTCCATATTCGGATACGGTTTCTTGAACAGACCGCATTCCAGACCCGCGTGGATCACCTGAATGTTCGGCGTGCTGTTGAACAGACGCTGGTAGGTTTCACGCACCAGTGCCATCACCGGAGAGCTCGCATCCGGCTGCCAGCCCGGGTAGCTGCCTTTGGCGGAGGTTTTTGCGCCCGCCAGCGTACCCAGAGATTCCAGCATGCTCACCACATACTCTTTACCGCTGTCGATAAGGGAGCGGATCAGGCAGATGATCTCCGCGCTGTCGTCGCTCATGGTCACCACGCCCACGTTCAGTGAGGTTTCCACCACGCCTTTCGCCACGTCAGAGTTGCGGATTACGCCGTTTGGCGTCGCGTTCAGCAGCTGAACGAAGGTGTCACGAGACTGCACGGTCAGCGCGGCTTTATCTGTAGAAACAGATTCCAGCACCACGGTCAGGTTCTTCTCTTTCGCGGACAGTTCGTTTTTCAGGATATCCAGGTACACGGTGGAAAGTTTTTTCAGCTCGTCGGCTTTTGCCGCTGGAACCGCTACGGTGGCGAAGGCTTCGCGCGGGATCGCGTTGCGCAGGGTACCGCCGTTGAAGTCTACCAGACGCAGATCCAGCTCGGCCGCATGACCTGCCAGGAAGCGTGCCAGCAGCTTGTTGGCGTTACCCAGACCCAGGTGAATATCACCGCCGGAGTGGCCGCCTTTCAGCCCTTTCAGCGTCAGCTTGAAGGTCTGGAAACCGGCAGGAATCGCTTCGCGTGACAGCGGCAGGGTAGAGATGAAATCAATCCCGCCCGCGCAGCCCATGTAGATCTCGCCTTCTTCTTCGGAGTCGGTGTTGATCAGGATATCCGCCTGCAGCCAGTTCGCCTGCAGACCGAACGCCCCGTCCATGCCCGCTTCTTCGGTCATGGTCAGCAGCACTTCCAGTGGACCGTGCTCAACGCTGTCGTCAGCCAGCACGGCCAGCGCAGAGGCCATACCGATGCCGTTATCCGCACCCAGGGTGGTGCCGCGCGCTTTCACCCAGTCGCCGTCGATGTACGGCTGAATCGGGTCTTTGGTGAAGTCGTGAACGGTGTCGTTGTTCTTCTGTGGCACCATGTCCAGGTGCGCCTGCAGCACAACCGGTTTACGGTTTTCCATGCCTGCGGTGGCGGGTTTGCGGATCAGAATGTTGCCAACCTGGTCACGTTCCGCATGCAGACCTTTTTCCTTCGCCCAGCCCATAATATGTTCGGCAAGCTGTTCTTCATGGTAGGAAGGGTGTGGAATGGAGCAGATTTTGGCAAAAATATCCCACAGCGGCTGCGGAGATAGTTGAGACAGTTCAGACACGATAAGTCTCCTTGTCGAGGCGCTGCAAACAGGGTTGCAGGTCACAGGGTTAGCAGGTTAATAGTTACCACAAGTCAGGCTTGCGAGATGAAACTGAGAATACCACTTTCTCTGCTGGCTGGTAGCATAAAGCATGTAAAAACTCAGGCAGAGGGCGCTAAACACTGGTTTTTAGTGCGTCAGATCTCTATAATCTCGCGCAACCTATTTCCCCCTCGAACACTTTTTAAGCCGTATAAAAACAGGCTGGGACACTTCACATGAGCGAAAAATACGTCGTCACCTGGGACATGTTGCAGATTCACGCACGCAAACTGGCTGCGCGTCTGATGCCTTCCGAACAGTGGAAAGGCATTATTGCCGTCAGCCGTGGCGGTCTGGTACCGGGGGCGCTGCTGGCACGTGAGCTGGGTATTCGTCATGTCGATACCGTTTGCATCTCCAGCTATGACCATGACAACCAGCGCGAGCTGAAAGTGCTGAAACGCGCGGAAGGCGACGGTGAAGGCTTCATCGTTATTGATGACCTGGTGGATACCGGCGGTACCGCGGTGGCTATCCGTGAAATGTATCCGAAAGCACATTTCGTCACTATCTTCGCGAAGCCTGCTGGCCGCCCGCTGGTTGACGATTACGTGATTGATATTCCGCAGGATACCTGGATTGAACAACCATGGGATATGGGCGTGGTCTTCGTACCGCCTATCTCTGGTCGTTAATCACGTTCCGCAATTAATTTAACGCCCGGTGATGCCGGGCGTTGTTTTTTTTAGTCTGACGCGCGTTACAATAGTCTCTATACGACGTATTCATGGAGGCAATGCAATGACGCAGGCGAATCTCACCGAGACTCTCTTCAAACCCCGTTTCAAACACCCTGAAACGTCGACGCTGGTGCGTCGCTTCAATCCGGGTACTCAGCCTGCCGTCCAGTCTGCATTAGACGGTAAAAACGTGCCTCACTGGTATCGCATGATTAACCGCCTGATGTGGATCTGGCGCGGTATCGACCCCCGTGAAATCCTTGATGTGCAGGCACGTATCGTGATGAGTGAAGCCGAGCGTACCGACAGCGAACTCTATGATACGGTGGTGGGCTACCGTGGCGGAAACTGGATCTACGAGTGGTCTAAACAGGCGATGCTCTGGCAGCAAAAAGCCAGCCAGGAAGAGGATGCCACGCGCAGCGGCAAACACTGGCTGCATGCGGCCAACCTCTATGCCATTGCCGCCTACCCGCATTTAAAAGGCGATGAGCTGGCTGAACAGGCGCAGGCGCTGGCGAATCGCGCCTACGAAGAGGCGGCTCAACGCCTGCCGGGCCAGATGCGCGAGCTTGAGTTCGCTGTTCCGGGCGGGGCGCCCGTTACCGGGTTCCTGCATATGCCTGAAGGTGAAGGCCCGTTCCCGACCGTGCTGATGTGCGGCGGGCTGGACTCTCTGCAAATTGACTATTACAGCCTGTATGAGCGCTACTTCGCACCAAAAGGGATCGCGATGCTGACGCTGGATATGCCCTCAATTGGCTTCTCCTCCAAATGGAAACTGACTCAGGATTCCAGCCTGCTGCACCAGCATGCGCTAAAAGCGCTGGAAAACATTCCATGGGTTGACCACACTCGCGTGGCGGCATTTGGCTTCCGCTTTGGCGCAAACGTCGCGGTGCGTCTGGCTTACCTTGAATCCTCCCGCCTGAAAGCTGTCGCCTGCCTTGGACCGGTCGTTCACGCCCTGCTCAGCGATCCCGCACGCCAGGGGAGCGTGCCCGAAATGTACCTTGATGTGCTGGCCAGCCGTCTTGGCATGCATGATGCATCAGACGAAGCGCTGCGCGTTGAGCTCAATCGCTACTCGTTAAAAACGCAAGGGTTGCTGGGACGTCGCTGCCCGACGCCGATGCTGTCGGGTTTCTGGAAAAACGATCCGTTCAGTCCGGAAGAAGAGTCGCGCTTAATCACGTCGTCATCTGCGGATGGCAAATTGCTTGAGGTGCCGTTCAGCCCGGTCTATCAGAATTTCGATAAAGCTCTGAAGGAGATTACGCGCTGGATCGCTCAGAGATTGTGTTAATAGATTGCTAAATTTCGCTGGTTTGGTAAAACAGTGGCTTCACAAAAGGAGATCGCAATGACGTTACCGAGTGGACACCCGAAAAGTAGATTGATTAAGAAGTTCATGGCTCTTGGCCCGTATATTCGAGAAGAGCAGTGTGAAGAGAATCGCTTTTTTTTCGACTGCCTGGCTGTATGCGTCAACGTGAAGCCTGCACCCGAAAAACGTGAATTCTGGGGCTGGTGGATGGAAATGGAAGCAGAGGAAAAACGCTTTACGTATAGCTACCAGTTTGGCCTGTTTAATAAAGACGGTAACTGGCAGGCCACCACCATTAAAGATCAGGAAGTGATCGATCGCCTGGAATATACCCTGAAAGAGTTTCACGACAAAGCGAGCGCACTGCTGGCCACCCTGGACCTTAAGTTCGAGCCAGCGGATGATTTTTCCAGCGAAGCGGTGAAGCTGACTGCCTGATAGCGTCACAGTGCCGGGTGGCGGCTTCGCCTTACCCGGCCAACAAAATGCACTATCCCGTAGGCCCGGTAAGCGCAGCGCCACCGGGCAAAAAAAATCCCGGCTTATCTGCCGGGATTTTCTTATTCGGATAATCTTAGAACTGGTAGGTCATACCCAGGGCAACGATATCATCGCTGCTCACGCCCAGTTTATTATCGTCGTCAATCTGGTTAATTTTATAATCAACAAACGCGGACATATTTTTGTTGAAGTAATAGGTCGCGCCAACGTCAATATATTTCACCAGGTCTTCGTCACCAATACCTTCGATATCTTTGCCTTTAGACTGGACATAACCCAGGGAAGGACGCAGACCGAAGTCGAACTGATATTGTGCAACGACTTCAAAGTTCTGTGCTTTATTGGCAAATCCGCCAGAAATTGGCGTCATATTACGGGTTTCTGAATACATCGCTGCCAGATAAATATCGTTCGCGTCATATTTCAGACCGGTAGCCCAGGCTTCGGCTTTCTGCCCCTGACCACGCGCCAGCAGGTTCTGCGCGTTGGTGCGGTCAGAGTTAGTGTAAGCACCGCTGACGGCGAAATCGCTGCCGCCGAAGTCATAGCTCAGAGAGGTACCAAAACCGTCACCGTTCTGCTTCTTGGCATCGCGGTTTTCGTTTTTACCCTGGTACTGCAGGGTCATGTCCAGGCCGTCAACCGCGCCGAAGAAGTCGGTGTTGCGGTAGGTGGCAAGACCGGTCGCACGCTTGGTCATGAAGTTATCGGTCTGAGCGGAAGAGTCGCCGCCGAACTCAGGGAACATGTCGGTCCATGCTTCGACGTCATACAGCGCACCCAGGTTACGACCGTAATCCAGAGAACCAAAGTTTTTCAGCTTCAGGCCCGCGAACGCCAGACGGGTTTTCTGAGAGGAGTCGCTCTCGGCTTTGTTACCCGCAAATTCAGATTCCCAACGACCATAGCCCGTCAGCTGATCGTTAATCTGGGTTTCGCCTTTAAAACCGAAACGAACGTAAGTTTGATCGCCATCTTTGGTGGCATCATCGCTGATGTAGTGCATGGCTTTCACTTTGCCGTACACGTCCAGCTTATTACCATCTTTATTATAAACTTCAGCTGCGTGAACGGATGCAGAAGCCACTACGCCCATAACCATTAATGCCAGAGTGCTCTTTTTCATTTTCGATCCTGTCTTATAAACGCGCTAAAAAATTCGCTGGACGATAAGCTCATGCTTAAGTCCCGTGAAAAAACAGGAAGGGTTTTATCGTTCTGGAATGAAACTTTTATGACAAACTAAGAATAATTTTAAAAAACTGTGATTTATTATTTCGGTAATAAAAGTGTCAAATTCTCCCGCTACGCTTCCTGATCCCGCGCAACAAAGTGTTTCGCGATGTGCTAAGGCAGTTGGCAACGGGGCTGACTCCTGCTAAAACGTTCGTTCGACATTACTTTCCCTTATCGTTGAACGGCAGAGAATCATGAGTGACAGCCAGACGCTGGTGGTAAAACTCGGTACCAGTGTGTTAACAGGCGGATCGCGCCGCCTAAATCGCGCCCACATTGTTGAGCTTGTACGTCAGTGCGCTCAGTTACATGCCGCAGGGCATCGTATTGTGATTGTGACCTCCGGTGCGATTGCCGCCGGGCGTGAACACCTGGGTTACCCCGAACTCCCCGCGACGATCGCCTCTAAACAGCTGCTGGCCGCCGTGGGACAAAGCCGACTCATTCAACTCTGGGAACAGCTGTTCTCTATCTATGGCATCCACGTCGGGCAGATGCTGCTGACGCGTGCGGATATGGAAGACAGAGAGCGCTTCCTGAACGCCCGCGATACCCTGCGCGCGCTGCTGGACAACAATATCGTTCCGGTCATTAATGAGAACGATGCCGTTGCTACCGCTGAAATCAAAGTGGGTGATAACGATAACCTCTCTGCGCTGGCCGCCATTCTGGCTGGCGCCGATAAATTACTGCTTCTGACCGATCAGCAGGGGCTGTTCACCGCCGATCCGCGTTCTAACCCGGGAGCTGAGCTGATTACCGACGTTCACGGCATCGACGATGCGCTGCGCGCCATCGCCGGTGACAGCGTGTCCGGCCTCGGAACGGGCGGCATGGGGACCAAGCTGCAGGCCGCCGACGTGGCGTGCCGCGCCGGTATCGACACCATCATTGCCGCGGGCAGCCGCCCTGGCGTGATTGGCGACGTGATGGAAGGCATCTCCGTTGGCACCCGCTTCCACGCTCAGGAATCCCCGCTGGAAAACCGTAAACGCTGGATATTTGGTGCGCCGCCTGCGGGCGAACTCGTCGTCGATGAAGGGGCGACCGCCGCGATTCTGGAACGAGGAAGTTCATTACTTCCTAAAGGAATTAAAAGCGTGACAGGCAACTTCTCCCGTGGTGAAGTGATCCGTATCCGTAACCTCGAAGGCCGCGACATCGCCCACGGCGTAAGCCGCTATAACAGCGATGCCCTGCGCCGCATCGCGGGTCACCATTCGCAGCAGATCGACGCCATTCTGGGCTATGAATATGGCCCGGTTGCCGTGCATCGCGATGACATGATTATTCGTTAAGGAGTCAGAACATGCTGGAACAAATGGGCGCCGCCGCGAAGGCCGCCTCTTATAAACTGGCGCTCCTTTCCAGCCGCGAGAAAAACCGCGTGCTGGAAAAAATCGCTGATTATCTGGAATCACAGTCCCAGGAAATTCTGCTCGCCAACGAGCAGGATTTACTGGAAGCGCGTCGCAACGGTCTGAGCGAAGCGATGCTCGACCGCCTGGCATTGACCCCGGCCCGCCTGAAAGGCATCGCCGACGATGTTCGTCAGGTCTGCAATCTGGCCGATCCGGTAGGGCAGGTGATTGACGGTGGGCTGCTGGACAGCGGTTTACGCCTGGAGCGCCGTCGCGTGCCGCTCGGCGTTATCGGCGTTATTTATGAAGCCCGTCCAAACGTGACGGTGGATGTCGCCTCCCTGTGCCTGAAAACCGGCAACGCCGCTATTCTGCGCGGTGGGAAAGAGACCTGGCGCACCAACGCCGCGACGGTGAAAGTCATTCAGCAGGCGCTGGAAGAGTGTGGCTTACCAGCGGGTGCCGTGCAGGCAATTGAGAGCCCGGACCGCGCGCTGGTCAACGAAATGCTGCGCATGGACAAATACATCGACATGCTGATCCCACGCGGCGGCGCGGGGCTGCACAAGCTGTGCCGCGAGCAGTCGACGATTCCGGTGATCACCGGTGGTATTGGCGTGTGTCATATCGTGGTAGACGACAGCGCTGAGATTGCTCCTGCGCTGAAGATTATCGTTAACGCGAAGACCCAGCGTCCTAGCACCTGTAACACCGTTGAAACGCTGCTGGTGCATCAGGACATAGCGAACACCTTCCTGCCGGCCCTGAGCAAACAGATGGCAGAGAGCGGCGTGACGCTGCATGCTGACGCCAGTGCGCTCGCACTGCTGCAGGATGGCCCGGCTAACGTCGTTCCCGTCAACGCGGAGCAGTACGACGACGAGTTCCTGTCACTGGATCTGAACGTGAAAATCGTGAGCGATCTTGACGACGCGATTGCGCACATCCGTGAGCATGGCACGCAGCATTCTGACGCCATCCTGACGCGTACGCTGCGCAATGCCGATCGCTTCGTGAACGAAGTGGATTCCTCTGCGGTGTATGTGAATGCCTCCACCCGCTTCACCGACGGCGGCCAGTTCGGCCTCGGCGCTGAGGTGGCGGTCAGCACGCAGAAACTGCACGCCCGCGGTCCGATGGGGCTGGAAGCGCTGACCACGTACAAGTGGATCGGCTTCGGCGACGATACGATTCGTGCGTAAATAATCACGGGTGATGCAAAAATAGCCGTTTGATTCAAAAGGGCATTGACGCATCACCCGGATAGATCTAACCTTTTGCCCCGTGGTTACACTCGTAACCGGCCTCTCAGGGCCGATATAGCTCAGTTGGTAGAGCAGCGCATTCGTAATGCGAAGGTCGTAGGTTCGACTCCTATTATCGGCACCATTTCAAATTCCTCAAACGTCCGTAAATAGCCTGATTTGTAAAAATTCTACTGTCTTTTTAGTGCATCATTGTCCGTAACCATCCAGTAAAAACCGATACAGAATATATACAGAATATATACAGAATATGTATAGGATTGTGTATATGGTCCTGTTCGGTCCTGGATTCCTATACACATGCCTTTAAACGATGTGCAGATTCGCCGCGCTAAGCCTGAAGATAAACCCTATACGCTTGGGGATGGGCAAGGCTTGTCATTGCTTATAGAACCTAATGGAAGCAAGAGCTGGCGGTTTCGCTATCGCTATGCCGGTAAACCCAAGATGATCTCGCTTGGCGTTTACCCAACGATCACCCTTGCCGATGCTCGTTCCCGTCGTGATGAAGCGCGAAAACTTGTGGCAGAAGGAAAGAACCCTTGTGAGGTTCGAAAAGAGCAAAAGCTGGCTATGCAAGCAGAGTCAGAGAACGCCTTCGAAAAGATAGCCAGAGAGTGGCATCAACTTAAATTTGCTAAATGGTCGGCAGGATATGCATCAGACATCATGGAAGCGTTTAAGAACGACATTTTTCCTTATGTTGGAACAAGGCCTGTGGGAAAGATTAAACCGCTGGAGCTGCTGAACGTACAGCGTAAAATTGAGAAACGTTGTGCGTTGTAGAAAGTGTGGAAAGTACGTCAGCCTTGCTCCGAAGTGTTTCGCTACGCAATTGCAACAGGTAGGGCGGAGTACAATCCTGCGGCAGAGCTTTACAGCGCTCTCGAAGTACACCAATCTAATCATTTCCCGTTCCTAAAAGCTGATGAGATACCTGATTTTCTGCGTGCCTTAGAGGGTTACTCCGGGAGTAAGCTTGTCCAGATAGCAACGAAATTACTCATGATTACAGGTGTTAGAACCATCGAATTACGTGCAGCGTCATGGTCAGAATTTGATCTAGATAACGCTCTTTGGATAATTCCTACAGAAAGGATGAAAATGCGTAGGGCGCATCTTGTGCCATTGTCGACTCAAGCGTTAGATTTACTTAATGAACTCAAGATCATGACAGGAAACTATCGTTATGTTTTTCCTTGACGGAACGATCCGAACAAGCCTATGAGTGAGGCGAGTATAAATCAGATTATCAAACGTATTGGCTATGGTGGGAAAGTAACCGGTCATGGTTTTAGACATTCTTTATCTACCATCCTCAATGAAAAAGGATACGATTCGGCTTGGATTGAAATGCAGCTTGCTCACACAGATAAAAATAATATCAGAGGTACTTATAATCATGCTCAATATATTGAGTGGCGCCAGGATATGATGCAGTGGTATTCAAGTTACGTTTTGATTAAGGGGTAAGTGAGAATATTATGTACATTGCTACACATTCAAATAAAGGTTATTCCCAAAACTCCTATAAAACCGTTATTAATGTATTGATTTCTTCTTATCATTGTTTGCATTATATTATTACGCGATGGTTGAATATAACCTTTGAGCTATTCCAAGCACCACGTCTAATGAATGGAAACTGTATTTTTGCGAAATATAAGTTGCTTTTCTCAAAAAGTGAAATTTAAGTATGTATAGCATATTGTCATGTGCTTTATTCATAATCATGGACTCACCTATTACAATAGTGGGACAAGAAATAATTAACTCAAGGAGATAGTAATGAGCAATGAATTTGATAGTAGTAAGCTAGAGAATTGTTTCGATCTCGCGTTAGAAAATATTATTAGACACGGCGATACAGATATTTTCCCATATCCATTTGAAAGTCGGCTATTTGAAGACCGTAAGGAAATCGTAAAAACTGCATTAATGCAAACATTTGATGACTTTGAAAATAAACGGACAGAGGTCCCACCAAACATGATTAATAGCTTTTCTAGCATCGGCTATTATGGTTACAGGTGGGCAACGCAAATTGATCCATTCTGGAATGCTTTTTTTCTTGGTCTAGTTTTGAAGATCGCTGAAGATATAGAGAAAATAAGATCTACTAATACGTCTGTTTATTCATATCGTTTCAATCCAAACCTTGCTGCGGGCTCACTTTTTGATAAGGATATTTCATGGAGAAAATACCAAGAAGACAGCATTGTCGAATGTGCTAAAGATGAAATTAAGTATGTACTTACATGCGATATAGCAGATTTCTATCCACGTATATATCACCATCGTTTAGAAAATGCACTAGACAGAATAGATCCTAATAAAAAATACTCTGGTAAAATTAAGAAATTGCTACAGACATTTAGTGAAACAAAATCATATGGAGTGCCAGTTGGGTGTCCTTCATCAAGAATATTAGCAGAGCTAGCCCTTGATTCCATTGATAAGCTATTGTCTATGAATAGGGTTAACTACAAGCGTTATGTTGACGATTTTATTATATTTTGTAACTCAAGAGAGGATGCTCATAAGACTTTAACTTTACTTAGTAAAAAATTAATGGAAAATGAAGGGCTAACTTTACAGAAACATAAAACCAATATTGTTACTAAAGAAGAGTTCCTTTCAGTGACTAAAGCTAAATTGCATGGCAATGATGAAGATGAAGAGTCTCCTATGAAGGCCAAATTTATGAGCTTGCCTATTAGATTTGACCCTTATTCAGCAAACGCAATCGAAGAATATGAGGAAATTAAGGAGTCTTTGAAAGATTTCGACTTGCTAGCTATGCTGAGTAGCGAATTGCAAAAATCAAAAATAAATCAATCTTTTAGCAAGCATTTGATAAAGGCATTCTCTGCAACGTCTGATGAAATAATAAGTAGTGCTTTCAAAGTGATGTTCAATAATCTGCACGAGCTTTATCCGATTTTTACAACTATAATTCAGGTGGCAAATTCTAACTGGCAAAGATTAAGCTTAGAAACTAAAGGCATTATTCTTGAAAAAATAAATACACTAATTCAAGAAAATTCATATATCTTAAGCACTGAGCTTAATTTAGCATATGTAGCTCGGATGCTTTCTAAAGAAAATACTGAAGAATCCACTCTAATCCTTTGTGAAATTTATAATAAAAACCCAGAAAGCATCTTAGTTAAAAACATCGTTACGCAGTCAATGGCAAAAATTAATTCTTATGCGTGGCTTTCAGATATCAAAAAGAACTTTGCAGGAATGCATCCGTTACAGAGAAGGTTATTAATTGTCTCCAGCTATTTTTTAGGAGATGAAGGCAAACACTGGAGAGAGCATAATAAAAAATCATTCAATTTCATAGAGAATATCTATAAGGATTGGGCAGGTCAAAGACAAACTGCAAGAAATCTTGAGGACGCACTATGATCTCCGAATTAACATTCTCTAGAAAATTTACTTCATTTTGGAATCAATTACTTCCAAATGCTAATAACTTTATACGTATCATTAACGGTAGTCTCATTGAGGATGTCTATCCTCCCCTGGATGAAAGTGCCAACAGAGCAAATAACGTCTTTGTCAATGAATGTGCATTTAACTTGTACAAAGCCATACAAAATGGCTCAATTGATAGAAATATACTTTCAGTGCCAGGCTTATTTCATAGCGCAGATTTTCAAACTATTTTTGAGCAGACGAAAGAGTATTTAAAGAGGTTCAGTTACGGTTCTAACTTCAAACTTCCTTTAAGCATGATCGAATACAATACTATCAGGGAAATAGCTAAAAGTATATTTTCTCGGTATGGTGAGATAAATCAAGTTGAAGTATCTCCAAATTTCGATGGATGTGGTGTAATAAATAATTCATATGGTGATATTTGTTATTCAAATATTCTTGTTGAAATTAAATCTGGAGATAGGAAATTTAGTGTATACGATTTAAGGCAGATACTAATATATTTTACTTTGAATTTTTATTCAAAAAATAAAAGAGGTATCACCAGTTTTGAGCTTTTCAATCCTCGAATGGGTATTATATATAGTGACTCCATTGTCAATCTCTGCAAAGAGTTAGCATTTATTCAAGCGGAGGAATTGTATTTTGAAATTATGAATTCTATTACAGAGGAAAACTTCATAGAAACTGAAATGCAACGTTAGATGTCATAATAGACCGCTACGGTTCATTGTGGCGGTCTTTTAAAAAAATAACATAAAGAACAAAAGGATTGGTTTTTTTACTTGATTATTAATCCAAAGTGAATTCCTCTCTAAATATCTTTGCTCACTAATAAAGCCAGATTATCATATGAAAATAACATGAAACTATATTCTCAGCTTCAGCGCGCAATGCTCTCCCTGCCACACCCGCTCGTTTTAGAAGGCGCTTCTAATGCTTGTGCAAAGGTGGACTTACAACCCACTGGAACTGGCCCTGGTAGTTAGTACAGGAACAAGAAAGTGCGTGCAAAACGATGCTCCTTTTGGATGCATGCTTTAACGTGGAAAAACAATGGGATTTAAGTCGTATTTTGACCGACTACCCAAGGCACGTTCAGCGCGTTGACAGAGGTAAATTACACTCTTGAACGATGAATTTTTCAAAATTATTCACCCACTAAACAGCATCAAGTCTTTAATGCTTTCTACCGCGTTGTTCTACTCTGACCTGCTACTCTTCTCCCTTATGCCTTGCGTTTCAACAGAGCATCAAAGAGGCGTGATTTCCCCCTGTCTTGACCCAGCCTGCTTCTTGAAATTTGTACGTTCGGCACTATTTAACCCCACAGCGCGCGCTCGTAGCCCCGCCACGCCTGCCCGCTTTATGGAGTGGTTTTCATGCAGTTGCATGATAGGCTCTTAACCGCACCTTATCTGGCCTAGGAAGTAAAGATGCAAGTGCATAAAGCCATGAGATTTCATGCAGTATAGACATGCATTCATGCTACAGACATCATAAACCCGGCACTGGCCGGGTTTAAGTGAGCTTTTCTGTTCAGGTCAGAACAGCTTTCTTTTTTTCGGTCGTCATGTGATCCTGATACCGGTGCTGAACCGGTCAGACTCATCACGTCGTCACGGAATCTCAACGGCAATATTTCATTCATCGACTTCAGCATTAGATGCAGGATAAATTCACGAAACAGCGTATCTGCATCATTTGACCCTTCAATAATGCCCGGTTTATGCGCTAAGCTATTCCGCTCAAATTGTCTGTACTTCATCCTGAGCAGGCTGCTCAATTCGGCACTGTGGTAAATAAAAAAGACTCGTAAAAGCTCATTGATACGCTCCTGAGTGATGTCATGATGGCAGTTCACATAGATGTTTGCCTTATGCGCGGTCGCGTCAACCAGTACCGGCAGCAGCTCTTCTTTTTCAGTAATCAGTCCGGCTACTTCTGTAGCTGTTTCCTGTTGTTTCAGATACTCAGCCCGAAGAGATTTCATCTCCGGCGTTACGATGCCGCCGGTCTGGTCTAGCAATTCCCTGACCTACTCCCGATTATCTTTACTGACCTGTTCAGTTTAGGTCTGATGCTGGCGCAGAGCCCTGAGGTTCTCAATGGCTGTTTCTTTGGCCCGTCTGGCTTCCATCCAGGCCTCAATTTTTTGGTAGAGGTTGATAATCCGGGATTGGCAGCCGGAGGAAAAGCCTTTTGTCAGTGTTTTCGTCTGGTGGGCTATTTTGTATGGGGCATAAGTTGGGACATTCAGTGTAAGGTCGAGAGTGATGCCCACATTGAAGCTTAATGTACACCAGAGAGATGAAGTGAAATCCAGAACGAAAGCCTATAAACTTACAGAAAATGCTGGTTTATTTTCACCTGCCTGCTATCTCAAGGAGTTCGTTAGTAAGGTTAGTGTTTAAAAAAGATCATCTTAAAGGTATCCTTGCATGAACATACCAATCATGAAGATAGGCGAGCAAGTGGCCAGTGAACTGACGGAAAAAGATCTACTAGATAATGGTTTTTCGCGTAAGCAATTATCTCGTCTGAAAGAAGTATTAAGCAGGAAAGAAAATGCTGGCGAAACGCTTTCAACTTTAGTGGATGATCTAAGTAAGCGTTTTTATGGTGGAGTGATTTGTCTGATGCTTATCCTGGCACCGCTGATTTTCCTTCCCGTCTTTTATACCCCCTCTATGCTGGTATATTACCTACCTATTGCAGCTTTTGGCGTTATTGCAGTCTGGTATCTCATACCGCTAGGCCTTTCATGGAAAGCGCATAAGATTATGAAAGGCCGGTAGCGGGCTCACTGAGTTTTTTCGTTACTCTGCAACTGGTAAAGAGTGTGCCCAATTTTGGCGCCTTTCAACGTTGCTCCGGCGCCCTTAATCGCCAGGGCCGTCCGGCTCATGGTGTTTACCTGTCTCATGAAGTCCGGGGCGAGATAACGGTACAGACGCCAGGCATCGGGCTTCAGAGTGAGTTTGAACATGCCATAATATGACGTACTTAGATCTACCATCTGATAAGCAAGTAAACCTACTTTGCGGTCAAAGCCCAGAAATTCTGCCGAACCTTCAAAGCCATCACGCATAAAATTGATGGGTGACACCTTTCCCGCCAACTTCTGGACACTCTCTGCTGCTGAAGATACGCCATTAAGTACCAGCGTTGCGCCAGCTATGATCCCAAGCATATTTCCGACCGGAACGGATGAGGCAATAACTCCAATGCCGCCTGCAACCTGCAAACCGGAAATGACTACACCTATGAAATCGATGGCATAACCAAAGTATTTACCATTCTCTTCATAGATCCTGACTGATGCCGTGAGAACAGACTCACCTGTTCTAAGCATTCTGTCCTGAATCTTCAGATTATTATTTTCCTCGCGAATATTCTGGATACACAGCTGACATTCCTGTTCCGTCGCGCCATTCCTGATGGCTTCCAGTTGATATTTTCCAAAATCACGCACATTGTCCTGAAAACGCATGCGTGTCAGAGCATCTTTAATATGAAATCCCGATACAGCGAGCGCTGTATTCATTAGTTGATTCACTTCTAATGAGGCCATTGTCAGGAAATAGCCAGAAAAGCGATTACCACCTGTATAGATATCCAATTCCTTCCCTCGAATCGTAATAAAACTGAGAACATAGGGTAACACATGCATTTCGGACCGCCGTTATAACAGTATCCCTTGCTGCCAGCTACCTATCAAAATATTTTAGTGGATTAGCCATTCCATTCTTCCTACAGCTCCGACAAACCATCACACATCTCCTGCAACTCATTAAACATCCTTGCCACATGGAAGCCATCGCACACCGAATGATGCACCTGCACCGCCATAGGCAGCAGCACTTTTCCATCCTGCTCGTAGTATTTTCCAAACGTGAACATAGGCGAAAAGAAGTTCTTCATGTGAGCAATGTTCATCGTAAAGTTCGTAAACGTTACCCACGGAATAGACGACACGAAAAAGACATTTTCCCGTGACTCTTCCTTAGGCCAGTAAGAAAGGCTATTTCCATAGCGGGCCGTATCTTCTGCATACGTGTTCTGGAAGTGATGAATATTGCCGTCATAGTGGCTCCACAGTGACGAAAACGTCTCCGTTTCGGGGTGGAAAATGGTGTAGCTGGGATGAACTTCATTCCATATGACAAGCTCATTGTCCTTCATGGCCATGCGGAACTCAGGATGCCGGTTCATGATGTTAGACAGGAGAAAAATGATCGTCGGGTAAAACTTCCAGCCCACCGCTTTGATATGTTTTCGCAGCGCGGTAATGTCGATGAGAACGGTTTGGTTAATTGTGCATTCAGCAAATGACTGGAAGACTTCAAAATGCTCCTTCCTTGGCCAACGAGATAAATCAACAGGCGTATACTCCGGGGCTGTTTTTTTCATTATTTAACCTTTGATTATCAACCGTCTACGTGATTTTGGGCCAGAAACAACCGGACAACCATTTCAACCGTATCTAATCTTCCTGTCAATCTCAGCCTGGGGCTTTCCGAACAGGTATCCCTGCACGAGATCGCAGCCAAGCGCCTGAAGCCGTTCAAGCTGCGCTTCGGTTTCAACACCCTCTGCAATGACCCGCATGTTGAGGCTCTTCGCCATGCCGGTAATTAACTTAACGATATTAAGGGCATCATCCTGCGTGGATATCGGATTCACAAAGGATTTATCTATCTTAATTTTATCAAAATTCAGTTCACTCAGTCGTGAGAGCGAGGAATATCCCGTTCCGAAATCGTCGATGGAAATTTTGACACCCAGCGCCCGGAGTTTTTTGAGAATAGTGATCGGCATGTTGCTGTCACTGAAGAGCGAAGACTCTGTTACCTCTAGCTCAAGTCGGCTGGCCGGTAGCCCTGTCTCTTTCAGGATGGACTGCACCATCGCGGTAAACGATTTCGTGCCTAGCTGAACGGGGGAGACGTTCACCGAGATCCTGGCCGGCACCGCCCAGGACACCGCTTCCCGGCAGGCCATCTCAAGCACCGACTTGCCGATCTCATTGATCATTCCCGTTTTTTCAGCGACGGAAATAAAATAATCTGGCGCGAGTATCCCTTTCACCGGGTGTATCCAGCGAATAAGCGCTTCATAGCCGTAAATTTCATTGCTGAATGAATCGACAATAGGCTGATAATACACAACGAATTCATTGTGATCGATCGCCAGAGCCATATCATGTTCAAGGGTTCTGCTTTCCTGCAGTCTTTGCAGCATCCACTGACGGAAGATTTTGATCTGCTGCGAACCTTCTTTTTTCGCTTCGTAAAGGGCCAGATCGGCAAATTTGTATAGATAATCAGAGCGTCGTTCATTATCTGATAAAACGATACCTACGCAGGTGGCAATTTTTATCAGCTGGTTATTAATCGTATAAGGCTGGCTGATATGATCGCTGATTTCTTTGGCGCGCGAAACGGCGGCGGTTTCCGTGAGTCCGCTGGAGAGAAGGGCGAATTCATCGCCGCCCAAGCGGTAAAACGTATCCGTTGCGCTGCTCATTGAGGTCAGCCGTCGGGATACCTGATTCAGCAGCAAATCTCCCGTATCATGGCCATAGGTATCGTTGACCTCTTTGAAACGGTCTAAATCAAATAACATTACGGTGACGGGGACGTGGTTTTTATCTGCCTGAAGATTAATTTTGTTGAGATCGTCCCAGAAGAAAAGTCGGTTTTTCATGCCGGTGAGGGAGTCATGATAAACATCATACTCCAGCTTCGAGTTCTGAATTTGCAGCTTTTCTTTTGAAATTTGAAGTTCGTCAGCCAGGCTTTTAACCTGCATATGTGCTTTCAGGATGTTTTTATTCTGGTAGATCATTAAGAAGCCGAGAATAAAGCTTAAAATTACCAGGAGCAATGAAAGTGCCGAGTAGATATAATACAGTATCTGTATTTTCTTATTGGATTCGTTAACTGTGTTAATATCTTTTGTTAATGCCGTGGCAGAAAGCTGGCTTAGCGGTGCATCGAGTTCATGCATATTTGTCAGGTATGCTTTCAACGCCGGGTGGCTCATATTTTCAAGATGGCTATCCAGATAGGCCAGTATGTTTTCTAAGCGTAAAGCGAGTTCCTGATGCGTTTTATCGCTGTCAATGTAGCGACCTAAATCGCCCCCCTTCATTAAATCGCCCTGACTGAGCATAATTTCGAGACGCATGCGGACCTGGTCTATCGTAACGTCATCGGTATCGGTTGCGTATAGACCAAGCCATGATTCAAAACGGTAATACTCTGATACCAGTTGTGCCACGGACCAGGACTCAGTGTATTGAGTCAGTTTTTGCAATTCTTGCTGACGATCATAAACAAGGTATGCAATATATCCTGTCGTGATAAAAAGAGAAAAAATGATACCAACCAGTATCCTGTTCATTATGTTCTCCTGAACGACTACTCAATCTTCATTTTGCTTACCTGCCATGCTGATCGTGAGTAATAAATCTGATTATTCAACTCAGGAAGACTGTCATAGGGGTATACAATGAACGATGGGCCTTTATCGCGGATGCGCATATATTCGCCATTGACCTTTAAGGCAAGGATGGCGTTGTATTTTTTAAAGTCGCTGAGAGGGATGATGGTTGAGTAATCATTGAGCGCAATAACATTCACGTTCGTACCTTTTGCACCCACATAATCCATGAGCTTGCTCATTGGGACACCCTCAAACTTCGTACGACCGTTATACCAGGGGGAGGTTGTCTCGAAACTCACGACACCCAGTTTTTCAAGGCTGGCGAGATCAAACACTGCTTTTCCATTTTCATTGGTATTTTCTATATTACCGGAAATCGTTAAAATGGGTTTACCAACTGGTTTTGGCAGGTCGCCAGCCCAGGTTACACTCTGTACCAGACAGCATAACAGCAGTAGGGTTAATCGCATTTTGACCTCCACCTTTTAACAGAAGTATAAGAATTATAATTTAGATATCACACGAGTTGATATATTTTGTTGGGAAGTCAGGGGTTTTATCGTTTTTATTGATGTGATTTCAATTAAATCAATGAGTTAGGTGGTGTGGGTAACAGGGTGTTTGATACTCAAGCGACGCTTAACTTTTTGATAAAAGCTAAAATTGCCGGCATAAATGCTCTGTTGATTAAAAAATAATCGCTTTAATTGAGGGATATTATCTTTTAAGACAATTGTGGGGTGTTCGTGGCGTATTGACGCGCGAATCTGGAGACCAAATACCTGCTCCGGTTGTGTCCGTTGTTTCAGGATGATGACAAGCGAGGACACGAACATTCCGACAGTGCGTGTCCCCTACCGCTTGCCTTACTTCAGGTCCTCCCGGATGGCTGACACCGGCTTACCCCCTTTCGCCATGCTGGCAAACACTGCGTCCCGGTAGATCCACGCGTGAACCAGTGCGGCAGAAAGATGGACCAGCACCACGGCAAAAAGCAATTTTGCCAGAAGGCTGTGGGCGTCGTGACACCAGGCATACAGTGCTGGACTGGTCGGGACAATCGCCGGCAGGTTGACGCCATCAAACATCACAATCGGCAGGCCCGCTGCCGACAGCTGCGCCCAGCCCAGCAGCGGCATTGCCAGCATTAACCCATACAGCATCCAGTGTGATGCCTTTGCGGCAAGCACCTGCCAGACGGGCAAATCGGCAGGAAGTGGGGGCGTCCGGCTCAGAAGTCGGTTGACCAGACGCACCAGTGCCAGCAGTAAAATGGCGATACCCAGCGGCCGGTGCAGATCGATTAACCAAATCCGGTGATGTAACGACGTCATCATCGCGGCACCGATGAAAAGCATGGCCAGGATCATCACCGCCATCAGCCAGTGCAGGCTTCGCGCCAGGGTATTGAAATGCTGCGGCGCGTGCTCTCGCCTATCTTTATTTGAGCTCATTTTACCTCCTGCTTTTGCACGGCTTCGGTGGCCTTGCCGTAGCCGATTTCCCGCTCACGACGGCTGAAAGAGTGGGAGTAGGCAGCGGAACGGGCGTTTAAGATGGGATCGTCAGACACCGCAACGCCTGCAGGAACGACAGAAGGGTCAAAGTTAACGTCGCGGCACGCGCCTGTGGATTGTGCTTCGACGCGCGTCACTTCCAGCGTACCGGCCACCCTCTTTTTGCGATCGTCCGGCCATGGCTGGGAAGGGTCATCCACCGGATCGCCCGGCTGTGCGAGCTGCAAAACGTAATCCCAGTAGAGTGGCTTCTGCGCCAGGCGCTGACGCAGGTTTTCGAACAGGAAGTTATCATCGGCTTTCTGTCGTTGCTCATCGCTTATCGACAGGAAAGGCTCGTGCGGACGCATCATCCAGCGAACGGCTTGACGTTCCCCCTGCGCGTTCACAAGGTAAAAGGCGTTAATGCTGTAAAACGTCGCGCCCGCGAAGCTGCCGGGGGCGGGTTTTTGTGCCGCCCATTTAAGGTATTTCTCCGCCTCCGGGTACGCTTTTAAAAAGTCTTTGAGACGCTGCGGATCCGGTTTCCCGGTGGACGCATCAACGGCCGTGGCTTTTCGCAAGGCCAGAAAACCTTCCGGGCTGTGCGTGGCGAAGAAAGGCTCGTTGTTCATCGCCATCCGCCATTGTTGCTTGTCATCTGTCTTCAGCAGCAGCGCCATGCTCAGGGTTTTGGTCGTACTATCCGGGGCATGGGGATCGCCAGTACCAATAGAGAATCGGCCCACCACGGGCACTTCCTGCTGCGAGAAGAGGCGGGAGGTTGAAAGGGAATCCGCCGAGCCGTTTGGCGTAAAGGTGCCGGCAAAGCAGATGCCTTTTCCATGCGCGCGACGAAAACCCGGTGGGAAGGGTTTCGGTGTTTCACCCACCAGTGCCTGGCTGACCGTGCGTGACCCAAGCCAGCCCGCCGTCCATGCAAAAGCAGATGCCAGCGTACCGGCGACAACGGCGATCGCTGCCAGCGCGCCCCAGGTTTTTTTGGACCTCAAATCCAGTTTCGACATAGACGTTTTTCCAGAACAAAATATCTTCACCTGTCATGCGCAACGTATTGCGCGTGGCAGCTGTTAATACAGTGGCGAATATGGCTCGAGTATAGGAACTAAGGGGCGTAAAGAAAGAATATCACGAAAAGTTTAAACCTTTCCGCTGCAAAAAAGACCGGTTTACTCATCGTGTCGGAAGTTGTGACCGAGTCGGTGACCCAGCGATAAAGAGTGGCGAAACAGGTAGGCGATGGCAGAAAATGTAAATAATGAACAGAAGGGAGTATGCGATATTATCGATGAGATCGTCAGTCAACGGTTTCAATCTGTGTCTGAATAATTGCCTGATTTAGGACGCTTCTTCCACTGGGAAGCGTCCACTTTTTTATATATTGAAAAATATATTTCTGATATTAAGCACCGCTTTTTCTGTACAGAAAGTCCTGGTTTTTCATCCATCAAATTTTCTCTTTTATTTGACGCCCACATCCCTGTGCTGAATAACGATTAATGTCCTACAGATGCGGCATCAACAACGCGAGAGGGTTTCGGTGCTAAAGCAATAGCAAAAGCAGCGATAAAGAATATGACGCCTATCGACATCATCAGATTATTCGTAGAAAGCATCATGCTTTGGCTGTTAACCATCTTGTCAAAAAGCTCCCTAACAAACTGCCCACCTTGCTGAGGCGCCGAGTTGATGTACTGTGAAAGATCGCCTGTCGGGTCAACGACGGACGCCAGCCTGTCATGCGCAATATAGCGCTGGTCTTGCCATGACGTCGTCACCAGCGATGTGGCAAACGCGCCTGATAACGTTCGAACAAAGTTCATTAACCCGGCTGCCGAGGGCATTTCCGCTTCATCTACCGAGCCCATTGCAAGGCCCGTAATCGGGACATAGTACAACGGCATTCCCACCCCCATGAATAACAAGGGGACACAGATGGACCAGTAGTCCATATCGGTCGTCGCATAGGCGCGCCAGAAGGTATCGAGACCGAGCCAGGCGCAGCCAAAGAAGATAAGAATGCGCGGATCGATTCTGTTGGAGAGGTTAGCGGCAACCGGAGAAAAGACCACCTGCAGAAGGCCACCCCAGGCCACCACAATCCCGGCCCATGTTGTTGTATACCCTAAGTTATATTGTAACCACAAAGGCGTCAGGACATTCAGACCAAAAAAACACCCAAACGCAAGCGCGAGCACAAACATACTGGCCGAGAAACCGCGATGGCGAAACACGCTGATATCGACAATCGGATGGTCAGCGGTCAGTTCCCAGATACAGAAACTCAAAAAACCTATGCAGGCCACAATCGCCAGAACCCATATTTCTTCTGAGGCAAACCAGTCAAGGTCTTTCCCTTCATCCAGCATGATTTGCAGTGCGCCAACCCAGATAACCAGTAAAACAAACCCAACGATATCAATAGCGTTATTAACCAGCTCATCTTCGAAGATTTTCAATACTGACCACGCCACGACTGAAAAAGCGATGGCCATTGGAACGTTGATGATAAATACCCACGACCAGCTGTAATGATCGCAAATCCATCCACCGAGAACGGGACCAATAACGGGCGCCAGCAACGTGGTCATTGCCCATAGTCCCGTCGCCTGCATGGATTTTTCTTTCGGGAAAATACGCAGCAGTAACGTTTGTGATAAGGCCATCAGGGGGCCTCCTGCCATGCCCTGAAAAACTCGCATCAGCAGCAGCATTCCCAGCGAAGTGGAAAGGCCACAAAGCAATGAAAAAATACCGAACATGAACACGGAAATGGAGAAAACGCGCACGCCGCCAAACCGTGTGGTTAACCATCCTGAAAGCGGTACCGTAATGGCTTCAGCAACGGCATAGGCCGTGATGATCCAGGTGCCCTGGCTGGTGCCTGCGCCCAGGGCACCAGCCATATTGGGTTGAGTGACGTTTGCAATGGTCATGTTGAGCACGGCTAAAAAGTTCGCCATTGCAAGAACCAGGGCACCCACCCATAACATACCGCCCTTCAGCGAAGGAGGCTGGTTATCGATAACGAATGTAGACATAGCCCGGTTTCCGTTATTCACTTTTTAAATTAACTGTCGCTTTCATGGACAGCCCAACCCGCAGCGGATGTGCTGCAAGTTCGTCAGCATTGAGTTTGATGCGTACGGGTAAACGCTGAACAACCTTAATCCAGTTACCCGTTGCGTTCTGCGCAGGAATAACTGAAAACGCTGCGCCGGTTCCGCCATCAAAGCCTTCTACCGTTCCATGGAAAAGCACGTTATCGCCATACAGATCGCTAACCAGCTCCACTTTCTGTCCCACTTTCACATGCTGGAGTTGAACCTCCTTGAAGTTGGCATTGACGTGAATTTGCTGTACTGGCACCACGGACAATAACGGTGTGGAAGGTTGTACACGTTGCCCAAGCTCGACCTGGCGACGAGCAACTACGCCATCGACTGGCGAACGGATTACGGTTCTTTCCAGATCCAGTCTGGCCTGATCGCGCTTCGCTCTGGCAAGGACAACTTCAGGGTTGGTCTCGGTATCTGCGTTCTCAATCAGAACGGCATTCGCTTGTCTTGCACCCACCGCCGCCTGTTTTGCTGCATCTGCTTGCGCCACGGCGGCTTTAGCGGCATTCAGGTTTGCCAGAGCGGAAGCATAAACGTTTTGAATGCGCGTCAGCTCGTCGCCTGAAATCGCGCCTGTCTGCATGAGCGCCTCGCGTCGTTTGAGGTCAACCGTCGCGCGCTGGAAGTCAGCGTTTGCGGCATCAACCTGGGCCAGCAGGCGTTTTTGCTCTTTTTCATTAGCCACAACTTCTGCGCCGAGCTTTGTATCAGTGGCCTTATATCCATTTACTCGCCGAATGGACAGGTTCAGGTCTGCTTCCGCCTGATTAAGGGCTAGCTGCGCGTCGGTGGGATCCAGCTGGATCAGAACATCGCCTTTTTTTACCACCTGGGAATCCGTGACCAGGATGGCGCTTACCGTACCGGTAACGGCAGAAGAGAGTTGGGCTGATTCGACATCGGTATAGGCGTTATCGGTTTCAACATACCGGGAACCGACGAATTCCCACCAGGCAAAAGAGCCTGCACCAGCAAGCGCAATACTCACTGCAAGACAGGAGAACAAACGTTTTCTCTTTTTCTTTTTGATATCGGATGATTCAATATTTTGATTTTCAATCGCTGCAGAATGACTCATTTTATTTCCTTTCTTTCCACTATTTAGTTATTAACCTGGTGTTAAATAATCACTGTTTGCTCGAGGTATATCCGCCGCCTAATGCGCGCGCTAATGCGACGTCAATCGTAAAGGCACGAGAATTAACGTCGGCTAATTTTCTGCGGGCAGCGACCAGCTCGTCTTCCGAGGATAAGACGTCAAGATAATCAGCAACTTTTCCTTCATACCTTTGTCTGGTGAGCGAATACGCTTTTTCTGCTGACGCGACTGCCGCCTGAGAATACAGCATCTCGTCTTTAAGAGAGGCTCTGCTGGTGAGCGCATCGCTCACTTCACGAAGTGCATTCGTTAACGTGTCGTTATATACATTCACCGCAATGTCATATTCACCGCTGGCGTATTTCAAATCACCCTGTAGCTGTTGCGTATTAAATATGGGCAACGATATTGCCGGGCCAAAGCTGCCAATTGCTGAGCCACTTCGGGTAAGGTTGTTAATACCCAATGACTGGAATCCGGCAAAGGCAACCAGATTAACGCTCGGGTAAAAACCGGCTTTTTTCTGTTTGATTTTCTCTGCTGCCGCCTCTGCGCGTAAACGTGCCGCGACAATATCGGGACGGCGACCAATCAGATCCAACGCAATATTGGGAGGAAGGTCCTCATGCGCTAAAAGCGTTGCCTTAGGCGCGGTTATGGCCAGCGCCCTGTCAGGCCCGTCACCGATCAATGCGGCGAGGGCATGTTTTTTGATCGCAATCGCTTCATCTATTGCCACCAGGTTTGCTTTTGCGTTGAGTTGACGCGTCTCAACCTGTTGAAGGCTGGATAAATCTTCCAGCCCCGCGTCATGCCGTTGCTGGAACAACGCAAGCGTACTGGTTCGTATCGTCAGGGTATCGTTAAGCGTTTCGCGAACGGTGTATAAATGCGCCAGCTCCGCGTAAACGGTAACAACAGACGAAGACAGCACCAGTCTTGTTTGCGCTTTTTCCGCGACTGCCGCCATTTCACCTGACGTTGCAGCCGCGAGCGCCGCGCGGTTTTTACCCCAAAAATCAATTTCCCAGCTCATATCCAGCGTGGTGCGCCCATAGCTGTTCCAGTTTTGGGGTGTTGCGCTTTCAGGCGTCACATAGTTGTAACTCATTTTGTCCCGCATAAAGCTGGCGTTAGCGGTGACCTCGGGGAAAAGCGATCCGCTCGCGCTTTGGGTCATCGCCTGCGCTTGCTTCACGCGAGCGTCGGCGATGTTAAGCGTAGGGGAATTTTTGAGCGCGTCATCAATCAGTCCGTTGAGCTGCTCATCACCGTATTTTTTCCACCAGTCATCTTTCGGCCACTGGCCGTTCTGATGTGGGAAACTCTGATCGCTTTTAAGTTGTGTGACCGTCTTCATAGGCGGTGGGGTGCCGAGATCGGGGATCATGGCGCATCCGCTCAGGCTGATGGCGGAAAAGACAACACAGCCCATCACTATCCTGGACCGGGTTGAACCGGAAATACGACACCTCGGGAGTGCCTCCTGAAAACCTTTCATCAGTACGCTCATCATGCTGTTCATCAAGTAGTCCAAATGCAGTACCGTACAGTACGGTACGATTTATATCTTGACTTCTGAGCGCCGTCAAATAAAAATGTACTCGTCGGTACGATTACGAACCCTACTCACAGACGTGATTCCGAAATCAGATAACAAAAAGTGTTGGCGAGCGGCCAAATACCTAAACTACCGAGGAAACATATGGATAAAAGAGCGCTTAAACGGCAACAGATTCTGGACGTTGCATCCGGGCTGTTTCGACAAAAAGGATTTGATGCTACGTCTATCTCTGAGATCAACGCGATTGTGGGTGGCTCAAAATCGACAATTTACAGTCACTTTTCTTCGAAAGAAGAGCTATTTGTAGAATGCATGTCTTCTGAAACAGAACAGTATATTAAGAGCATGACTATTGAAACTGCAGGGCAGGTGCGCCTTTTCAGAAAATCACCACAGCTGGTCATCGAGCAATTTGCCGTTGCCTTTTTACGCTATATTTGTTCACCGGATATTGTGGACTTGCAAAGATTAATGATTTCCGAAGCCGGAAGGTCGGGAATTGGAGAGTTGTATTATGAACGAATGCAAAAACTTCGTTCAAACGTATCGGCGCTTTTCACCGATTTAATGAATCAAAATATTTTAAGAAAAGATGACCCAGTGCTGGCCGCTGAGTATTTTCGCTCTCTTCTCCAGGCCGGTATCCTTGAACCCTTGCTTTTAAAAGCACGAAAGGATCAGCCTGACGAAAGTGAAATTGTCATGAAAGCGCAGGCCTCCGTTAATGCGTTTATGAAGTTGTATGGTCCTGAACAAAATGAGGATGTTGCAAAGACATCTCATTAAAATACAGTAAGCATTCTCTCACCCTATTATTAGGGTGATTTTTTCTTTTTGGAAATATTATTTTCAATTGTCATTGGATGACATTGCCAGCGGCCTTCTTGTAAATAAAATTTCGTGGATACTTATGTGTATAAAGTTTACTCTCTTAAAAGATCGTGAAACTGTAATTAAGTCCCTGACTCACTGGATTGACTCGAATTTATACAGACCCATTACCGTTCTGGATGTGGCGCGAAAATCCGGTTATTCATTGGCTTATATTCAACGAAACTTTCGCCAGGAGTGTGGCATAAGTATAGGTCTCTATATCCGCAGCCGGAAACTTGAAAAAGCCGCGCATATGCTCAGACACACGCAGCTCTCTGTTTCACATATATTTACAATGCTAGGCTATGAAGAGCCGTCTACCTTCAGCAGAGCGTTCTCAAACCAATATGGACTCTCCCCAACCAAATACCGTGAGATGGCTAAAAAAAGTCATGACATGAATGGCTTGTCGATATTGATTACTGAGGTGACGCGCGACTAATCCTTGAAAGATCGAGACGCAAGCGGCATAAAAACGCTTGCGTACTACGACCGAAAAACCCAGAGTGTGCTCCGGATAGACTAAAAGTGTTACCTATGTTCCCGGTCTGATCTGTCACCTATGTATCCGGTCATACACAGCAGCCACCCGGGCAATGATTGACCTTCTGACCCGACAAGAATGACAAGGACGAGTCCACCATGAAAAAAGCGCGTTTTTCCTTTTGGATCCCTCTCATCGCGGGCGGGATAGCACTGATATCGGCTTTTGTGGTCTGGTCAGTCAACATTTACCGCGTGACATACCTTTCGATCCGCGGGGAGCAGTACCTTGCCTGTGGGGCGTTGCTGCTGGCGCTGGTGCCGATGGTCTATTTCATCAGAAAGGGGAGACTGAAAGGTAAGCGCCTTGCTGACGCGGTCAAAATCTACCTCGGCTTCTTTATTTGCAGCCTGCCGGTTGCCATGTTCGCGGTCTTTACAACGGCCTGGCTGCTGGAGGGGGACTATTCGGCCTGGAGCAAACCTTACCGGTATGAGTCCAGTACCCGCCACACCTGCTCGGGTGCGGAAGTCTACGAGCCGGAATTAAAGAAGGAGATCCGCATCTGTAACCCTCAGGGGAACGTTTATTCCGATACCACCCTGTATGTGGAAAAGCGGAGCAATGCCCTGGGGATTGTCGTGCTCTGGGCTATCACGCGCGCCTGAACCGGGGGAAAGTCAGGGCGCGAGAATCAGCGTCACCCCGCCTCCAGCATCCCAAAACTCACAATCCGCGCCCGTCCCAGCTCTTTTGCCCGGTATAGCGCCACATCCGCAGCGCGCAGCAGGTTGTCGGTCTGGGCATGTTGCGGGTAGCTGGCAATCCCAATCGACACGTCCACCGGCCCAATCTCGGTCAGCCCGTAGCGAAGCGACAGCTCATGCACGCCGGTGTAAATCTTCTGCGCGCAGGCGTACGCTTCTGCTTCATCGGCACCTGAAAGCAGCACCAGAAACTCCTCGCCCCCGTAGCGGAATGCCAGCCCGTTGTCATGTGCGGCGCGCTGAACAATTGACGCCACGCTTTTGATCACCAGATCGCCCGCTTCATGGCCGAAACGGTCATTAATGCTCTTGAAGTGGTCGATATCAATCATCATGCAGCTTAACGGCACGCTGGTGCGTATCGCCTGTGCCGTTTGGGTTTGCAGCGTATCTTCCAGATGATGACGGTTACGCAGGCCGGTGAGCGGGTCAAACAACGCTTTTTCCAGCAACGCGTCGCGCAGACGCTGGTTGGCCAGCGCCAGCCCGAGCGCCTCGGCCATCAGCTCCAGATACGCGCGGGAAGGTGCATTGTCCGCTGTAATATTCTGGAAGGAGAGCAGGCCAATGGCCTCACCCTGAGCGATAAGCGGCACGCAAAGCGCGCTTTCCGCCTGGGATGCCGGAAGATGGTAGCAGGCAATATCCGGCTCGCCGTTCACCGGCGGGTGACTCTGCCCGCGACGCACGGCCCAGCACTCGTCCGGGTGGAACGTCGTCTCTTCACCCACCGGCGAAAGCCATTGCGCGACGCAGCGCATCTGCCACGGCTCGCGGTCAAGGACGTAGAGCCGGCCCGCGATCCCCGGCGCGATATTGGGGGCAAACAGCTCCGCCACGTTAATCACATCGTTAAAGTTCTCACACCCCTGCAGCCGCTGGGTCATGCGCGCCAGCAGCTCGCGGATGGCCCAGTCGGCATCGCGCTCTTTTTCCAGACGCTGACGCGCCAGGCCGTTTTCACGGAAGATGCTGATGGCCTGAGCCATATCGCCTATCTCATCGATCTGGTTGAAATTGGGCGTTTCAACCGCGTAATCCTGGGATGCCAGGCGGTGCACCACGTCGCTCAGGCGGACCACGGGGCGCAGCACGCGGCGTTTTAATATAAAGCCGAGCACAAACAGGAACAGCAGGGCGGTCAGGCCGACCGTCAGCTCAGAGGCGGTACGCAGCGCTTTCGATTTTTTGGTCGCCTCCTGAACGGCTGCGATGACGCGCTTGTCGAGTATCTGGCGGAAGTGATCGAGCTGATTCTGCGCGCGCTCAAGCTCCTGCTCATAGGGCTGGCCATAGAGCAAGGCTACGGCCTGGGCGTCTTCACCGCGTTCCAGGCTTTCGAGGGCGGTTTGCTGCTCGTCCTGCAGCTCATCGACGATCTTTATTCCTTCATGCAGCAGGGCCAGTTCTTCATCCGATGCGCCGTTATCCTGCAGCTTTTCCAGCCGAAGCTCGATGCGCTTCAGGCTGTTTTCTGTCTGGTTATATTCCTTGAGCACCTGAGGATCTTTTTTAATGGCGTACAGCCGCGCTAAATCAGACTGCGCCCAGATATCGGTTTCGATATCTTCCGTCAGCTGATCAAATTTCTGCCGTTGTTCAACGGCCTGACGCTCGAGGGTATCCGCACTGGACGCCATCAGCATGATGATGCCGGAGGCGATGGTCAGGCAGACCGTGGCCCCATAGGCCCAGTTTGTTATCGTCGCGATTCGCACCAGATGATCCTTTTACGACATGAGTAGGATGGCGTTCTTCAAATTATAGAAAACGTCTGATTTAAGGCGAAAAAAAAGGCGGCACGGCGCCGCCTGGTGTGGTCTTTATCGTCACGTCCTTACAAATCTGGAGGATTTTTTCCTTCTTCGATGAAATCCGCGTCCAGCTCTTCGGCGTTACCTTCGTGATCGCGTCCGGAGAAGAGGTTCCAGCAGGCGATAAACAGCGCGGCGATGAGCGGCCCAATCACAAAGCCGTTAATGCCGTACAGCTCCATGCCGCCGAGGGTGGAGATCAGAATCAGGTAGTCCGGCATTTTGGTGTCTTTCCCCACCAGCAGCGGGCGCAGGATGTTGTCCACCAGCCCGACGACGATCACGAAGAAGCCGACAATAAACAGCCCCTGCCAGATCTGGTGCGTGGCGAACAGGAAGATAGCTGCAGGCACCCAGACAATCGCCGAGCCGATGGCGGGCACGAGGGAAAGGAACGCCATCAGTGCGCCCCAGAGCACGCTGCCGTCGATACCGGCAATGGCAAAGGCAATCCCGCCGAGGATGCCCTGAACAACGGCCACCGCCGCCGTCCCTTTTACCGTGGCGCGCGACACGCCGACGAATTTGGCGAACAGATGCTGCTTGGCAAAATCGGACAGGGGCAGGGAGTCGAGGATCTGGCGTACCAGATACGGGCCGTCTTTCAGCAGGAAGAACAGCAGATACAGCATGATGCCGAAGCTAATCGCAAAGCCAAACGTGCCTTTGCCGATCAGGAACGCGCTGCCCGCCAGATACTGTCCGCCCTGCAGCGCGACGTCGGAGAGTTTTTTCTGGATCTGCGCCGCGTTGGTCAGGTTGTGATCCGCGAGGAAGCCGCTGGCCCAGTCAGGCAGGTGGTTGAAGATGCTCGCCACCACTTCCGGGAACTGGGTATTGTTCTCCTGCAGTTTGGTGTAAACCACGTTCAGCTCAATGGCGAGCGAGGAGAGGATCACCATCAGCGGAATAAAGACGATCAGACAGATAATACCGATGGTCAACAGCGAGGCCAGCCCGTTGCGATCCCCCAGCGCGGCGCGCAGCTTGTTTTTTACCGGATTGAAGATAACGGTCAGAATGGCGGCCCACAGTATCGCGGAGAAGTAGGGCGACAGCACGTCGAAGAAGGCCCAGGTCACAAGGGCGAGAATGAAAATAAAGAAACCTTTAGTCAGTCCGTTAAAGCGCATCAGTCAGTCCTGGTTACTTAGAAACTGTGACGACTATAGAACTGATTGTGAGAATTACCAACCTTGCGCCGGGTGGCGGCTGCGCCTTACCCGTCCTACGGGGAGTGTTACGGTATGACTTCGCGCTTTACGGATACCACTTTCGACTGACCGAAGATCGACTTTTCCCGCACCATGCTGTAAGTATCTGCTTGCGGAGGTGCTTATGGCCTGGCGTCCGATTCTCTATGTGATCCTCACAACCCACCCCAGACTCAGCGCGCGGCGCGCCCGTTTGCGTCTGGTCATCTAGCTTTTTATTAACAATCGCGGTATAACACACCTTCTTTGGATGTTTAGATGTCCATACGTATAGAAGGTAATATGCAAACACAACAAGAAAATGGGCAGCTTAAGCGCACCATGAAAACACGCCACCTGATCATGCTCTCGCTGGGTGGCGTGATTGGGACAGGGTTATTCTTCAATACCGGCTACATCATTTCCACGACCGGGGCGGCGGGCACGCTGCTGGCGTACCTCATAGGTGCGCTGGTGGTCTGGCTGGTGATGCAGTGTCTGGGCGAACTCTCCGTGGCGATGCCGGAAACCGGCGCGTTCCACGTCTATGCCGCGCGTTATCTTGGCCCGGCGACGGGCTACACCGTGGCGTGGCTCTACTGGCTCACCTGGACGGTGGCGCTCGGTTCGAGCTTTACCGCCGCGGGCTTCTGCATGCAGTACTGGTTCCCGCAGGTGCCCGTCTGGGCGTGGTGCGTGGTCTTCTGCGTGGTGATTTTTGGCCTGAACGTCATTTCCACGCGCTTCTTTGCGGAAGGTGAGTTCTGGTTCTCCCTGGTGAAGGTCATCACCATCATCGCCTTTATTATTCTTGGCGGCGCGGCGGTCTTTGGCTTTATCCCGATGCAGGACGGTTCCCCCGCGCCGGGCTTAAGCAACATCACCGCCGAGGGCTGGTTCCCGCACGGCGGCCTGCCGATCCTGATGACCATGGTGGCGGTGAACTTTGCCTTCTCCGGGACCGAACTCATCGGTATTGCGGCGGGGGAAACTGAAAATCCGCACAAGGTGATTCCGGTCGCGATCCGCACTACCATTGCGCGCCTGATCATCTTCTTTATCGGCACCGTGTTTGTGCTGGCGGCGCTGATCCCGATGCAGCAGGCGGGCGTGGAAAAGAGCCCGTTCGTGCTGGTGTTTGAAAAGGTCGGTATTCCTTACGCGGCGGATATTTTTAACTTCGTGATCCTGACGGCGATCCTTTCGGCGGCGAACTCCGGGCTGTACGCCTCCGGGCGCATGCTGTGGTCGCTCTCTAACGAGAAAACGCTCCCGCGCTGCTTTGCCCGCGTGAACAAAAACGGCGTGCCGCTGACGGCGCTCTCGGTTTCTATGCTCGGCGGCGTGCTGGCGCTGTTCTCAAGCGTCGTGGCACCGGACACGGTATTTGTCGCGCTCTCGGCGATTTCTGGCTTTGCGGTGGTAGCCGTCTGGATCAGCATCTGTGCGTCGCACTTCGTCTTCCGTCGTCGCCATCTGCAGTCCGGCCAGCCGCTCTCTGCGCTGCAGTACCGCGCGCCGTGGTATCCGCTGGTGCCGGTGCTCGGTTTTATCCTCTGCGTGGTGGCCTGCGTCGGCCTGTGGTTTGACCCAAGCCAGCGCATTGCCCTTTATTGCGGGATCCCGTTTGTCGCCCTGTGTTATGGTGCCTACTACCTGACCCGAAATATGACATCGCAGGAGCCTGAACATGTCGCAGAATAATCCGCTTACCGCCCTCCTTGAAAAGCAGCCGTTTGTGGTGCTGGATGGCGCGATGGCGACGGAGCTGGAAGCGCGCGGCTGTAACCTGGCAGACAGCCTCTGGTCTGCCAAAGTGCTGATGGAAAACCCGGAGCTTATCCGTGAAGTGCACCTTGATTACTACCGCGCGGGCGCGCAGGTGGCGATCACCGCCAGTTACCAGGCCACGCCTGCGGGCTTTGCGGCGCGCGGCCTGGACGAGGCGCAGTCCCGAACGCTAATTGGCAGAAGCGTGGAGCTGGCGCGAAAGGCGCGTGAAGCGTATCTGGCCGAAAACCCGCATGCGGGCACGCTGCTGGTGGCGGGCTCCGTTGGGCCGTATGGTGCCTATCTGGCGGATGGCTCAGAGTATCGCGGTGACTACGTGCGCAGCGCTGAGGAGTTTACTGCCTTCCACCGCCCGCGCGTGGAAGCGCTGCTGGATGCGGGCGCTGACCTGCTGGCCTGCGAAACGCTGCCGTCTTTTGCCGAGATTAAGGCGCTGGCGGCCCTTCTGGCCGTGTATCCCCGCGCCCGGGCGTGGTTCTCCTTTACCCTGCGGGATAGCGAGCACCTGAGCGACGGCACGCCGCTGCGTGACGTGGTCAGCGTGCTGGCCGACTCTCCGCATATCGTCGCGCTGGGCATTAACTGCATCGCGCTGGAAAATACCACGGCGGCGCTTAAGCACCTGCAGAGCCTGACGTCGCTGCCGCTGGTGGTCTACCCGAACTCAGGCGAGCATTATGATGCGGTGACCAAAACCTGGCACCACCACGGCGAAGCGTGCGAGACGCTGGCGGGCTATCTGCCCCAGTGGCTGGACGCCGGAGCGAAGCTGATTGGTGGCTGCTGTCGCACCACGCCGAAGGATATTGCTGAGCTTAACGCGAAGCGCTGAGTTTTTTGCCGGGTGGCGGCTGCGCCTTACCCGGCCTACGGATCGCACAATGTGTAGGCCGGATAAGCGCAGCGCCACCCGGCATAAACAAACGCACAAAACCAACTATCCTTTCCCGCTTTTTATCTAAAAACGAATCGTTATGAGCGATTCATTTTTATTCCTTTATCAAAATTCCCGCGTTGGAAATACTGCCCTCATAACAACAAGGGGAGCAGGCACTATGGCAATTTCATCGCGAATCACACTACTCGGCGCACTGGCGCTGTGGGCATTTCAGGCGCAGGCGGTGGACGTCACCGTCGCGTATCAAACTTCTGCGGAACCGGCGAAAGTCGCGCAGGCGGATAACACCTTTGCCAAAGAGAGCGGCGCGAAGGTCGACTGGCGCAAGTTCGACAGCGGCGCGTCCGTGGTGCGTGCGTTAGCCTCCGGCGACGTGCAGATCGGCAATATCGGTTCCAGCCCGCTGGCGGTTGCGGCCAGCCAGCAGGTGCCGATTGAGGTGTTCCTGCTCGCCTCGCAGCTCGGTAACTCTGAAGCGCTGGTGGTGAAGAAAAACATCACCAAACCGGAAGACCTGATCGGCAAACGCATCGCCGTGCCGTTTATCTCCACCACCCACTACAGCCTGCTGGCGGCGCTGAAACACTGGGGCATCAAGCCGGGTCAGGTTCAAATCATCAACCTCCAGCCGCCGGCGATTATCGCGGCCTGGCAGCGCGGCGACATTGACGGGGCCTATGTGTGGGCGCCTGCGGTGAACGAGCTGGAAAAAGACGGCACCGTGCTGACCGACTCCGAAAAAGTGGGCCAGTGGGGCGCGCCGACCCTCGACGTGTGGGTCGTGCGCAAAGACTTCGCCGAGAAACATCCTGAGGTGGTGAAAGCCTTCGCGAAAAGCGCGATTGACGCCCAGCAGCCGTACATCAGTAACCCGGATGAATGGCTGAAGCAGCCCGCCAACCTGGAAAAACTCTCCCGCCTGAGCGGCGTGCCGGAAGCGGACGTGCCGGGGCTGGTGAAGGGCAATACCTATCTGACGCCCGCGCAGCAGGTGCAGCAGCTGACCGGGCCGGTAAACAAAGCGATTGTGGATACCGCCACCTTCCTGAAGGAGCAGGGCAAAGTGCCCGCGGTAGCGGCGGATTACAGCCAGTACGTGACCGATCGTTTTGTGAAATAAGGAGTTCGTCATGCTGAATATTACAAATCTGTCTGCCGATTACGGTGGTAAACCCGCCTTACAGGACATCAACCTGACGCTGGACAACGGTGAGCTGCTGGTTGTGCTGGGGCCGTCCGGGTGCGGAAAAACCACGCTGCTGAATCTCATCGCCGGGTTTGTCCCTTATCAGCATGGCACCATTCAACTGGAAGGCAAAAAGGTGGAGGGCCCCGGCGCCGAGCGCGGCGTGGTCTTCCAGAATGAAGGCCTGCTCCCCTGGCGCAACGTGCAGGAAAACGTGGCGTTTGGGCTGCAGCTTGCGGGCATCCATCGTGAACAGCGGCTGGAAACCGCGCGGGCGATGCTGAAAAAAGTGGGGCTGGAAGGCGCGGAAAAACGCTATATCTGGCAGCTTTCCGGCGGCCAACGGCAGCGTGTCGGGATTGCCCGCGCGCTGGCCGCGAATCCGCAGCTGTTGCTGCTGGACGAGCCGTTCGGGGCGCTGGATGCCTTCACCCGCGAGCAGATGCAAACCCTGCTGCTGCGCCTGTGGCATGAGACGGGCAAGCAGGTGCTGTTGATTACCCACGATATCGAAGAGGCGGTGTTTATGGCCACCGAGCTGGTGCTGCTCTCGCCGGGGCCGGGCCGCGTACTGGAGCGTTTGCCGCTGGATTTCGCCCGCCGCTACGTCGCGGGGGAACCCGTACGCAGCATCAAATCCGATCCGCTGTTTATCGAACAGCGTGAGTACGTTTTAAGCCGCGTGTTTGAACAGCGGGAGGCCTTCTCATGAGCATCGTCTTCAGTGAAAAAACGCGCCGCACGCGTCTGGCGCTGCGCTGGCCTTTCTCACGTCAAATCACGTTGAGCGTCGGTACGCTGCTGATGCTGCTGGCGGTGTGGTGGGCAGTTGCTGCCCTGCAGTGGGTCAGCCCGCTGTTTCTGCCGCCGCCGGGACAGGTGCTGGCCAAACTCATTACCATCGCCGGGCCGCAGGGCTTTATGGATGCCACGCTCTGGCAGCACTTAGGTGCCAGCCTGGCGCGCATTCTGGTGGCGCTGCTGGCGGCGGTGATTATCGGCATTCCCGTGGGGATTGCGATGGGGCTGAGCCCGACGGTGCGAGGCATCCTCGACCCGCTGATTGAGCTTTACCGCCCGGTCCCGCCGCTTGCCTATCTGCCGCTGATGGTGATCTGGTTCGGCATCGGTGAAACGTCAAAAATCCTGCTGATTTATCTGGCGATTTTCGCCCCGGTTGCCATGTCGGCGCTGGCGGGCGTGAAGAGCGCCCAGCAGGTGCGGATCCGCGCGGCGCAGTCGCTGGGAGCCAGCCGCACGCAGGTGCTGCTGTTCGTGATTTTACCGGGCGCACTGCCGGAGATTTTAACCGGGCTGCGCATCGGCCTCGGCGTGGGCTGGTCCACGCTGGTGGCGGCTGAGCTGATTGCCGCCACGCGAGGGTTAGGGTTTATGGTGCAGTCGGCGGGTGAGTTCCTGGCGACTGACGTGGTGCTGGCAGGGATTGCGGTCATTGCCGCGATCGCCTTCGGATTAGAACTGGGGCTGCGCGCGTTACAGCGCCGCCTGACGCCCTGGCATGGAGAAATACAATGAGTGAACGTCTGACCATTACCCCGCTGGGGCCGTACATTGGCGCACAGGTATCGGGCCTGGATGTGACCCGTCCGCTGAGCGATAACCAGTTCGAGCAGCTGTACCACGCGGTGCTGCGTCATCAGGTGGTGTTCCTGCGCGAACAGGCGATCACCCCGCAGCAGCAGCGCGCGCTGGCCCTGCGGTTTGGCGATCTGCATATCCACCCGGTCTATCCGCATGCGGAAGGGGTGGAGGAGATTATCGTCCTCGACACCCACAACGATAACCCACCGGATAACGACAACTGGCACACCGACGTGACCTTTATCGAGACGCCTCCCGCCGGGGCGATTCTGGCGGCGAAACGGCTGCCGGAGACGGGCGGGGATACGCTGTGGGCCAGCGGGATTGCGGCATATGAGGCGCTTTCCGCACCGCTCCGGGTGCTCCTGAGCGGGCTACGGGCGGAGCACGACTTCAAAAAATCGTTCCAGGAGTACAAGTACCGTAAAACGGAAGAGGAGCATCAGCGCTGGCAGGAGGCGGTGGCGAAACATCCTCCGCTGCTGCACCCGGTGGTGCGGACCCATCCGGTGACGGGCAAGCAGGCGCTGTTCGTCAACGAAGGGTTCACCACGCGCATCGTGGACGTGACGGAAAAAGAGAGTGAGGCGCTGTTAGGTTTCCTGTTCGCGCATATCACCAAGCCGGAGTTTCAGGTGCGCTGGCGCTGGCAGGAAAACGATCTGGCGATCTGGGATAACCGCGTGACGCAGCATTATGCCAATGCGGACTATCTGCCGCAGCGCCGGATTATGCAGCGGGCGACAATTTTGGGCGATAAGCCGTTTTACCGCCCCTGATCCTGTAGTATCTGTAGGCCGGGTAAGCGCAGCGCCACCCGGCGAAAACGGTGCACAATTGCCGGGTGGCGGCTACGCCTTACCCGGCCTACAAAATACCGCACATTTAAAGGTGCGCCTCAATATACCGCTGATAGCGGTTCGCCTTCAGGTAACACAAATCCACCAGCACCAGGCCGTCAACGCAGTTGTTGAACGCCGGGTCGCTGCCAAAATCAATAAACTGCACGCCGCCGGGCTCGCACAGCTCGGAATATTGCTTGTAAAGCGGCGGAATGCCGCAGCCAAGATTGCCGAGCATGGATTTCAGCTTCGTCAGATCGTCCACGTAATCCACGCCGCCAAACTGCGCCAGCACGTCCGGCAGGGATGCGGGATAGGGCTGGCGCGAGGCGGCGAGCGGATGCGTCGCCGGGAACCACAGGCGGTAAAAGGCGACCAGCAGATCCCGCGCGGCAGGCGGTAAGCCGCCGGAAATCGAGACCGGGCCAAACAGGTAGCGGTAGTGCGGATAACGCGCCAGATACGCCCCAATGCCGGACCATAAATAGTCCAGGCCGCGGCGTCCCCAGTAGCGCGGCTGAATAAAGCTGCGCCCCAGCTCAATGCCGTGTTCCAGCACGTCCTGCATTTTGTCGTCGTAGTGGAACAGGCTATAGCTGTACAACCCCTCAACGCCGCGCTTTTCGATCTGCATGGCCGTCGGCATAAAGCGATACGCGCCGACGATCTCCAGATCGTCCTCATCCCACAGGATCAGGTGCAGATAATCATCGTCGTAGCTGTCGGTGTCCCGGCGTTTGCCGCTCCCTTCCTCCACCGCGCGAAAAGCAATCTCGCGCAGGCGGCCCAGCTCGCGCAGCAGCGGGGCGTCTTCCTGACCGTTGCGCTGCCAAAGATAGATGGTTTTACCGTCGCTGGTTTTGCCCAGAGATTCGGCCTGCGCCAGCGCGCGCTTCAAAGTGGCCCGGTCTTCCGGACGGGCAATCGCGCACTGGGTTTTAAAGACGCCGGGCACTCCCTTGCCAAGACGCATCACGTGCTGACGGCACTGCTCGGCCATCTCACGCGACGAAAGGGTGGCGCTGTGCCAGTGATGCCACGCAATCTGCTGGCCGATTTTAATCGGCAGCTGGCTGTGACGGCGGCGGAACATCTGCTGCATCAGCAGCAGCATCGACAGCGTCGGAGAGACCAGCGTGCTGGCGTAAAAGAGCAGGCTGTTGTGCGCCTGAATATGCACCGGCAGCAGCGGGACGCGCAGCTTGCCGGCGAGTTTGATAAAGCCAGAGTGCCATTTCTTATCGCGAATGCCTTTGCGCGTGGGGCGGGACACTTCGCCTGCCGGGAAGAAGATCAGTACGCCCGCGTTTTGCAGGTGCTGTTCCATCTGCACCAGCGACGACTTCGCCGTCCTGCCACCCATATTGTCCACCGGAATAAACAGCGAGCTGAGGGGCTCAAGGTGGGTCAGCATCCGGTTGGTCACGACTTTAACGTCGCGCCGCACGCGGGAGACGGCGTACAGCAACGCCAGACCGTCCAGCGTACCCGTCGGGTGGTTGGCAATAATGACCAGCGGGCCATGTTCGGGGATTTGTTCGAGATCGCGGGCGGAAACGGTGCAGAGAATATCAAGGTGTTCCAGAACCTGCTCCACCATATCCAGTCCTTTTAGATGGCGGTGGGCGGCGGCAAACTGCTGAAACTCGTCTTCGTAGAACAGTCTTTTTAACAGACTTTTTTGCCAGGGTGCGGGCCTCGCCTGAGGCCAAAGATCGTCGAGAACGCTATCGAGGCTAAACATGGTCACTCCTCCTGCCGTCTTGCGAAGACAGTAGAAGGCGCAGATGTCGATTGTATTGCAGTTGGGTGAAGATTTGAGCAGAGAGCAGGCCGGGTAAGGCGAAGCCGCCACCCGGCGCTAAAGCGGATTAACGCAGAATTTTCTTCTCGGCCAGATCCAGGGCGAAGTAGCTGAAGATCAGATCCGCGCCGGCGCGTTTGATCGCACCCAGGCTTTCAAGGATCACTTTCTCTTCGTCGATCGCCCCTGCCAGCGCGGCGAACTTGATCATTGCGTACTCGCCGCTCACCTGGTAAGCGCCCAGCGGCAGCTCGGTGCGTTCGCGGATGTCGCGCAGGATATCAAGGTATGCGCCAGCCGGTTTTACCATCAGGCAGTCTGCGCCCTGGGCTTCATCGAGCAGGGATTCACGAATCGCTTCGCGGCGGTTCAGCGGGTTCATCTGATAGGTTTTACGATCGCCCTTCAGCGCCGTGCCGGCTGCTTCACGGAACGGGCCGTAGAAGGAGGAGGCAAATTTGGTGGAGTAGGACATGATGGCGGTGTCGGTGAAACCGGCCGCGTCCAGCGCCTGACGAATCGCCTGAACCTGTCCGTCCATCGCCGCAGACGGTGCGATGAAGTCCGCACCCGCAGCGGCCGCGACGACCGCCTGCTTGCCGAGGTTCAGCAGGGTGGCATCGTTATCCACGCCGTGATCGCACAGCACGCCGCAGTGGCCGTGAGAGGTATATTCACAGAAACAGGTGTCGGACATCACCACCATTTCCGGCACCGTCTCTTTGCAGATGCGGGACATGCGGGCGACGAGGCCATCTTCCTTCCACGCGTCGCTGCCGGTGGCGTCGGTATGATGGGAGATGCCGAAGGTCATCACCGAGCGGATCCCCGCGTTGGCGATACGTTCGATCTCACGCGCCAGATATTTCTCCGGAATGCGCATGACGCCCGGCATGGCCTCGATGGCTTTGTAGTCATCGATCTCTTCTTCAACAAAAATCGGCAACACCAGATCGTTTAAGGTCAGGGTTGTCTCTTCAAACATAGCGCGCAGTGCAGGTGACTTACGCAGACGGCGGGGACGTGCAATTAAATCGGTCATGGTATGCCTGATGTTTGTGGAACAAAGAGGGCTAGTGTACCTCAAAGTGGCGACGGGTGTTTTACTAAAGTGGGCATTTTGCTTTTGCGAAATGCAGCAGAAGAGTTTGCCTGTTACCAATAATATATAATGCAGGACAGTATAACGCTGAGAGAAGAATGAGATATTTGTGTTATTTCTATATGGAAATGAATGTATCATTAAAAATGATTTATTATTTTTTATGATATTTCCCTGATTGCTTTGCCCGTGCATTAACATTTTGTTTTTATAATATTTATTTTATGACGCCCTGTGCGTTGTGGTCTGAATCTGTTTTTTGTCTGAATGCGGACTTAATGGAAACATTCATTGAACCTTTTCGAAATGAAACTGCATAATTCCCTCCGCAATTAAATATTGCAAATTCATTGATGGACAAACTTGCTTACGTCCCTGAGGAGGGATGACCCAATGCAAACATGGAAAAAGAAACTCGTTGTATCTCAACTTGCATTAGCCTGCACCCTGGCTATCGCTTCTCAGGCCAATGCGAAGGATATTTCCGGTACGACATATAATACCTTCGGATACGATAATACAGCGACCACTCCCTGGTATTATGGCTATGCCGACTGGGATTTCTCAGATGCCATCCACGATGGTGATATTTACCCGGTGATTAATAAATCCACCGTGAATGGTGTTATTTCAACGTACTATCTCGATGATGGCATCAATGGTCGGGCGAATGCGTTGAGTATTTCCAACAGCACCATTAATGGCATGATTACCTCTCAGTGTATGACCGCCACCTGTGCTGATGGTCTGGATGCCGACGGCACCCAACATGCTCAATACGATCGGTTTAGCCTGACCGTTGATAATTCCACCATTAACGATACGTATGAACATTATGCGTATGATGTCGTGAATGGGGAAAATACGGAAAGACACTATCTGGATACCTATGATATGGGTAATGCGATTACCCTGGATGTGGAATCAGATATTGTTATCCAGAATAATTCTCACGTCGCGGGGATTACCCTGACGCAGGGGTATCAGGAACGGGATAATACCCCGTACGACGGCGTTGAAGGCGTAGCCAACAGCAGCAAGGTCTTTACCGACACGCTACTGGTAAAAGATTCGGTACTGACTTCCGGTGCGTACCGCGATTTAGGTACCAGCGGATTCTACGGTCAGACCGCGAAGCCGAGCGACTATAGTGAAACCGACGCGACAGGGGCAGATGATGCCGCGCTGATTGTTACCGCCAGCGCGTCTGATAACGCGATGCAGACCGCTGCCACGTTCGATCACTCCACCGTTACGGGCGACATCCTGTTCTCCAGCACCTTCGACAACAACTTCTACCCGAACGGCGATCCGGCAACCGATACCACCGAAGACGGCGTCTATAACCCTACCACCAACGGCTGGGACGGCACCGATAAGCTGGATGTCACCCTGACCAACGGCAGCAAATGGGTCGGTGCTGCGCAGTCCAGCGTTGAGGCTATCGGCACGACGCAGATGTATGGCCAGGGCTACAGCAACGTAGACTGGCGCACGCTGTCCCCGAACAGCATTTGGCCGGATTCCACCTATGACAGCAACGCACATGTTGCGGGTGAAGCGGTGTATCAGAGCGGTCTGTTTAACATTGCGCTGGATAACGGCTCCGAGTGGGATACCCGCAAGATGTCAAACATTGACACGCTGACGGTAAACAACCAGTCTCAGGTCAATGTTGAAAACTCAGGCCTGCTGGCGGATACCATCACTCTGACCAATGCTTCCTCATTGAACATCGGCGACAACGGCGGCGTGGCCACCGACCATCTGTATCTGGACAGCGATAGCCGTGCGGCACTGACGGAAGAAACGGCCGAGCTGTATGCCAACACCATCACCGTGGATAACGGTGCAGAGCTGGCGCTGGGTCTGGGCCAGGTTGATACGCACACTATGGTTCTGACCGATGGCGGCGTGCTGAATGTTGCCAGCCGCGATTACGTGCTGAACAGCGATCTGAACAACGCACGCTATATCACTAACGACAAGCGCAGCGCCGATTATGACTACGGCGTAGTGGCCATTCACTCTGACGGCCATCTGGCGGTGAACGGTGACGTCGCAGGCAACTATAAAGTCCGTATCGACGACGCGACCGGAGCAGGTTCCGTCGCTGATTACAAAAATAAAGAGATTGTCCGTGTCTATGACAATAACGCGGATACGGCGGCCAGCTTTACTGCCGCAAACAAAGCCGATTTAGGTGCTTATACCTACCAGGCGCAGCAGCAGGGTGACACCGTCGTTCTGCAGCAGAAAGAACTGACCGACTATGCCAATATGGCGCTGAGCATCCCTTCTGCTAATACCAATATCTGGAATCTGCAGCAGGATACCGTAGGTGCGCGTCTGACCAACAGCCGTCACGGCCTGGCGGATAACGGCGGGGCGTGGGTGAGCTACTTCGGCGGCAACTTCGACGGTGACAACGGCGTTATCAGCTACGATCAGGACGTGAGCGGTATTATGGTGGGTCTGGATACCCAGATTGACGGTAATAACGCGAAGTGGATCGTCGGTGGTGCGGCAGGTTTCGCGAAGGGCGATATCAGCGATCGTACCGGTCAGGTCGATCAGGATAGCCAGACGGCGATGATCTACGCGTCAGCGAAGTTCATGAACGATCTTTTCCTCGACAGCTCCCTGAGCTACACCCGCTTCAACAACGATCTCTCCGCTAACATGAGCAACGGTCAGTATGTTGACGGCAATACCACCAGTGACGCTGTTGGCTTTGGTCTGAAGCTGGGCTATGACTGGAAGCCAAACCTCTCTGGCTACGTAACGCCATACGCAGCCGTATCGGGTCTGTTCCAGTCAGGCGATGATTATCGCCTCAGCAATGACATGCGCATGGATGGACAATCATACGATAGCCTGCGTTATGAACTCGGTGTTGATACGGGTTACACCTTCAACTATGGCGGCGATCAGGCTCTGACCCCTTACTTCAAACTGGCCTGGGTTTATGACGACGCCGATAACAATGCCGATATTAACGGTGACAGCATTGATAACGGCGTGAAAGGTTCAGCTGTTCGTGTTGGGCTGGGCACCCAGTTCAGCTTCACGAAGAACTTCAGCGCTTACACGGATGCCACATATCTTGGCGGCGGCGACGTTGACCAGAACTGGGGCGCAAACCTGGGTGTGAAATATACCTGGTAATGAATAAAGCGGGGGAGGGGGTATCTCCTCCGCTTTTTAGCGAAGCAATAAAAATAATATTGAACCGACAAATACGGATGACTTGAGGTCTGCATGAACGTTAATGCGAAACCACTTTCTGAATTACGCCGGCTCGAACAGGGGTTAATAGCAGCCAGTACCCCTTTTACATGTGCACCCCAACAATTAATTACGTCGGGCGAATCGAATGAGCCTCGCACGATCGTATTACAAACCGGCGTTATTGAGATCTATCGCCCTTCTGATGAACTTCTGGTGGGGATTGCGACTGCCCCCTTTATTTTTGGTCTGGCTACGGTGATGATTAATCATTCACAGGAATACAGAGTGATTGCTAAAACGGCCTGTACCGGTTTTTATTTATCCACAGAAACGACCCGACAACAAATCCAGCAATTTTCACTGTGGAAAGAGGCCTTCAGCTGGTTATCCTGGATAAATTACATTCTTGAGAAGCGCGATAAGCAGCTGGTTGGCAATAACTCCTATCACCAGATCCGCGCGATGCTGCTTAATATGGCCGAGTGGGATGAAACGCTGCGTTCAAAAATCGGTGTGATGAATCATATTCAGCAAAGCACACGCATTTCACGTTCTGTTGTTGCCGAAGTTCTGGCCGCCCTGCGACAGGGAAATTATATCAATATGAGCCGGGGCAAGCTGGTCAGCATCAACCGCTTGCCCACGGAATATTAATCTCAGTTGGATGCGGTAAGCACCTGGGCTTTATTGGCACTCAATTCCGCCACCAGGTTATTAACACCGTCGCTCATATTGACGAAACGCGTATGTGGGGAGCGAGTGACCACCACAAACGCGCCCACGTTCGACTGCGGAATCATAGCCATATAGGTGATGAATCCGCCGCCGCCGCCGGTTTTCTGAATAATCCCCGGCCGGCCATTTTTCGGTGCCATATAGACCCAGCCCATGCCGAGCGCATCGGCTTTACCCGGCACGTCCATCCCGATGACCCGATGCAGCTGAGTACGCTGATAAATCAGGGTCTGCATACGGTCGGCCTGGCTGCTGCGAGAGTAGAAATCCGAAGAAAGGAACTGCTGCATCCAGCGCATCATGTCGCCAGGCGTGGAGTAAACCCCGCCGCTGCCCACGGCCGCCAGCGTGTTATTACAGGGGCTGGCGCCTTTCTCCGCCACCATCAGGCGACGGCACTGGTCCGGGGACGGGGTAAACGTGGTGTCTTTCATGCCGAGCGGACGGGTGATCTGCTCTTCAAACAGCTGGGTGTAGGGTTTGCCAGCCGCCGTTGAAAGGGCATCCGCCAGCAGGTCGAACGCAAGGTTTGAATAAGAGGCCTGCGAGCCCGGCGCCGCCTTCAGCGTGGCGGTACTCAGATAGCTCCAGCGCTGGTCGCGCGTTGGCCAGACAAACACGTCACGATGCGCCGCGCCGCCTGGCTGTTCACGCGGCAGGGCGCTGGTGTGGGTAGCAAGGTTCACAAGCCGGATCGGCGTCCCCTGATACGTGGGGACCCGGGCGCCTGGCGGCGCGTATTTGCTGAGCGGATCGTCGAGCTTCACCACGCCCTGGTCGAGCAGTTTCACCAGCATTTCGCTGGTCATCAGCTTGGTTAAGGATGCGATGCGGATAACGGAATCCAGCTGCGGGTGAACGTTATTGCCCGGGCGCGTTTCGCCAAAGCTGCGAAATACACGCTGGTTTCCGTCGATAACGACCATCGCCATACCGGTCGCGCCGCTGCCGTAATAGATAAGGTTCGCGTAGCGATCGGCAATATCTGAAGCTAAAACGGGAGCCGTCAGCGGTTGGGCTGCCTGGGCGGTAGAAAAGCTCACCGCACACAGCGCGGCAAAAGAGAGCAGACAACGTTTCAACGAAAAGCATCCATGAAGTGAATGAGGAAAGTAATGGGTATTTATACTACTAATCGGTACCGTGCAATGCCCCGAATTGCATAACGATAGCGAGAAAAACGTAACCATGGGTAAATATGAACAATTTACTTGCGAGCCATCTCCCATTTTGTGACATCGGGCTTATGATAGGCACCAGTGTCACTCAATCTTACGGAGAAGGTATGTCTGAGAAGCGTGTGGTTATGGTTGTCGATATGCAGAACGGGGTGTTTGAAACCCCTCGTCATCAGCGCGAAAAGTGTGTCTCTCTGATCAACCAGCTTACGCAGGCAGCCGACACGGTGATTTTTATACAGCATACCGAGGCCGGGGGGTTGGAAGAGGGAAGCGAAGGGTTTGCGCTACTGCCTGAACTCCATCAGCCTGCTGGTGCGCTTTACGTGACCAAAACCGCCTGCGATGCCTTCTACAACACCGGGCTTGAGGCGCTGCTGCGGGAGCAGGGCATTCGTGAGTTTGTCATCTGCGGCTGCGCCACCGATTACTGCGTCGATGCGACGATCAAGAACGGCGTTAGCCGGGGTTATCACATCACCGTTGCCGAAGATGCCCATACCACCGCCAACCGTCCGGCTGCTGACGCACAGATCCTGATTAACCATCACAACGACGTCTGGCGTAACTTCATTGCGCCAGCGAATCCTCTCGCGGTGAAACGCACCGAAACAATTCTTGAAAACTGGAAAGCGAACTAATAATTAACGCTCGGGTCTGACCTTTTTGCCGGAGCCGGGAGGCTGGCTCGGGCAGGTTTTCGTGTGGTGACGTGTTGTACACAGCAACAGCCATAACAACAAGAAGGAAGCATTATGTTTAAGTCTTTTTTCCCAAAGCCGGGGCCTTTTTTCCTGTCGGCATTTATTTGGGCACTGATCGCTGTCATTTTCTGGCAGGCGGGCGGCGGCGCATGGCTGACGCGCATCACGGGGGCGACAGGTGAGGTGCCGATTAGCGCGGCGCGCTTCTGGTCGCTCAGCTTTATCGTATTTTATGCCTACTACACGGTATGTGTGGGGCTGTTTGCACTCTTCTGGTTCAAGTATTCTCCGCATCGTTGGCAGGTTTGGTCGATTTTGGGATCTGCGCTGATCATTTTCGTTACCTGGTTCATGGTGGAAGTGAGCGTTGCAATTAATGCATGGTATGCACCCTTCTACGATTTGATCCAAAAAGCACTAAGCGCCCCGAATAAGGTTCCGATTGGTGAACTCTATGCCAGTCTCGTCAGTTTTACCGGCATTGCCATGATTGCAGTAACAGTGGCAGTGCTGAACAATTTCTTCGTTAGCCATTACGTTTTCCGTTGGCGTACTGCTATGAACGAATATTACATGGCAAATTGGCAACGACTGCGGCACATCGAAGGTGCTGCACAGCGTGTGCAGGAAGACACCATGCGTTTTGCCTCAACGCTGGAGGACATGGGGGTCAGCTTGCTTAATGCTGTGATGAAACTTATCGCTTTTTTACCGATTCTGATTGCACTTTCACCCCATGTGCCTGAACTTCCAATTGTTGGTCATTTACCCTATGGTTTGGTTATTGCCGCACTGGTCTGGTCTCTTATGGGAACGGGGCTTCTTGCTGTGGTGGGGATCAAATTGCCGGGGTTACAATTTAAAAATCAGCGCGTGGAAGCGGCTTACCGCAAAGAACTCGTTTACGGTGAGGATGACCCATCACGAGCTGCGCCACCAACGGTAAAAGAGTTATTTCAGAACGTCCGTTTTAACTACTTTAAGCTCTACTTCCACTACATGTATTTCAACATAGCTCGTATTTTATATCTTCAGGCCGATACTGTTTTTGGAATAGTCCTGTTGTTCCCGTCAATTGTTGCAGGGACAATTACCCTGGGACTGATGACCCAAATTACTAACGTTTTCGATCAGGTCAGAAGTTCATTCCAGTACCTGATCAGCTCCTGGACCACGCTGGTGGAACTGATGTCCATCTACAAACGTCTGCGCAGCTTTGAACGCGAGCTGGACGATCGTGACCTGCAGGAAGTCACCAACACATTTAGCTAATACAGGACGTTGCTATGCCTTTTGCCGTACCGCGCGCGTTACCGTTGACCATACTGGCCGCTTTTGTGCTGGCAGGCTGTGCCGAAAAGGGGGCCGCTCCGCTCAAAAAGGGCGAGAAGCCCGTTGATGTGGCGAGTGTTGTGCGGCAGAAAATGCCCGCCAGCGTGAAAGATCGCAATGCGTGGGCAGACGCGCTGGCAAAAACCTTTGAGAGCCAAAAGATTGCGCCGACCGAGGAGAACATCTGTTCGGTGCTGGCGGTGGCACAGCAGGAGTCGATGTACCAGTCAGACCCGGCTGTGCCGGGGCTGAATAAAATCGCATGGAAAGAGATCGACCGCCGCGCGGAGTCCATGCATATCCCGGTGTTCCTCGTGCATACCGCGCTTAAAATCACCTCGCCGAACGGCAAAAGCTACAGCGAACGGCTGGATACGGTGAAAACCGAAAAACAGCTTAGCGCTATTTTCGATGATTTCATCAACATGGTGCCGATGGGTCAGAAGCTGTTTGGCTCACTGAACCCGGTCCACACCGGTGGCCCAATGCAGGTAAGCATCGCGTTCGCGGAGAAACACACCGACGGCTATCCGTGGAAAATCGACGGTACGGTGCGCCAGGAGGTCTTCTCCCTGCGCGGCGGACTGTGGTTCGGCACGTATCACCTGCTGAACTACCCGGCGAACTACGATGAGCCGCTGTACCGCTTTGCCGACTTTAACGCAGGCTGGTATGCCAGCCGTAATGCGGCATTCCAGAGTGCGGTCAGCCGCGCAAGCGGCGTTAAGCTGGCGCTGGACGGCGATCTTATCGCCTACGGCAGCAGCGAAGCAGGGAGCACCGAGCTTGCCGTACGGAAATTATCGACAACGCTTGGCCTGAGCAATAGCGACATTCGCCGCCAGCTTGAGAAAGGCGATAGCCTGGCCTTTGAGAAAACGGATCTGTACAAGAAGGTGTTTGCGCTTGCCGAGCAGAAAAGCGGGAAAACGTTACCGAGGGCTATCCTGCCGGGTATTCAGCTGGAAAGCCCGAAGATTACGCGTAACCTGACCACCGCGTGGTTCGCAAAACGCGTGGACGATCGCCGGGCTCGCTGTATGGGGCTTTAACGGCGGCGGCGAAAGCGCAGCACTAATGCCACAACGCCCAGAATCATACATCCCGCGAGGAAGGGGATCAGGCCGAACAGGGTGCTGACGCCAAAGCCAATCTCAACTCGCGGGCGTCCGTTATCCTGTACCTGCATGAGATGTTCATAAACGCCAGGCGCATGGACCAGCATATTGAGCAGCTGCGAGCCAGCCCAGAAGCAGAACAGAACAAACAGGGCATACGCGATATTACCCGCCGTGGAGGTTTTTGGTTTTCCGCCAAAAATCGGTTTCGACAATGTAAAGTCAGCCATGATGACCTCCGGATAAATCGCTCTGTTAATACGCTTCGTACAGGGTGAGTTTGACAGGTCATCGCATTTGTCAATATCAGAATCGTGGTAATTTACGCGCCGGAATCCTCCTGGATTGTTGATTTCTGCAGCACGTCACAATTTATTAACTTAAGTGAAATTGCGTCGCGTTTCAGAATTTCCGTATCTGCCACAGACCTGGCCGTAAAACTGTGAGAGGATGTCTTTTTTTCCTGCCGGAGTTGTTATGAAGCTCACGTCCAAACTACGCCGTGACTGGCACTACTACGCCTTCGCTATCGGGCTGATCTTTATTCTTAACGGTGTCGTGGGCCTGTTGGGGTTTGAGGCAAAAGGCTGGCAAACCTATGCCGTTGGGCTGGTGACCTGGGTTATCAGTTTCTGGCTGGCGGGGTTGATTATCCGCCGCCGTCCTGAAGAGACGACAGCGGATGAGGCAGCGTCGGCGAAGCGCGCCGATTAACCGTTTACGGAACTTTTAAGCGCGCTGTCGGCGGCGTGACGCTCCAGCGCCAGTTCGATCAGGCGGGTGATCAGTTCCGGATAGCTGAGGCCGCTCGCCTGCCACAGCTTCGGATACATGCTGATGTTAGTGAACCCCGGCAGCGTGTTGATTTCATTGATCACCACCTCGTTTTCCGCCGTCAGGAACACATCCACGCGCGCCATGCCGCAGCAGCCGAGCGTCTGATAAGCGCGAATGGCGATCGCCCGGATCTTATCATTAACCGCCGGATCGAGATCCGCAGGCACGACAACCTGCGCGCCTTTATCATCAATGTATTTGGTGTCGTACGAGTAGAAGTCGCTGTTTAAGACCACTTCGCCGCAGGTGCTCGCCTGTGGAAAATCGTTGCCCAGCACGGCGCACTCAATTTCACGGCCTTTGATGCCCTGCTCAACCACCACTTTATGGTCGAACTCAAACGCCAGGCGGACGGCCTGGGTGAACTCAGCTTCGCTGGTCACTTTGCTGACGCCCACGGAGGAGCCCTGGTTTGCTGGCTTCACAAACAGCGGCAGACCCAATTCAGCGCTAATCTGCGCGAAGCTGTGCTTGTCGCGGTTGGCGCGGGTGAGCGTGACGAACGGCGCGATATTCAGCCCGGCGTCGCGCAGCAGGCGTTTGGTGACGTCTTTGTCCATGCACGCGGCGGAGCCGAGTACGTCCGAGCCGACGAACGGCAGGTTGGCCATGCGCAGCATCCCCTGCAGGGAACCATCTTCCCCCAGCGTGCCGTGCACGATAGGGAAGACGACGTCGATCTGAGCGAGAGCCTGTGCATTGCCTGCATCGATAAGCTGCCCCTTCGCGACGCCGGGTACGGTGGCGACGCTAATTTCTGAAGGATTCAGGGCGATATGGGCCGGATCGTGAGCATTCAGCAAATACTGGCTGGCATCGTTAACGTGCCACTGGCCCTGTTTATCAATGCCCAGCAGCACCACGTCGAAACGGCTTTTATCGATCGCATCAACGATATTTTTAGCCGATTGCAATGACACTTCGTGTTCCGCTGATTTTCCCCCAAAGACAATACCTACGCGCTGCTTAGCCATCTCACTCTCTTCCAGTCTGACGAAAAGCCAATAACATACCACGATGCCCGGCGGGTTTCGCGACCTTCTGCCATAATGTTTGGGGGAATGTTCAGGGGGGCGAGTGAAAGGAAAAACGCTGCTGACCGTTTTGATTCTTATCGCCGTCGCAACGGTGGGTTACCGCTGGTTGCCGCCTTACTACAACCCTTTCATACCGCTGGAGCTTGACGATCCGCCAGGCCGAATCACCCAGTATAAGCTTCGGCGCTTAACGCCCGAGGCCTGCGCAAGCCTGCTTGCGCAGGCTAATCAACGCGATCTCATCCGCACCCAGCCGGTCGCTGACAGCGCCGGGGAATGCCCGCTGAGCAACGTCGTGCGCGTGCGCAACTTCGGCCCGGTCGGCCTGAACGGCAGTTTTCTTGCCAGCTGTCCGCTGGCGCTCAGCTCAGCCCTCTTTATCAGCCAGCAAGCCCGGCCGCTGACAAAACGCTATACGGGCAGCGACCTCGCGCGTATCGATCACCTCGGCAGCTTTGCCTGCCGCAATATTTACCACCGCCCTGACGCGCGCCGCAGTGAACATGCCACGGCGGAGGCGCTGGATATTGCCGCTTTTCGTCTGGCGAACGGCGACCGCGTCACGGTGCTGAACGGCTGGAAGGCGGCCACGACGCAGCCCTGGCTGAAGGCGATGCTGGCGGCAAGCTGCGGGTACTACGGGAACGGTCTGGGGCCAGAGTACAACGCGGCGCATGCCAACCATTTTCATCTCGGAATGCGCGGTTTTGGCCTGTGCCGGTGAAGCATAATATTCCGCCAGAAAATGGATGAATTGTGACTTATTTCACAAATATGATGACTGGGAAGATAAAACACCAAAGTCGGTCAGGCCGCATCTCTGGTGCGACGTTAACACGCGTAACTTGCTAATCTGACGGCGAATTCGCCTAAAAATGAAGACTATTCTGTATGGAATCCTGGAAAGTTAATCTCATCTCGGTCTGGTTCGGTTGCTTCTTCACCGGGCTGGCCATCAGCCAGATTTTGCCGTTCCTGCCGCTGTACGTCTCGCAGCTGGGGGTCACCTCGCACGAAGCGCTCTCTATGTGGTCCGGCCTGACGTTCAGCGTCACCTTTCTGGTTTCCGCGATTGTGTCACCCATGTGGGGCAGCCTGGCCGATCGAAAAGGCAGAAAACTGATGCTGCTGCGCGCCTCGCTCGGGATGGCGATAGCCATTCTGCTGCAGGCCTTCGCCACCAACGTCTGGCAGCTGTTCTTCCTGCGGGCGGTGATGGGGCTGACGTCCGGGTATATTCCAAACGCCATGGCGCTGGTCGCCTCTCAGGTGCCGCGCGAGCGGAGCGGCTGGGCGCTGAGCACGCTCTCCACGGCGCAGATCAGCGGCGTCATCGGTGGCCCGCTGCTGGGGGGCTTTCTGGCGGACCACGTCGGACTGCGCGCGGTATTTATCATCACTGCGGTTCTGCTGGTGGTCAGTTTTCTGGTCACGCTCTTTCTGATTAAAGAGGGAGGCCGCCCGGTTATCAGTAAATCTGAACGCCTGAGCGGCAAGGCCGTTTTCGCCTCGCTGCCTTATCCGGGGCTGATGATCAGCCTGTTTGTCACCACCATGGTGATCCAGCTCTGTAACGGTTCGGTGGGGCCGATACTGGCGCTGTTTATCAAGTCAATGGAGCCGGAGAGCACGAACATCGCTTTTTTAAGCGGCATGATTGCCGCCGTGCCGGGCGTATCCGCCCTGATTTCCGCGCCGCGTCTCGGAAAACTGGGTGACAGGATCGGTACGGCGCGCATCCTGATGGCGACGCTGATCTTTGCGGTGGTGCTCTTCTTTGCGATGTCGTTCGTCACCTCTCCGCTTCAGCTTGGCGTACTGCGATTTCTGCTCGGCTTTGCCGATGGTGCCATGTTGCCTGCGGTACAGACCCTGCTGGTCAAATATTCCAGCGACCAGGTGACGGGGCGTATTTTTGGATATAACCAGTCATTTATGTATCTGGGCAATGTTGCCGGTCCGCTTATTGGCGCCTCCGTTTCCGCGATGGCCGGTTTTCGTTGGGTATTTGCGGCGACAGCGATTGTTGTTTTAATCAATATTATCCAGCTGGCTATTGCGCTGCGACGCCGCAGACAAATGGCGGAGGCGAAATCGGCGAGATAACGCTTTCGCAGATGTATTATATATTCTTATGGTAGCCGCATTTTTATATAACAAAATGCGGCGTCTTTTTATAGAAAAACGTTTCGCTCACGGCGAGGTCTCTTTATTTCCGTTTCTGTATCACTTTTGCATACCATAATTAATTTCTTCTCTTTGCATTATGGATTCAGAGTGATAACGTCAGATAAAACTGAAAAGGAACTGGCACGATGAAAAACCTCATTGCTGAATTGCTGGTCAAGCTGGCACAAAAGGAAGAAGAGTCAAAAGAGCTGGTGGCCCAGGTCGAAGCGCTTGAAATTGTGGTCACCGCGCTGCTGCGACAAATGGCGAAAACCGATCAGCAGGCGTTGATTGAGAGCGTGGAAGGCGCGCTGGAGAGCGTCAGGCCTGAATCGCAGGTACCGGTTGAAGATGCTGAGATGCTCCACCAGTACGTAAAGAAGCTGTTAAGGCATCCGCGCAGCTAAACCGTCACAGGACGTAACGACGTGTCATAGAATTGTCATGCAGGATGCCTATAGTCGCTCTGTTTTTATTTTTATGTATTTTTACATGGAGAAAATAAATTGAAACAGAGCGCACTTTTCATCGCATTACTTCCTCTGTTAATTACCCCTGCCATTTATGCTGACACGACGCAAACCAGCGTCCTGGATAATCGTGCGGCAAAAGGGGATATCACCCAGCCCGGCGGCGCGCGCCGATTGTCGGAAGATCAAACCGCCGCCATTCGCGCTTCGCTTAATGAAAAACCGGCGAAAAATATTATTCTGCTGATTGGCGATGGAATGGGTGATTCCGAAATCACGGCGGCGCGAAATTATGCCGAGGGGGCGGGCGGCTTTTTTAAAGGTATCGACGCATTACCGCTGACCGGACAATATACCCACTACGCGCTGGATAAAAAAACCGGTAAACCGGATTACGTAACGGACTCTGCGGCCTCGGCCACGGCGTGGTCCACCGGCGTGAAAACCTATAATGGCGCGCTGGGCGTGGATATTCACGAAAAAGATCGTCAAACCCTTCTGGAGATGGCAAAAGCGGCGGGCCTGGCGACCGGTAACGTCTCCACCGCTGAACTTCAGGATGCGACGCCTGCGGCGCTGGTGGCACACGTGACCTCGCGTAAATGCTACGGCCCGTCAGTGACCAGCGAAAAATGCCCAACGAACGCGCTGGAAAAAGGTGGCAAAGGCTCGATTACGGAACAGCTTCTGAATGCGCGTCCTGACGTGACGCTGGGCGGCGGCGCGAAAACCTTCGCGGAAACCGCGACGGCGGGCGAGTGGCAGGGCAAAACGCTGCGCGAGCAGGCGCAGGCGCGCGGCTATCAGCTGGTGAGTGACGCAAATTCGCTGGCGGCGATAACCGAGGCGAACCAGGACAAACCGCTGCTGGGGCTGTTCTCTGACGGCAACATGCCCGTGCGCTGGGAAGGTCCAAAAGCCTCATATCACGGCAATATCGATAACCCAGCAGTGACCTGTACGCCTAACCCTAAACGCACGGACAGCCTACCGACGCTGGCGGCGATGACCGATAAAGCGATCGATCTGCTGAGCAAGAGCGAAAAAGGGTTCTTCCTGCAGGTTGAGGGGGCGTCGATCGATAAGCAGGATCATGCGGCAAATCCGTGCGGTCAGATTGGCGAAACCGTCGATCTGGACGAAGCGGTGCAGAAGGCGCTCGCGTTCGCGAAAAAAGACGGTAACACCCTGGTGATCGTCACTGCGGATCACGCGCACGCCAGCCAGATCGTTCCGCCAGATACCAAAGCCCCTGGCCTGACGCAGGCGCTCAACACCAAAGATGGCGCCGTCATGGTGATGAGCTACGGCAACTCTGAAGAAGAGTCTATGGAGCACACCGGCACCCAGCTGCGCATTGCCGCCTACGGCCCGCACGCGGCCAATGTGGTAGGCCTGACCGATCAAACGGATCTGTTCTACACCATGAAGGCGGCGCTGGGTCTGAAATGATAAATTCCCGGCGGAAATCACATCTGCCGGGTGGTTTTTTTCCTGTCACGAACCAGACTTACAGGGAATGTTCACAAAAGGATGGTGCAATGAAAACAACATTACTGGTTACTCTGCTCTCCGGCCTGTTCCTGGTCGCATCGGCGAACGCGGAAGAGAAAACATTAACGCCGCAGCAGCAGCGTATGACCACCTGTAATCAACAGGCGACGTCTCAGAGTCTGAAGGGCGATGCCCGCAAGACCTACATGAGCGACTGCCTCAAAAACGGCGCTTCAAAGCCAGCTGAAAAAAGCCTGACGCCTCAGCAGCAAAAGATGCGCGAGTGTAATGCCAAGGCCACCGAGCAGTCCCTGAAAGGGGATGACCGCAGCAAGTTCATGAGTGCCTGCCTGAAGAAAAAAGTGTAGTTCGAACGGGTGAGCGGCTCCGGCGGCTCACCCGAAATTTCATACTTTCCCCGCAGACCCCCTCTCTATAATTTGGGAAAATGTTTCAGAATATTCCCAAAAATGATGAATGATGAAACGTATTACAACACAAAGCGCATTCGGGAAGAGTGGAATTTAACCCTTTCTCAGGATGACCCTCACCGCGCCGGCATTCAGTTTGCCCGGCGGGTTCGGCTGGCGCGCGCCGTGGGGCTGGCGGCGATGTTTTTCCCGGTTGCGGGCATGCTGGTCACCCATTTTTTACCCGGCGGCTGGTGGCTTTTACTGGTCGGTTGGGCGTTCGTCTGGCCCCATTTCGCCTGGCAGTTATCCTGCCGGGCCGCGTCACCTCATCAGCAGGAAGAGTTCAATCTTAAGATCGATGCCATCATTGCCGGGCTCTGGATCGGCGTGATGGGGATGAGCGCGTTACCCACGGCAGCGCTGGTGATGATGGTCGGGATGAATATGATGGGCTCCGGGGGCTGTCGTCTGTTTATCCCGGGGATCCTGCTGACTCTGCTCTCCACGCTGGTGACGCTGCCGATTGTTGGGCGCGTGGCCGTCTTCAACCCCGACCTCGTGGAGTGGAGCTTAACGCTTCCCGTACTGGTACTTTATCCCATGCTGTTTGCCTGGCTCAGCCACCGCACCGCCGTCAGGCTTGCTGAGCACAAGCAGCGGCTGGAAATGATGAGCACCCGCGACGGCATGACCGGGGTCTATAATCGCCGACACTGGGAAATGCTGCTGCGAAATGAATTTGAGCATTGCCGCCGCGATCGCTGCACAGCCACGATTTTACTGATTGATATCGACCACTTTAAAAATATCAACGATACCTGGGGGCACGCCGTGGGCGACGAGGCGATCATTGCCATCACGCGCCAGCTTCAGATGTCGGTGCGGTCAGGTGATGCCATCGGCCGGTTTGGCGGAGATGAGTTTGCGGTGATTATGTCGCAGACCGCAGCGGAAAGCGCCATCGCCGTCATGTCCCGGGTGCATGAGCGGCTGGAAACGCTGTCGCTACCGTGCGCGCCAAAAGAGGCGCTGCGCATCAGCGTGGGCGTTGCCCCCTGGGGGCCGCAGTTTGCACATTATCGGGAATGGCTAAAGGCGGCTGATGTGGCGCTGTACAGGGCGAAAAATGCCGGGCGCAGCCGCACCGAAGTGGCCGCCTGACGCCCGACTGAAACGATCAGGATTTACTCAGCTTCTCTGATTTTTCCATGCATTTTGCCATTGCTTCAATGACGGCCGAGCGGAATCCACGCTCCTCCAGCACCCGCACCGCTTCGATGGTGGTACCGCCCGGGGAGCAAACCATATCTTTCAGTTCACCCGGGTGTTTGCCGGTTTCCAGCACCATTTTGGCGGAGCCCATGACGGCCTGCGCGGCGAACTTATACGCCTGGGCGCGCGGCATTCCGCCAAGCACGGCGGCATCGGCCATCGCTTCCAGGAACATGAAGACATACGCAGGCGCAGAACCACTCACGCCCACCACCGGGTGGATCATCGATTCGGCAATCACTTCCGCTTCGCCGAAGCAGCGGAAAATGTTCAGCACATCGGCTACGTCTTCCGGGGTCACCAGCGCGTTAGGCGTGACGGAGGTCATGCCGGCGTTCACCAGCGAGGGGGTATTGGGCATTGCGCGAACAATTTTGCGGTCATGGCCCAGCGCGCGCGCCAGCTGGTCAAGCGTCACGCCCGCGGCAATCGACACCACCAGCGTCTCTTTATTCAGGCTGGAGGTGATGTCGCTCAGCACTTTGATCATGATGTTCGGCTTGACGGCGCCAAAGACGATATCGGCGACCTGGGCCACTTCCTGCGCGCTTTCGGCGGCGTTAATCCCGTATTGATCGCGCAGCGCGGCGACCTTGTCCGGTGACGGGGTATAGACCCAAATCTGACCCGGCAGTACCTGCCCGCTGGCGATCAGGCCGCCCAGAATGGCTTTGCCCATGTTACCGCAGCCGATAAACCCGATTTTCTTGTCCATCACGATCCTCCGTCATTATGCGTTGTTTTCTCTGATTGATAGCTTAACAACGAAATGCAGGCGACAATAGTCGGCAGAGTCATTATGGGGAGACAATATGGCGATTTGGGTTGATGCGGACGCGTGTCCGAACGTGATTAAAGAGATTTTATTTCGCGCCGCCGAGCGCGTTCAGATGCCGCTGACGCTGGTGGCGAACCAGAACATTCGCGTGCCGCCTTCGCGCTTCATTCGTTCTTTGCGCGTGCCTGCCGGATTCGACGTGGCAGACAACGAAATTGTCCGCCTGTGCAGCGCGGAAGATCTGGTGATCACGGCGGACATTCCGCTGGCGGCCGACGTGCTGGAGAAAGGGGCGGCGGCGCTCAATCCGCGCGGTGAGCGCTACTCGCCGTCGACCATCCGCGAGAAGCTTACGATGCGCGATTTTATGGATACCATGCGGGCCAGCGGCGTGCAGACCGGTGGGCCGGACAGCCTGTCACAGCGCGATCGCCAGCAGTTTGCTGCCGAGCTGGATAAATGGCTGCTGGAAGTGAAGCGCCGTACAGCGAAATGATAATTATTGTCAATGTGTGTGGTACAGTGTGGCCTCCACAGGGTTGTCATCCCGTACCGCTTTGCAGTAAAGTAATCGCAACATCTTCTGCAATTATTTCTTTACACTCTTCAGCCTTCCGGCATCAAGGGGAACACCTGGCTATGACCCAACCCATCTTTTTAGTTGGCCCCCGCGGCTGTGGGAAAACCACCGTTGGCCTGGAGCTGGCACGCGTGTGTCATCGCCAGTTTGTGGATACCGACCACTGGCTGCAAACCGAGGCCGGAAAAACTATCGCCGACATTGTTGAGCAGGAAGGCTGGGAGAGCTTTCGCGCACGCGAAACGGCCGCGCTGAAAGCGGTCACGACCCCGTCCGCGGTGATCGCCACCGGCGGTGGCATTGTTCTGGCGGAGTGTAATCGTCACTTTATGCGCGAAAAGGGGATTGTGATTTACCTCAGCGCGCCGGTGTCGGCCCTGGTTGGGCGTCTGGAAGCCTTTCCGGAAGAGGGGCAACGCCCTGCGCTGACCTCCAGGCCGCTGAACGAAGAGGTGAGTGAAGTGCTGGCCGAACGCGATGCGTTATACCGCGAAGCGGCTCACCACGTGGTGGATGCGTCCGCCTCTCCCGAAGACGTTGTGATTCAGATTATTACCGCCCTGCGTTTGGCGTGTGCCAGCTAAGCGGCGTCTATACTTATAGCTCAGACATAAAAAAAGGATGAGCTATGCCAACAAGACCTCCCTATCCGCGTGAAGCGCGCATTGTGACCGTTGAAAAAGGCCAGACAGGTCACACTGTGACCTGGTATCAACTGCGTGCCGATCACCCCAAACCCGACTCGCTGATCAGTGAACACGAGACGGAACAGGAAGCGCTGGATGCGAAGCGGCGCTATGAAGATCCCGACATAACCTGAGCGGTTTCCTAAACGCTCCAGGATCGTGCCTGAATCACACTTTTTACTCATCGTAAAAGTTAAGCAGGAGTTAATATTTAGTTAATACAAGTAACTCTGGTATCGGCAGGCGATCTTTACATTTCGGTGTCGGGATCACCTGCTACGCTTGGTGCTGTTTTGTTGAAAAAACGAACTGTGCAGCGTAGTGAGCCTGTACCTGTGTGCACGATGTTGGAGTAATGGAAGGCGATAAAGATGAAGGCAACGTTGGCGATCCTCACCATTGGTGTGGTCCCTGTAAGCGAAGTGTTACCGCTCTTAACCGAGCATGTATCTGAACAACAGATTACGCATCTCAGCCTGCTGGGCAAGATGAGTCGGGAAGAGGTCATGGAAGACTACGCTGTCGAGGCGGGGGAGGATCCCCTGGCGACGTTATTAAGTGACGGTAAACTGGCGCATGTTTCCCGCCAGAAGATCGAGCGCTCACTGCAGGGCGTAATAGAAGTGCTCGATAATCAGGGCTATGACGTTATTTTGCTGATGAGCACCGCCCCCATAAAGGGACTTACGGCGCGCAATGCGATTTTGCTGGAACCGATGCGCATCATTCCGCCGCTGGTGGCCTCCATCGTGGATGGTCATCAGGTGGGGGTGATTGTCCCCATCGAGGAGCTCATGGATAACCAGGAGGCAAAATGGCACGTGCTGGAAAAAGTGCCCTTGTACGCGCTGGCCAATCCGTTCTGGGACAGCGAGGCCAAACTCATTGCGGCCGGGAAGGAACTGCTGGAAAGAGGGGCCGATGTCCTGATTCTGGACTGCCTGGGGTTCCACCAGCATCATCGTGATTTACTGCAAAAAGCGCTGGATGTGCCGGTGCTGTTATCCAACGTTCTGATGGCTCGCCTGGCCTCGGAACTGCTCATGTAATGATTTTGCGTGACAGGTGATGAGCATGGCCCCTATAGTGAATTTTTATCTAAAAATATAAGGGCCAGTTCATGCTTCAGAGTAACGAATACTTTTCCGGTAAAGTGAAATCCATTGGTTTTACCAGCAGCAGCACTGGCCGCGCCAGCGTTGGCGTCATGGCGGAAGGGGAATACACCTTTGGCACGGCGGAAGCGGAAGAGATGACGGTCGTCAGCGGCGCGCTGAACGTCCTGCTGCCGGGTGAAACGGAATGGAAAGTTTACGCAGCCGGACAGGTTTTCAACGTCCCTGGCCACAGTGAGTTCCATCTGCAGGTGGCTGAACCTACCTCTTATCTGTGCCGCTACCTGAAATAAAAAATTAGCCGGGTGGCGCTAACGCTTACCCGGCCTACGGTTTGCCCGTTATCTCTGCGCTTCGCCGCCGAGACCTTCCACCAGATTCTGAATCAACGCGGCCAGCTCGCCGGTCATCAGGATGAAGTCCGCGTCGAAACGCTGGGCGTAATCTTCCCTGTCGATATCTTCGTTCTGATCGCGCAGCTCGTCGCAGAACTTCAGACGCTTCACGGAGCCGTCGTCGCACATCACGAACTGAATACGCTGCTGCCAGTCGAGCGCCAGTTTAGTGACCACTTTACCCGCTTCGATGTGGACGGCGATTTCGTCGCTCACCAGATCCTGCTTCTTCGCGCGGATCACGCCGCCATCTTCCAGCAGGGCTTTCAGCTCGGCTTCATCAAGGATCTGGAAACCCTGAGCCGCAGCACCGCTGCGTACCCATTCGGTCAGCGTCAGCTCGATCGGCGTTTCCAGCGCCAGCGGAACGACCGGTAACGAGCCGATGCTCTTACGCAGCAAGGCCAGCGTATCTTCTGCTTTCTTGGCGCTGGCGCAGTCCACCATGATCAGCCCGTTAACGGTGTCGATCCACATCATGGTCTGGCTGAAGCGGCTGAAGGCGCGCGGCAGCAGGGAGTGCAGTACTTCATCTTTCAGCGAATCTTTTTCGGTCTTTTTCAGCTTGCGGCCCTGTTCGGCTTCCAGCTTGAGAATTTTCGCTTCGAGTGCCTGCTTAACCACCGGCGTCGGCAGTATTTTCTCTTCCTTACGGGCGCAGACGATGATTTGACCCGTGCTGCTGGCGTGGGTCAGTGCATCGCTTTGTGAACCCATTGGCGGAACCCAACCGGTTTTCGCCATATCCTGGCTACCGCAAGGGGAAAAGGTATAAGCGGCTAACTGTTTTTCCATCTCTTCTGCACGCAGCGAAACGTCGCGGCTGAGACGGTAAACCATCAAATTTTTGAACCACAGCATGATAATTTCCACGGCCTTGTCGTTAAATCAGCGGGCATGATAACGAATTGTCGCATCGCTTGCATTGCTAATCGGGAAGCGTGCTTCTACTCTGTTGATAATCAAAATAATGAGGAGAGTCTTGTGCGTATTGGGATCGATTTGGGCGGCACCAAAACAGAAGTCATCGCACTGAGCGAGCAGGGGGAGCAGCTGTTCCGCCATCGTCTGCCAACGCCGCGCGATGATTATCACCAGACTATCGAGACGATTGCCAGGCTGGTCGAGATGGCCGAGCAGGCGACAGGGCAAACCGGCAGCGTCGGGATGGGGATACCGGGGTCGATCTCGCCGTATACCGGCGTGGTTAAAAATGCCAACTCCACCTGGCTCAACGGTCAGCCGTTTGATAAAGATTTAAGCGCGCGCCTGAAGCGGGAAGTGCGTCTGGCCAACGACGCCAACTGCCTGGCGGTCTCTGAGGCCATCGACGGCGCGGCGGCCGGTGCCCAGACCGTGTTTGCCGTGATCGTCGGCACCGGCTGCGGTGCGGGCGTAGCGTTCGGCGGGCGCGCCCATACCGGCGGTAACGGCACCGCGGGCGAGTGGGGGCACAACCCGCTGCCGTGGATGGATGAAGACGAACTCAAATACCGCACCGAAGTGCCGTGCTACTGCGGAAAACAGGGCTGTATTGAGACCTTTATCTCCGGTACCGGTTTTGCAACCGATTACCACCGCCTGAGCGGCCAGCCGCTCAAGGGAAATGAGATCATGCGTCTGGTCGAAGCGCAGGATCCGGTGGCGGAGCTGGCCCTGAGCCGCTATGAAATGCGGCTGGCGAAATCCCTGGCGCACGTGGTGAATATTCTCGATCCGGACGTAATTGTGCTGGGCGGCGGCATGAGCAACGTCGACCGGCTGTACGCCACGGTGCCGAACCAGGTGAAGCAGTGGGTCTTCGGCGGGGAGTGTGAAACGCCGATTCGCAAAGCCGTCCACGGGGACTCCAGCGGCGTGCGCGGCGCGGCGTGGCTGTGGCCAGAATAAACGGCTCTGTAAGCCCGGTAAGCGAAGCGCCACCGGGCGAATTCAGGCAGCCACAATAAAAAAGCCGGGTGGCGGCTACGCCTTACCCGGCCTACATGTGGAGTGGACCTTTACTGCACGGCAAATTCTTTATCCAGCTTGCTATACCCCAGCCCGTTAATCTTCTTCACTTTGATCTGCACCGGAATACGCTCTTTCATCGCCTCGACGTGGCTGATCACGCCGATGGTTTTCCCGGTGGCGTTCAGCGCGTCGAGCGCATCCAGCGCCGTATCCAGCGTCTCACTGTCGAGCGTGCCGAACCCTTCATCCAGGAACAGGGAATCGATCCGCGTTTTATGACTCACCAGATCGGAAAGCGCCAGCGCCAGCGCCAGGCTGACCAGGAAGCTCTCGCCGCCGGAGAGGGTACGGGTATCGCGGACCGCATCCGCCTGCCACGTATCCACCACTTCCAGCTCCAGCGCGTCACTGGCCTTACGCTGCAATAAATAACGCCCGTGCAGGCGGTTAAGCTGCTGGTTTGCGAGCCAGACGAGATTGTCCAGCGTCAGCCCCTGGGCGAACTTACGGAACTTGTCGCCGGTGCTGGAGCCGATCAGCGCGTTCAGATAACCCCAGTCATCCGCCTGGCGCGCGGCCTCTTCAATTTGTTGCATCAACGCCAGCTGGTGCTGCCGGTTATCGCTGTCCTGCTTAAGCTGCTGGCGGATCTCGCCCTGATGCGTGGTGTTCTCGCGCAGCTGTTGCGCCAGCTGCTGCAGCTGGCTTTGCAGCGTGGCGGCATCGGCGTCGAGCCCTTCCGGGCGCAGCGCCAGATGAGACTGCAGCTGCTGGTTCGCTTGCCCGCACAGCGCCGCGGCCTGCTGGATCTGGTTTTCCAGCGACTGTTTCAGCTGTTCAAGGTGGCGAATAGCATCGTCATCCAGCAGCGCGGCAAGAAACGCGTCCTGGTCGGCAAAGCAGCTCGCCGAGCGCGCCGCGGTGAACTGCGTCTGCGACTGCTGCAGGCGCTCTCGCTCCAGCGCTTCCTGTTGCTGTTGCGCGGTCAGCTGGCTTTGCAGCGACACGCACTCGTCGTGGATGGCGCGCCAGTTATCAGGAATAACCGGTTCGGCGTCTTTGCTGTTCGCTGCCGGAAGCGCGTCGAGCAGCGGCTTCAGGGCGTTTATGCGTTCCTGAAGCACGCCGTGCTGCGTTTGCTTCTCCTGCCACTGCGCGAATTCAGCTTCACGGGCCTGAAGCCAGGCGGCTTCCTGACCTTCTTCAGGTGCGTTAAGCGAGAGCGCGAGCAGGGCATGTCCCAGCGCCTGCCGCGTGGCCGCCAGCTGCTGCTGATACTGCCGCTCCTGCGCGTCCTGTTCGTTGAGCTGGTTCTGCAGGGTGAGACGCTGACTGAGCTGATAAAGCTGGCGCTCGTAATGTTCCTGTTCGTTCAGCCATGGCGCGATATCGTCCTGAATATTCAAGGTAATGTTCAGGGACGTGCAGGCTGCCACCCACTCTTTAGTGAGCGCTTGCTCTTCCTGAGAAAGCGTCTTCGCGTCGTCTGTCTCGCGCTGGATCTGCTGAGTCAGGGCATTGACCTGTCCCAGCACCAGCAGGCCTTCCTCTTTAAGGGCGACGACCTCTTTTTCCAGGGCATCACGGCGGCGCTGGTTATCCGTCAGCTCAAGCGACTGATATTGCTCAACGGCGGGATGTTCGCAGGAACCGCACAGCGGGCAGGGTTTACCCGCCTCAAGCTGCGAACGGTAATGCTCCAGCTTCTTGATTGTTGCTTCGGTTTCGCACAGGGCTTTCAGGTCGAGATAGTGCTGGTTTTTTTCTTTGTACTGCTGGCGGCGCAGCGTCAGGGTTTCATTGAGTTTATTTTGTTCGGCCTGCGCCTTCTGCACGCTTTCACTGGTCTGGCGCAGGCGCTTTTGCAGCGGCTGATAGCGGGCATGCAGCGACGTCAGCTGCTGGCGCAGCGTGCGGGACCTGGACTGCTGCTCCATGGCCGCGCTGACCTCATCCGCCGTTAGCGTCAGCGCGTTTTCCGGCATCGCAGCCAGCCTGTTGCGTAATTCACCTATCCGCGCAGCAAGCGAGGCTAACTGCGTTTTATCGCGGTCAAGCTGCGAGAACTGGGCGCGCCAGCCTGCAATCTCCTGGCCTAACAGACGATAGCGCTCGTGCTCCGCCAGCCACTGCGCCAGCGCCGTCAGTTCGGTCTGAAGCTGCTCGTGGTTACGCAGGGCGGTATTGCGAATACGTGAACGCAGCGCGGTTCTGGCTTGTAAGCGAGTATTTACTTCGATAATTCGCTGTTGCGTTTGTGCCAGACGCGCGGTTTGCTCCTGCTGATGTTCCCAGAGTGGTCGAAGCTGGGCGGCGGGCAGAGCAAGCTGCAGTTTTGCCAGCTCAGGCGCAGCGTCCGTCAGCGCCTGTTGCGCCTGCTGCTGCATTGCGGCGACGCGCTGTTGCTCGCGCGCAAGCTCATCATGGCGCGTAAGCCACTGAAAATGTTTCTGTTGGTTTTGCTGCTGTTCCAGCAGGGTTTTCTCTGCGTCAGTAAGTGCCTGCAAACTTTGCTGTAACTGCTGCTGTTGTTCTTCGCTCAACAGCACGACGCCCGCCGCCTGCGCCTCGCACTTTTCAAGCACGCTGCGGGCCGCTTTGTGTTTCTCAAACACCATGGCGGAAATCTGACCGTAGATTTCGGTGCCGGTCAGCTCTTCCAGCAGCTCGGCGCGATCGCTCGGTTTGGCATTAAGGAAGGCGGCAAACTGCCCCTGAGAGAGCAGCATCGAGCGGGTAAAGCGTCCGTAGTCCAGCCCGGTGAGTGCGGCGGTTTGCTCCAGCTTATCCGTCACTTTGTCGGCCAGGATTTTGCCATCTTCGCAGCGCGCCAGCTCCACGCGCGGCGCCTGCAGGTTGCCGTCCGGCTGGTTGCGCGCCCGGTTCTGGCTCCAGAAGGCGCGATAGGCGGTGCCTTTTACCTCGAACTCCACTTCCGCCAGACACTCGGCGGTGTCGCGGGTCATCAGGTCATTTTGCGCCTGGGAGACTTTATTCAGGCGCGGCGTTTCGTGATAAAGCGCCAGACAGATGGCGTCGAGCAGGGTGGTTTTACCTGCCCCGGTCGCGCCGGTGATGGCAAACAGCCCGTTGCTGGCAAACGGCTCAGCGGTAAAGTCAATTTTCCACTCGCCCTTGAGGGAGTTGAGATTTTTCAGGCGCAGGCTCAGAATTTTCACGCGTTTTCTTCCTCATCATTGAGCGCATGCAGGGTATGGCTGAACAGTTCGCTGAGCCTTGCACGCTTCGCATCGTCAATCTCCTCCTGTGAGAGCCTGCGTTCAAATACCTCTTCGACCCCCAGTTCACTGAGCGTTTCGCGTTGAGCGCTTAGCAGAATTTTCTCGCGCTGCTCGCGGCTGCGGCGCACCAGCAAGACCTCTACCGGCAGGTCTTCGGTCAGCGCCTGGATTTTCCGCTGCATATCGTGCAGGTAGTCGTCGGTGGTGATTTCGATGTCCAGCCAGATGGGGGGATCTTGCTCGACGCCGCGCCACTGCTCCAGCTGGGCGGTGATGGCATCGAGATCGCCTTTCAGCACCGCCAGCGGTTGAGTTACGGGCACCTCCAGCGTGTCGACGGCGCTGAGTTTGCCCTCGCGAAAGCTCACCAGATGCACGGATTTGGCTTTGCCCGTTTCGTCAAAGCTGAGCGAAAGAGGCGAGCCGCAGTAGCGGATGTGCTCGCAGCCGCCGACGATCTGCGCCCGGTGGATGTGTCCGAGCGCAATGTAGTCGGCTGGCGGGAAGTGCTGCGCCGGAAAGGCATCCAGCGTGCCGATATAGATGTCACGCACGGCGTCACTTTTACTGGCCCCGACGGTGGTGAGGTGCCCGGTCGCAATCACCGGAATCGGCTGGTCACCGCGCAGGGCACAGGCTTCGGCGTGCTGCTGGCGGTAATAGTCGGCGATCGCCTGTAACAAATGCTGCTGCTTTTCCGCGCCCGACAGCCCCGCCTGGCTTTGCACGATGTCGCGCGGACGCAAAAAGGGAATCGGACACAGTACCGCCCCGGGCGACCCGTCGCGCTTTTTCAGGATCTGCGGGGCGTGCCCGGCGCTGGCGACGACGGTGGTATTGAGAAACGCCAGGATGTCGCGGGATTCGTTAAGCGTCGCGACGGAATCATGGTTGCCGGCGACAATCACCAGATGACAGCCGGTTTGCTGCAGATTCACCACGAAGCGGTTGTACAGCTCACGGGCATAGCTCGGCGGCGAGCCGGTATCAAAAATATCTCCCGCCACGATAATCGCGTCCACCTCATGCGTCCGGGCCGTTTCCAGCAGCCAGTTCAGGAACGCTTCATGTTCAGCCGCACGGCTTTTGCTGTAAAAATTTTGACCCAGATGCCAGTCCGAGGTGTGAAGTATGCGCATAGCTGATCCGTGGCAAAAAAGAGAAAGCAGGATTATAAACGTTCAGAGAAGGGAAAATAACCGCTGTAATAAAACAACAGTTTGCCATTTATAGTGGTACTGTTTTTCATAAATCTGTCATAAATCTGACGCATAATGGCGCCGAATTACAAACTTGTAACGTAAATAAGATAAGACAGGGCAAAGTATGGCGAGACGTATTCTGGTCGTAGAAGATGAAGCTCCAATTCGTGAAATGGTGTGCTTCGTGCTCGAGCAAAACGGCTTCCAGCCGGTTGAAGCGGAAGATTATGACAGCGCAGTGAACCAGCTGAATGAACCCTGGCCCGATCTGATTCTGCTGGACTGGATGCTGCCCGGCGGCTCCGGACTGCAGTTTATCAAACACCTGAAGCGTGAAGCGCTGACCCGCGACATCCCGGTTGTGATGCTTACGGCGCGCGGAGAAGAAGAGGATCGTGTGCGCGGTCTGGAGACCGGCGCGGACGATTACATTACCAAACCGTTCTCCCCCAAAGAGCTGGTGGCCCGCATTAAAGCCGTGATGCGCCGTATTTCGCCGATGGCGGTGGAAGAGGTGATTGAGATGCAGGGGCTGAGCCTTGATCCGACTTCTCACCGCGTGATGACCGGTGAAAATCCCCTCGACATGGGGCCTACCGAATTTAAACTTCTGCACTTCTTTATGACCCACCCGGAACGCGTGTACAGCCGCGAGCAGTTGCTGAATAACGTCTGGGGAACTAACGTGTATGTCGAAGACCGGACGGTTGACGTACATATCCGCCGCCTGCGAAAAGCGCTGGAACTGAGCGGCCACGATCGCATGGTGCAGACGGTCCGCGGCACGGGTTATCGTTTTTCTACCCGTTTCTGAACAATGACAGGAGTGTGACGCGTGCTGGAACGTCTGTCATGGAAAAGGCTCGTCTTTGAACTGATCTTATGCTGTATTCCGGCCTTCATTCTGGGGGCCTTTCTTGGACATCTGCCGTGGTTTCTGCTGGCGTCGGTCACCGGGCTGCTGATCTGGCATTTCTGGAACCTGCTGCGCCTCTCCTGGTGGCTGTGGGTTGACCGAAGCATGACGCCGCCGCCCGGAAGCGGCAGCTGGGAGCCGCTGCTGTACGGTCTGCACCAGATGCAGATGCGAAATAAAAAGCGCCGCCGCGAGCTGGGAAGCCTGATTAAGCGTTTTCGCAGCGGTGCGGAGTCGCTACCGGATGCGGTCATTCTGACCACCGAAGAAGGGACGATCTTCTGGTGTAACGGCCTGGCGCAGCAGCTGCTGGGCCTGCGCTGGCCGGACGATAATGGCCAGAATATCCTCAACCTTCTGCGTTATCCCGAGTTTACGCTGTACCTGAAAAAGCGTGATTTTACCCGTCCGCACAATCTCAAGCTCAATAACGGTCGCCATCTGGAGATCCGCGTGATGCCCTACAGCGATAAGCAGTGGCTGATGGTGGCGCGCGATGTCACCCAGATGCACCAGCTGGAAGGGGCGCGCCGCAACTTCTTCGCCAACGTCAGTCACGAATTGCGTACCCCGCTGACCGTGCTTCAGGGCTACCTGGAGATGATGCAGGAGCAAACGCTGGAAGGTGCGCCGCGTGAAAAAGCGCTGCACACCATGCGCGAGCAAACGCACCGGATGGAAGGCCTGGTGAAGCAGCTGCTGACGCTCTCGAAGATTGAAGCGGCACCCACGCTCGCGCTGAATGACACCATCGATGTGCCGATGATGCTGCGAGTCGTGGAGCGTGAAGCGCAGACGTTAAGCCACAAAAAGCATCACCTGACCTTTGAGGTCGACAACACGCTAAAGGTGCTGGGCAGCGAAGATGAACTGCGTAGCGCTATCTCAAACCTGGTGTATAACGCGGTAAACCATACGCCGGAAGGAACGGAGATCGTGGTGCGCTGGCAGCATATCCCAACGGGGGCCGAGTTTAGCGTGGAGGACAACGGGCCGGGGATCGCGCCGGAGCATATTCCGCGTCTGACCGAGCGCTTCTATCGCGTGGATAAAGCGCGATCGCGGCAGACGGGCGGAAGCGGCCTGGGGCTGGCGATTGTGAAACACGCGGTGAATCACCATGAAAGCCGTCTCGATATTCAGAGTACCCTGGGTAAAGGAACCCGCTTCAGCTTCGTGATCCCGGAACGATTAATTGCCAAAAAGATCGCCTGACGGCAGGTGTGTCATTTTACCTTTCCACGGGTCAGCCATCGCTGGCCCGTTTGCTTTGCAGTCAAGCGAAACGCGTGTGAATTTTATACGGCTGGCTGTTTTTTGTTCGCATGATTAGCCATGGGTTTTTCTTATAATTAGCGTATTGTGCTGGAGTGTATTTTCATGCTGGCATATTGTTCTGGTTTTACGATCCCACCTTGCCTTTAAACGTTATAAGCGTTTAAATTGCCCCCCAGATACTGTCAGACCGACTGTATTTGCGTGGTAAATCGAAAAACTATTCTTCTCCACGCCAGGACGGGAGCATATCCCGCTAAAATTGAGCAAATTTTCGGCTGTATCGTCCCGTCAGGGGCAGCGAAAATCTCAATGTTTTCAACACCACATCCACAGGCAGTAAGGTTTTATGACCCATCACTTAAAATCGCGTGACATCATCGCGCTGGGCTTTATGACATTTGCGCTGTTCGTTGGCGCAGGCAACATCATTTTCCCTCCAATGGTTGGCTTACAGGCGGGTGAACACGTCTGGACCGCCGCGTTTGGTTTCCTGATTACTGCCGTGGGTCTGCCGGTGCTGACCGTCATCGCGCTGGCGAAGGTCGGCGGCGGTGTGGATAGCCTCAGCACCCCGATTGGCAAAGTGGCGGGCGTTCTGCTGGCAACCGTATGCTATCTGGCCGTGGGTCCGCTGTTTGCCACCCCGCGTACCGCGACCGTTTCCTTTGAAGTGGGTATTGCTCCGCTGACCGGTGACGGCGCGATGCCGCTGTTCATCTACAGCCTGATCTACTTCGCTATCGTGATTCTGGTTTCCCTCTATCCGGGCAAGCTGCTGGATACCGTGGGTAACTTCCTGGCTCCGCTGAAAATTGTGGCGCTGATTGTCCTGGCGGTGGCGGCTATCGTCTGGCCTGCAGGCCCGATTAGCGACGCGATGGACGCCTATAAAAACGCCGCGTTCTCTAACGGCTTTGTGAACGGCTACCTGACGATGGATACGCTTGGCGCGATGGTGTTTGGTATCGTTATCGTTAACGCCGCGCGTTCCCGCGGGGTGACCGAAGCGCGTCTGCTGACTCGCTACACCATCTGGGCTGGCCTGATGGCCGGTGTAGGCCTGACGCTGCTGTATCTGGCGCTGTTCCGCCTGGGCTCCGATAGCGCGATGCTGGTCGATCAGAACGCGAATGGTGCGGCTATCCTGCACGCCTACGTCCAGCACACCTTCGGTGGTGCGGGCAGTATGCTGCTGGCGGCGCTCATCTTCCTGGCCTGCCTGGTTACCGCGGTTGGCCTGACCTGCGCCTGTGCTGAGTTCTTTGCGCAGTACCTGCCGCTCTCTTACCGCACCCTGGTGTTTATCCTCGGTATCTTCTCCATGGCGGTATCCAACCTCGGTCTGAGCCACCTGATTCAGGTCTCTATTCCGGTACTGACGGCGATCTATCCGCCGTGCATCGTGCTGGTGGTGCTGAGCTTCACCCGCCCGTGGTGGAACAACTCCTCACGAATTATTGCGCCAGCCATGTTTATCAGCCTGATTTTTGGTATCCTTGACGGGATTAAAGCATCAGCGTTCGCTGAAATTCTGCCAGCCTGGACACAGCGTCTGCCGCTGTCCGAGCAGGGCCTGGCCTGGCTGATGCCTACCGTTGTTGCACTGGTTCTGGCGGTTATCTGGGACCGTGCTGCAGGGCGTCAGGTCGCATCGAACGCCCATTAATCAACGGCAACAAACTGTTTAACCACGGGGCTTAAGGCCCCGTGGTTTTTTGTTTTTTTCGTGTTGAATGGCAAGATTTAAATGGAAAGCACTAACAAACTTAAACGTGGATTGAGCACGCGCCACATCCGCTTTATGGCGCTGGGCTCTGCTATTGGCACCGGTCTTTTTTATGGCTCGGCAGATGCCATCAAAATGGCCGGTCCAAGCGTGCTGCTGGCGTACATCATCGGCGGCGTGGCGGCGTATATCATCATGCGCGCCCTCGGCGAAATGTCGGTTCATAACCCCTCCGCCAGCTCCTTCTCGCGCTACGCGCAGGAAAACCTCGGCCCGCTGGCCGGGTTTATCACCGGCTGGACCTACTGCTTCGAAATCCTGATCGTGGCAATAGCCGACGTGACGGCGTTTGGCATCTATATGGGCGTCTGGTTCCCGGCGGTGCCGCACTGGATTTGGGTGCTGAGCGTGGTGCTGATCATTTGCGCCGTCAACCTGATGAGCGTGAAGGTGTTCGGCGAGCTGGAGTTCTGGTTCTCCTTCTTCAAGGTCGCCACCATTATCATCATGATTGTGGCCGGTTTCGGGATCATCATCTGGGGGATTGGCAACGGCGGGCAGCCGACCGGGATCCATAACCTCTGGAGCAACGGTGGCTTCTTCAGCAACGGCTGGCTCGGCATGGTGATGTCCCTGCAGATGGTGATGTTCGCCTACGGCGGTATCGAGATTATCGGTATTACCGCTGGTGAAGCGAAAGACCCGGAGAAATCCATTCCGCGCGCCATCAACTCGGTGCCGATGCGTATTCTGGTGTTCTACGTGGGTACGCTGTTCGTGATCATGTCCATCTACCCGTGGAACCAGGTGGGCACTAACGGTAGCCCGTTTGTCCTGACCTTCCAGCATATGGGCATTGCCTTTGCTGCCAGCATTCTGAACTTTGTGGTGCTGACCGCGTCGCTTTCGGCCATCAACAGTGACGTCTTTGGCGTGGGGCGTATGCTGCACGGCATGGCAGAGCAGGGCAGCGCGCCGAAGGTGTTCGCCAAAACCTCGCGCCGCGGCACGCCGTGGGTGACCGTTGTGGTGATGACCGTGGCGCTGCTGTTCTCGGTTTATCTGAACTACATCATGCCGGAGAACGTCTTCCTGGTGATTGCGTCCCTGGCGACCTTCGCGACGGTGTGGGTGTGGATCATGATCCTGCTGTCGCAGATTGCCTTCCGCCGTCGCCTGTCGCCGGATGAGGCGAAAGCGCTGAAGTTCAAAGTACCTGGCGGGGTGGCGACGACCGTCGTCGGGCTGATCTTCCTGGTGTTTATCATTGGCCTGATTGGCTACCATCCGGACACCCGCATTTCGCTCTACGTGGGCTGCGCGTGGATCGTGCTGCTGCTGGTGGGCTGGGTGTTCAAATGCCGCCGCGACCGTCAGCTGGCGGAAGCGCAGTAAGGTAAAAATGCCGGGTGGCGCTGCGCTTACCCGGCCTACACTCCCTTTTGCCCCCGAAAAAAACTCCTCCCCCGTCCTCCTCCCCCAATAAATCCCATCATGGTGAGCTATCCTTAACCACCCTGTGGCAAGGTGACGTCAATTTCATCAGAGGGGATTCGTGATGTTAAACGCCTGGCACCTTCCGGTTGCCCCATTTGTTAAGCAAAACAAAGACAACCTTGTGATTACGCTCTGGCTGGCGGGGGAAAACCAGCCCGATCGCGTGACGCTCCGCGCCGAAATCGATAACGAAGAGACCGGGTTGAAAATGCACAAGCTGCGCAGCCAGCCGCAGCCGGGTATTACCGCCTGGCGGGCGAATATCGATCTGAACAGCGGACAGCCGCGCCGCCGCTACAGCTTTAAGCTTTTGTGGAACAACCGCCAGCTGTGGTTTACCCCGCAGGGGTTTAGCCGTTTCCCGCCTGCACGGCTGGAGCAGTTTGCGGTCGATTATCCGGATAACGGCCCGCAGTGGGTTAACGATCAGGTCTTTTACCAGATTTTCCCGGACCGTTTTGCGCGCAGCGAAAAGCGCACTGCCGACCAGGATAAGATCTATTACCACCATGCAGCGGGCCACGACATTATCCTGAAAGCGTGGGATGAGCCGTTAACCGCGCAGGCGGGCGGCTCGACGTTCTACGGCGGCGATCTCGACGGTATCAGCGAAAAGCTGCCGTACCTGAAAAAACTGGGCGTGACGGCGCTATACCTCAACCCGGTGTTTAAAGCCCCGAGCGTACACAAATACGATACCGAAGATTATCGCCACGTTGACGCGCAGTTTGGCGGCGATGAGGCGCTGCTGCGCTTGCGTAAGAATACGCAAAAAGAGGGGATGCGCCTGATCCTGGACGGCGTGTTCAACCACAGCGGCGATTCGCATGCGTGGTTTGATCGGCATAACCAGTCGATGGGCGGGGCATGTCATAACCCGGATTCGCCGCAGCGCGACTGGTACAGCTTTAACGAGGAGGGCCGCGCGCTGGACTGGCTGGGCTACCCGAGCCTGCCGAAGCTGGATTTCCAGTCGCCAACGCTCGTTAATGAAATCTACGGCGGCGAAGACAGCATCGTCCGACACTGGCTGAAGGCGCCGTGGAATATGGACGGCTGGCGTCTGGACGTGGTGCATATGCTCGGCGAAGCGGGCGGGGCGCGGAATAACCTTCAGCACGCCGCCGGCATAACGCGCTCGGCAAAAGCCGCACAGCCGGAAGCGTTCGTTTTTGGCGAGCACTTTGGTGACGCGCGCCAGTGGCTGCAGAATGATGCGGAAGATGCGGCGATGAACTATCGCGGCTTTACCTTCCCGCTGTGGGGATTCCTCGCCAACACCGATATCTCCTACGATCCAAATCATATCGACGCGGAAACCTGCATGGCGTGGATGGAGAACTATCGCGCCGGGCTGTCGCATCAGCAGCAGCTGCGGATGTTTAACCAGCTCGATAGCCACGATACCGCGCGTTTTAAATCCCTGCTGGGCAAGGATGTCGCGCGTCTGCCGCTGGCGGTGACCTGGCTCTTCACCTGGCCGGGCGTGCCGTGCATCTACTACGGAGACGAGGTGGGGCTGGACGGCAACAACGATCCGTTCTGCCGCAAAACCTTTCCGTGGGCACCAGAGAAACAGGACAAAGTGCTGTTCAGCCTGTATCAGCGGCTGGCGAAGCTGCGTAAGCAGAGTCTTGCCCTGCGCTACGGCGGCTGCCAGGTGGTATACGCTCATGATAACGTCGTGGTCTTTGCCCGCGTTTATAACCAGCAGCGCGTGCTGGTGGCGATCAACCGGGGCGAGGCCTGCGAAGTGGTGCTGGATGATTCACCGCTGCTGAATGTCGCTGCGTGGAAGAGCAAAGAGGGCAAGGCGACAATACAGGACGGCGTGCTGGCGCTGCCTGCAATATCCGCGACGATCTGGTTCGGCAGCTAATACGCGATTGTTTCCACCTTTAAGATGGCGCAAATGCAACGATTTGTGTCAATCTTAACAGATCGTTTACGGTGAAGGTGGAAACATGGACGAGCTTTACATCCTTGGCTGTTTATTCCTGGTTTTTGCGCTGCTGGTTGCGCCCGTGCTTGCGGTTATCGGGTTTAATCGCAGTACGGCGGCGCAGCAGGAGATCGCCCGGCTACGCCAGCGCATAGAGGCGCTTGAGCAGCGCGGCGTGCCTGAGAACGCGTCGGAACCGGTGCAGACCGCCGCGCCGGAGGCAATTACCGCACCAGTGGTGGAGGACGCTCCCGCGCCTGTCGACCCCTGGCGACCCGATACTCCCGCAGCGGTGGCAGAACCCGCTTCTTCCCAGGCCCCGACCCCTGCGGCAAAACAGCCTTCAGCCTTTGGCGGCATCCTGACGTCGCTGGCGCGCTGGTTCATGCAGGGCAATCCGCTGGCGAAGCTGGGCATTCTGCTGCTCTTCCTCGGCCTCTCTTTCCTGCTGCGCTATACCGTCGAACATTCCCTGTTCCCGCTTGAGCTGCGCCTCGTGGCAGCGGCGCTGTTTGCCGTTGTTCTGCTGGCGATTGGGTGGCGGCTGCGGCACAGGCAGCGGGTCTATGCGCTGATCCTCCAGGGCGGGGCGACCGGGGTGCTTTACCTGACGGTATTTGGCGCCTTCCGGCTCTGGCAAATGCTGCCGATGACGCTGGCTTTTGCGCTGCTGGTGGTGATCTGCGCGGCGAGCGTCGGGCTGGCGGTGCTGCAGAAGGCCCTGAGCCTTGCCATGCTGGCGAGCCTCGGCGGCTACCTTGCGCCGCTGCTGTTGTCTACCGGGGGCGGCAGCTTTGTCGCGCTGTTCTCTTTCTATCTCCTGCTGTCCATCGGCATTCTTGCTATCAGCATCTGGCAGCACTGGCGCGAGCTGAACCTGCTCGGGCTGCTGTTCACGTTCGGCGTGGGCGGCCTGTGGGGGCTGAATGACTACCAGCCTGAAGACTATTGGATCTGCCAGCTGTTCCTGATTGCCAATACGCTGATTTTCGGCGTGCTGAGCGTGGCGCTGTCGCTGCGGGCGCAGGAGAAAGGGAAGCAGATCGTTGACGGCGTGCTGCTGTTTGCCCCGCCGCTGATCGGCTTCGGGATGCAGTATGGTATGACGCAGCACTGGGACTATGGTCCGGCGCTGAGCGCGCTGGGATACGGCGCATTTTATCTCACCCTCGCATACCTCGCGCTGCGGCGCTATCCCTCCCTCGGACGGCCGCTGGTCATGGCTGCACTGGCGATCGGCGGCGGGTTCGCCACGCTCGCCATTCCGCTGGCGCTGTCGGCGCGCTGGACGGCAATGGCCTGGGCGCTGGAGGGGCTGGGTATTCTCTGGCTGGGCGTGCAGCAGCACCAGCGGCGCATGAGCTATAGCGGGACGGCGCTGCTGGTGCTGGCCCTCGGCAGCGCGCTGTGGGCGCAAACGGACGGCGTTACGTCGCTGAGCCTGCTCCTTATCTTCGCCATCCTCAGCCTTTGCTGGCTGGCAGCGGCCTGGCTGTGGCGGACTCTTTTTCTGCCGGTCAGCTGGGCGCTGCTGGCAGGCGGGCTGCTGTTCTGGCTGGTAGCGCAGCTGGGTGCGTCGCAGCTTGTACTCACGAAAGAATTACCGGTTCTGGCGGGCGTGCTGGCGCTGACGGCGGCGTCGGCCTGGGGCTGGCGGCAGGTGGCCGCTCAACTGGCGTGGCGAGAGCTGGACGCCAGCAAATGGCTGCTGTGGCCGGTTATGCTGCTGATGGTGGGGTATCAGATCTGGCATCAGCAGATCGTTGCCGCCGGCTGGTCAAACCTGGCCTGGTGCGTTGCGCTTCCTGCCGCGCTGATGCTGTTGCGGCGCGATGGTGAAAGGGTTCTGCCACGTATCGCGACGGGGCTGCATCTGTCTCTGTGCTGGATGATTTTACTGGCGCTGGCCGCCGAGCTTTACTGGTTTGCCCGGTCTCTGCCGTGGGGCATGGCGGCCTGGGGCAGCGGATTAGCGATGGCCGCAGGCGGCGGGGTGATTATGGCGCTCTCTGCTGCGGTACGGCGTCGCGCGTGGCCGTTCCGGGAATGGCCTGCGCTCTATGCGTGTCTGGCTCCGATCCCTGCCGTCGTGGCGCTGCTGGTATTGCTGGTGGTGACCAATTTCCAGGACGGCGTGGTCTATCGCCAGACCTGGCTCCCGCTGGTAAACCCGCTTGAGGAAGGCGCAGCGTTCGCGTTGCTGGGGCTGGTGGTCTTTTATCGGGCGGTGGACCGCTACTACCCGGCATTGCTTGCGCAAGCGCGTCCGTGGCCTGGCGTCGCGCTCATGGCGTTTGGCTTCTGGTGGCTGAACGGTGCGCTGATGCGCGCCCTGGCCTGGTACGGCGACGTGGCCTGGAATATGGCATCGCTGTGGGATTCGCGGCTTATCCAGACCAGTTTTGCCCTGTTCTGGATGCTGAGTGCGCTGGTGGTCATGATCCATGCCACCCGTCGGGCTTCCCGGCAGGAGTGGCTCTGCGGGGCCGCGCTGCTGGGTGTGGTGATGGTTAAACTGATGCTGGTGGACAGCGCGGGCGGAGGCGGTCTGTCGCGCGCGGTGGCGTTTATCGGCGTGGCGATACTGGTACTGATAGTGGGCTATTTCTCGCCGCTACCGCCAAAAACAGGAGATGAAAAATGAAATGGATGAAAGCGGTAGCGTGTACCGCGCTGCTGGCGCTTTCCGGCCCGGCGTTCTGCGACGAAGTACCAACGGAATCGCCACGGGACTACGCCTTTGGTCGTTCACTCGACACGTCCGTTCCTTCCCGGTGGTATCGAGTGATGCTGCCGCTTGCCGTCTATGAGCAGAGCACATCCGCGGATCTGCATGATGTTCGCGTCTTTAACCAGTCGGGTGAGCCGGTTCCCTTTAGCCTGATCGCCGCGACGCGCCCGCAGGCCACAGCGCAATCCACGGCGCTGCGCCTCTTTCCGCTGGATGCCTCGCCGCTCGCGGCTGCCTCAGACGCCGGTGACAGCGATAAGATCCGGCTCCGTTCCCGAAACGGCGTTGAGATTGTGCTGGAGGGGCAAAAAGCCGCCGCAGCCGGGCAACATTACCTGCTGAGCTTGCCGGAGCAGACGTCGGGTGAGCTGGCCATATCCCAGCTGCAGCTGCTCTGGAATACCCCGCAGACGCCGTGGCAGGGAACGGCGTCGGTCTATTACAGCGAGGATCTTAAGCGCTGGTATACCCTTCGCGAAGATATGCCGCTGCTGGACGTCGCCAGCGGCCAGGATCGCCTTAAGCTCGATCGGATCGATACCGATACGGTTTTATCTCCCGAGGCGAATCGCTATCTCATGGTGGTGCTGAATACGCAGAGCCAGGGGGTAACGTTGACCGGCGTAAACGCAATCAGCGTACCTGCGCAGGCGGCCCCGGAAGAGATCAATCTTGAGGGGAAAGGGGAGCTGTTATCGACAACCGAAGCGCAGTGGCGCTGGACGCGTCCGCAGCCGCTGAGCGCTGTTAGCATCTCGCTGAACGGCGATGGCGTCCTTCCCGTGGAGATCGCGTGGCGGCGTACGGAAAAAGACACATGGCATCCCCTGAAAAAAGAGGTGATTTACCGCCTGGAGGGGAAAACATCCGGACCGGTTTCGCTTAACGGGGACCTGGTGCAGGCCGTGAAAATCACGACGCTGAATGCGCGTCTGCCAGAATACCTGCCGAGCGTCACGGGGCATCGCGACCGCTATGACCTGGTGTTCAACGCGCAGGGTAAAGCGCCGTACGTGCTCGCCTGGGGCAACGGCGCCGCAAAGCCTGCACAGGTGGAACCTGACATGCTGATCCCAGCCGATCTGCGCAAGACCTATGATATGCCGAACCTGCCGCAGGCCGATATTCTGGATGATGTCGCGTTGGGCGGTGAGGGGCGGCTAAACGCCACCTCTGCAGGCGAGCGGGCGAGCTGGATGAACGCCCTGCTGGTGTGGGGCGTGCTGATCGCGGGCGTGCTCCTGCTGGCGGGCATGGCCTGGCGCATCTGGCGGGAAACGCAGCGCAAGGCATAAAAAAAGGCCCGCATAAGCGGGCCTTTCTCGTAAACCGTGCCGATTACAGGCTGGATACGTTCTCAGACAGGTATTTAGCTACGCCGTCTGGGGAAGCAGCCATACCTTCTTTACCTTTTTCCCACTGAGCCGGGCACACTTCGCCGTGCTCTTCGTGGAACTGCAGCGCGTCAACCATGCGCAGCATTTCGTCGATATTACGACCCAGCGGCAGATCGTTCACCACCTGGTGACGAACGATGCCGTTCGCGTCGATCAGGAAGGAACCGCGCAGTGCAACGCCAGCGTCCGGATGTTCGATACCGTAAGCCTGCTGGATTTCGCGTTTGATGTCCGCAACCATTGCGTATTTCACCGCACCGATGCCGCCTTTGTCGACAGGGGTGTTACGCCATGCGTTGTGTACAAACTCAGAGTCGAAGGAGACGCCAACCACTTCCACGCCACGCTTCTGGAATTCTTCATAACGTTTGTCGAACGCGATCAGCTCAGACGGGCAAACGAAAGTGAAGTCCATTGGCCAGAAGAACAGAACGGTCGCTTTACCGTTGGTGTGCTGTTTGAAGTTGAAGTTTTCAACGATTTCACCGTTGCCCAGAACTGCTGCAGCTGTAAAATCCGGAGCCGGACGAGTTACCAGAACCATATGATTCTCCTGTAGATACTAAGGTTATTTGGAACGCAACGCGAGCCAGTATAGAGAGTGTTCATGGATAAGACAAAGAGGTGGTGACAATCGTTCCGCCAGCTTTTACCTATCAATACGAATTCTGTCAGAGCTGTTTGTTTTTCGCCTGCGCCATCATGCGCGGGTAAAACTGCCAGAAGCGGGTCTCCAGCGCATCGTAATGTTCATCCAGGTCATACCAGGAATCCCGCAGCGCATCCAGGCGCGGGCGACGGCTCGCCATCCCATTCAACACGTTCTGAATGAAATCCATCTCGCGATAGCGCTCCAGCCAGCGCTCTGACCACAGGTAGTTATTCAGATTCACAAAGCGCGGCGGCGAGTCGGGCAGAATGATCGACACCTGCTGATGGGCATAACGCACAAATTCCGGCAGGGGAAGCTCCGGCGAGAGCTGTGCCCAGTGGCGCGACAGGAAATGGTCCCACATCACATCAAGCGTGATCGGTGCGACGCGTCGCGTTTCCGGCCGAAACCACGCTTTGGCTTCCGTCACTTCCGGCAGCTTATCCGTCAGCACGTCGATGCGGCGGTGCATAAAAATCCCGTCGACAACCTCAGGGGCGTACGCTTCCGCGGGGTTGCCGCGTACGAAATCGGCCAGCAAATTGCCGGACAGGGAGCTGTCAGCGAGGTGAGCGAGATGCAGGTGAGCGAGAAAATTCATGCGTTTTATTTGTCCGGGGGCGGCTAGTTGTTGCAGCAAAAGGGTGTGAGCACTAGACTATGCCGCCTGTTTTTAAGTCACGAGTATACGTCATGCGCGTCGCCGATTTCTCCTTTGAACTACCTGAATCCCTGATTGCTCACTATCCCATGCCTGAGCGCAGCAGCTGTCGTTTACTGTCACTGGATGGGCCAACGGGCGAGCTGACGCACGGTACTTTCACCGATTTGCTCGACAAGCTCAACCCTGGCGATCTGCTGGTCTTTAACAATACCCGCGTGATCCCGGCGCGCCTGTTCGGCCGTAAGGCCAGCGGCGGCAAGATTGAAGTGCTGGTCGAACGTATGCTCGATGATAAACGTATTCTGGCACATATTCGCGCATCCAAAGCGCCAAAGCCGGGCGCGGAGCTGCTGCTGGGCGATGACGAGAGCATCAAGGCGACCATGACCGCGCGCCACGACGCGCTGTTCGAGGTGGAGTTCAACGACGAGCGCACGGTGCTTGATATCCTGAACGCCATCGGCCACATGCCGCTGCCGCCGTACATTGAGCGTCCGGACGAAGAGGCTGACCGCGAGCTGTACCAGACCGTCTACAGCCAGAAGCCTGGCGCGGTCGCGGCCCCGACGGCAGGCCTGCACTTTGATGAACCGCTGCTGGAAAAACTGCGCGCGAAAGGCGTTGAGATGGCGTTTGTTACGCTGCACGTCGGGGCGGGAACCTTCCAGCCGGTGCGCGTGGACAGCATTGAAGACCACATCATGCACTCTGAGTATGCTGAAGTGCCGCAGGATGTCGTGGACGCGGTGCTGGCGGCGAAAGCGCGCGGTAGCCGCGTCGTGGCGGTCGGTACGACGTCGGTGCGCTCGCTGGAGAGCGCCGCGCAGGCCGCGAAAAGCGAGTTGATTGAGCCGTTCTTTGGCGATACGCAGATCTTTATCTACCCGGGTTACCAGTACAAAGTGATTGACGCGCTGGTGACCAACTTCCATCTGCCTGAATCGACGCTGATTATGCTGGTCTCTGCGTTCGCGGGGTATCAGCATACGATGAATGCCTACAAGTCTGCGGTAGAACAAAAATATCGCTTTTTTAGCTACGGGGACGCGATGTTTATCACGTACAATCCGCAGGCTTTGAATGAGCGTGTCGGGGAATAAGTCCGCGGCACCGTTTTACAACGTTGGACTGTTTTTCTGACGTCGGAGAAAAAATGAAATTTGAACTCGATACCACCGACGGTCGCGCGCGCCGCGGTCGCCTGGTGTTTGATCGCGGCGTGGTGGAAACCCCCGCGTTTATGCCTGTGGGCACGTACGGCACCGTAAAAGGGATGACGCCGGAAGAAGTTGAAGCCACTGGCGCGCAGATTATCCTCGGCAATACCTTCCACCTGTGGCTGCGTCCGGGTCAGGAGATCATGAAGCTCCACGGCGACCTGCACGACTTCATGCAGTGGAAAGGCCCTATCCTGACCGACTCCGGCGGTTTCCAGGTCTTCAGCCTGGGCGATATCCGCAAGATCACCGAGCAGGGCGTTCACTTCCGTAACCCGATCAACGGCGATCCGATTTTCCTCGATCCCGAAAAATCAATGGAGATTCAGTACGATCTCGGCTCTGACATCGTGATGATCTTCGACGAATGTACGCCGTATCCGGCCGACTGGGACTACGCCAAGCGTTCCATGGAGATGTCTCTGCGCTGGGCGAAGCGTAGCCGTGACCGTTTTGACTCCCTGCAGAACAAAAATGCGCTGTTCGGCATTATCCAGGGCAGCGTTTACGAAGATTTACGCAATATCTCTGTTAAAGGTCTGGTAGAGATAGGTTTTGATGGCTACGCTGTCGGCGGTTTGGCTGTGGGTGAGCCGAAGGAAGACATGCACCGCATTCTGGAGCACGTCTGCCCGCAAATCCCGGCGGATAAACCACGATACCTGATGGGCGTGGGCAAACCGGAAGATCTGGTTGAAGGCGTACGCCGCGGCATTGATATGTTCGACTGCGTCATGCCAACCCGCAACGCGCGTAACGGCCATCTGTTCGTTACCGATGGCGTGGTGAAAATCCGTAACGCGAAGCATAAGAGTGACACCAGCCCGCTCGATTCCGAGTGCGATTGCTATACCTGTCGCAATTATTCTCGCGCGTACCTGCATCATCTCGATCGTTGCAACGAGATTTTGGGCGCGCGTCTCAATACCATTCATAATCTTCGTTATTATCAGCGCTTAATGGCTGGTTTACGTAAGGCTATCGAAGAGGGTAAATTAGAGAGCTTCGTGACCGATTTCTACCAACGTCAGGGGCGGGATGTTCCACCGTTGAACGTTGATTAATTTTAATAATGAGGGAATTTGAATGAGCTTTTTTATTTCTGATGCGGTAGCAGCAACAGGCGCTCCAGCGCAGGGCAGCCCAATGTCTCTGATTCTGATGCTGGTTGTGTTCGGTCTGATCTTCTATTTCATGATCCTGCGCCCACAGCAGAAGCGCACCAAAGAGCACAAAAAGCTGATGGACTCCATCGCGAAAGGCGATGAAGTGCTGACCAACGGTGGTCTGGTCGGTCGCGTAACCAAAGTGGCTGAAAGTGGCTACATTGCAATCGCCCTGAACGACACCACTGAAGTGGTCATCAAACGTGACTTCGTAGCTGCCGTTCTGCCGAAAGGCACCATGAAGGCGCTGTAATCCCAACTTTTCCCAAAGGGAACTGCCGTGTTAAACCGTTATCCTTTGTGGAAGTACATCATGCTGGTCGTCGTGATTCTCGTCGGCCTGCTGTACGCGCTTCCCAACCTGTATGGTGAGGATCCGGCTGTTCAAATCACTGGCGCGCGCGGTGTCGCCGCCAGTGAGCAAACGCTGATCCAGGTCCAGAAAACGTTACAAGAAGAAAAAATTACCGCTAAGTCTGTGGCACTGGAAGAGGGCGCAATTCTTGCTCGCTTCGACACCACCGACACGCAGCTCCGCGCACGTGAAGCGCTGATGGGCGTGCTGGGTGATAAATACGTCGTGGCGCTTAACCTTGCCCCTGCAACCCCGCGTTGGCTGGCTGCGATGAATGCAGAGCCAATGAAACTCGGTCTTGACCTGCGTGGTGGCGTTCACTTCCTGATGGAAGTGGATATGGATACCGCGCTCGGCAAGCTGCAGGAACAGAATATCGACAGCCTGCGCAGCGATCTGCGTGATAAAGGCATCGCTTACACCACCGTGCGTAAAGAAGATAACTACGGCATGAGCATCACGTTCCGCGACAGCGCGGCGCGCGATCAGGCTGTAGATTACCTGACCCAACGTCACCGTGACCTGGTGATCTCCTCGCAGGGCAGCAACCAGCTGCGCGCGGTGATGACCGATGCGCGCCTGAAAGAAGCGCGTGAATATGCCGTTCAGCAGAACATCAACATTCTGCGTAACCGTGTAAACCAACTGGGCGTGGCCGAGCCGCTGGTACAGCGTCAGGGTGCTGACCGTATCGTGGTTGAACTGCCGGGTATCCAGGACACCGCGCGTGCGAAAGAGATTCTCGGTGCGACCGCAACGCTGGAATTCCGCCTGGTGAATACCAACGTTGACCAGTCTGCTGCCGCTTCTGGCCGTATTCCGGGTGACTCCGAAGTGAAACAGACCCGCGAAGGTCAGCCAGTTGTGCTGTACAAACGCGTGATTCTGACCGGTGACCACATCACCGACTCCACGTCGAGCCAGGATGAATACAACCAGCCGCAGGTTAACATCTCGCTGGATAGCGCGGGTGGTAACATCATGTCTAACTTCACCAAGGACAACATCGGTAAACCGATGGCGACCCTGTTCGTGGAGTACAAAGACAGCGGTAAGAAAGATGCAAACGGCCGTGCTGTGCTGGTGAAAGAGGAAGAGGTGATTAACATCGCCAATATCCAGTCTCGTCTGGGTAACAGCTTCCGTATTACCGGTATTAACAACCCGAACGAAGCGCGTCAGCTCTCCCTGCTGCTGCGTGCCGGTGCGCTGATAGCGCCAATTCAGATTGTTGAAGAACGTACCATTGGTCCAACTCTGGGTATGCAAAACATCCAGCAGGGCCTGGAAGCGTGTCTGGCCGGTCTGGTGGTCTCTATCCTGTTCATGATCTTCTTCTATAAGAAGTTTGGTCTGATTGCGACCTCCGCGCTGATCGCGAACCTGGTGCTGATTATCGGCATCATGTCCCTGCTGCCGGGAGCGACGCTGACCATGCCGGGGATTGCGGGTATCGTTCTGACCCTTGCGGTGGCGGTCGACGCCAACGTACTGATTAACGAACGTATCAAAGAAGAGTTGAGCAACGGTCGCTCTGTTCAGCAGGCGATTGATGAAGGTTATAAAGGCGCGTTCAGCTCTATCTTCGATGCGAACGTAACAACACTGATTAAGGTTCTTATCCTGTATGCAGTGGGTACTGGCGCGATCAAAGGCTTTGCGATTACAACCGGTATCGGTGTCGCAACGTCAATGTTTACCGCTATTGTCGGCACCCGTGCCATCGTGAACCTGCTGTACGGCGGCAAGCGCGTCAAAAAGCTGTCTATCTGAGGAGTGCGTTGTGGCACAGGAATATACTGTTGAACAATTGAACCACGGCCGTAAAGTCTGGGACTTTATGCGCTGGGACTACTGGGCCTTCGGCATTTCAGGTTTCCTGCTGATTCTGTCCATCGTCATTATGGGCGTGAAAGGCTTTAACTGGGGTCTCGATTTTACCGGTGGTACGGTAATTGAAATCTCCCTGGAAAAACCGGTCGATATGGACCAGATGCGCGAATCGCTGCAGAAAGCGGGCTTTGAAGAGCCGCTGCTGCAGAACTTCGGCAGCAGCCGCGACATCATGGTGCGTATGCCGCCGGTGCACGATGCCAACGGCAGCCAGGAGCTGGGCAGTAAGGTTGTTAGCGTGATTAACGAAACAACCAGCCAGAACGCGGCGGTTAAGCGTATTGAGTTCGTCGGCCCAAGCGTGGGTGCTGACCTGGCGCAGACCGGTGCGATGGCGCTGCTGGTGGCGTTGATCTCCATCCTGGTGTACGTCGGTTTCCGCTTTGAGTGGCGACTGGCGGCCGGTGTGGTTATCGCTCTGGCGCACGACGTGGTGATCACCATGGGCATACTGTCGCTGTTCCACATTGAGATTGACCTGACGATTGTGGCATCCCTGATGTCCGTCATCGGTTACTCACTGAACGACAGTATCGTGGTATCTGACCGTATCCGTGAAAACTTCCGTAAGATCCGTCGCGGTACGCCGTACGAAATCTTTAACGTGTCGTTGACCCAGACGCTACACCGTACCTTGATCACCTCCGGTACCACCCTGATGGTGATCCTGATGCTGTTCCTGTTCGGTGGTCCGGTTCTGGAAGGCTTCTCGCTGACCATGTTGATTGGTGTCACCATCGGTACGGCGTCGTCTATCTACGTTGCGTCCGCCCTGGCACTGAAACTCGGCATGAAGCGCGAGCACCTGCTCCAGCAGAAAGTCGAAAAAGAAGGGGCGGATCAGCCGTCCATTCTGCCGTAAGGCGACGTTTACTGCGTATCAAAATCCCGGTCTGTTGACCGGGATTTTTTTTATCTGCTCCTGACAACCACTCCTGACAGTATGCTGTCAGGAGCCCTGTCGTAGACTCCTTCTGAACCCAAACAACAGGCAGGAGGATGTATGAAAAGCGTCATTAACTGGTTTGAAATTCCGGTCTCGGATATGGATCGCGCGATTAAATTTTATGAGCCGGTGATGCAGCTTGCGCTGCGTCGCGAAAAAATGGACTGTGCGGAGCTGGCCGTTTTCCCGCATGAGGATCCCGCCATCGGAGGTGCCCTGGCAAAATTTGACGGCGTTACACCGTCTTTGCAGGGCGCTATTATTTACCTGCATACTGACAATCTGGCGGCAACGCTCGATCGCATCGCCTCTGCGGGCGGCGAGTGCGTGTTTGGCCCGCTGGAACTGCCGCATGGCATTGGCACTATCGCCTTGTTTACCGACAGCGAGGGTAACCGCGTCGGCCTCCATCAACCTGCCTGAGAGCGAACTAAGAAATGACCCGACGCGCTGACCGTTTGTTTCAGATTGTGCAGATCCTGCGGGGCAGGCGTCTGACAACGGCAGCGCATCTGGCGGACCGGCTTGGCGTGTCCGAGCGTACGGTCTACCGCGATATCCGCGACCTGTCGCTTTCCGGCGTGCCGGTGGAAGGCGAGGCGGGGAGCGGATATCGGCTGATGTCGGGCTTTGACCTGCCGCCGCTGATGCTGACAAATAAGGAGTCCGAGGCGCTGATCGTCGCGATTCGCCTGCTCAAAACCTGGGGCGGGGAATCGCTGTCGCGCGAGCTGGAGTCGGCTCAGGAAAAGGTGCTGGCGATTCTGCCCGAGGAGAGTCGTCGAAAGGCGGAGCAGACGCGGATCTACGCCCCGGATTTTTGCATGCAAAGCCACTCCCGCAGCGATTTTGACAGGATCCATCAGGCAATTTCCGCCCAGCAGGTGCTGGCGCTGCATTACCGTGATGAAGCAGGACAGTTGTCTAAACGTGAGGTTCAGCCGCTGGGGCTGTTCTTCTGGGGAGAGCGCTGGCTGCTGGCGGCGTGGTGTGAACGGCGCGATGACTATCGCTGTTTCCGGCTCGACAGATGCCTCAATATTGTGGCTACGGAAAGGCGGTTTAGCGAAAGTGCGGACAGGTCTTTGGCGGATTTTTTGCGCAAGGTGAGGCAGTAAAAAGCCGGGTGGCGGCTACGCCTTACCCGGCCTACATTTGGGTCGTAGGCCCGGTAAGCGTAGCGCCACCGGGCGAAACCCGCACTGATTAGAAGTTGTAACCTACAACCAGGTAACCACCCCAACCGGTAGAACGGACGCTGAAGTCGCCGTTGCCGAAGTTCAGGCTGGCGTCGTCGTTCCACTGACCACCGTTGTGCCAGTAACGTGCCACAACAGAGTAGTGCCAGTGATCGTAGTTCAGCGCCAGAATGTGGCTGGAGGCGATGGAGTTATTGGTACGCGCTTTCTTACCGTTCAGGTCACGGAAATCGTTGTCACCCAGGTCTGAGCCCCAGTCAAAGTTGGTGAAGCCGATATAGCTCAGGTTACCGCCCCACAGTTGGGTAATTGGCACAAAGTATTTCACTTTGAAACGGTAGCCATCCCACTCGTTTTCGTTCGCGGCACCGTAGTTCTGCCACTGATACTTAGCGTACACGTTCAGAGACAGGCTCATTGGCAGACCGGTGTCGATGTCCGTACCCAGACCCATGTACCAGGTGCTTTGTTCCTGAGAATCGTTGCGGCCCATGTCGTAAATGTAGTTATTCGCGAAGTACCACTCTTTGAACGGCCCGAAGCTTAGGTCGGTGCCGGTCAGCTTATCGATAGAGAAGCGTGGTTCGATTTCCATAAACAGCGGAGAGCCGTTGTTCCAGATACCTTTCGCATCGGTGTTACCACCAAAGAATACTGGCAGATCGACGTAGCCGTAGAAATCAAACCAGTCTTTCTTGGCGAACGCTTCATATTCCAGGTAGGTATCGTTACGAATCTGAGGTCCGAAACGCGTGTGGTAGCTGCCGACCACGTTAACGCTCTGGTGCCACCAGTCGGAGAGGTATTGTGGTTTGTCGTTTTCCGCTGCGTTAACAGTGAAAGAAGAGGACAGTGCCAGCACGGCGCCAGCTGCGAGTAATGTTTTTTTCATAATCATGCCACTGATTGAAATTCCCTTCCGGGAGTGAAAAATGCGCGAATTGCGTTTCTAAATATTTCGTGTTTCTGCGGTGCCTATTATAGGAATCCCTGCTCACAAAAATATGTGTTGTTTCACATATCTCTCATACGCGTAATCGATTGCGTTCACGTTTGCGTACTTTAAACGGCCGGGATTGTAGCGGCAATCATTTATGTTGCCAATCCATACGAAATGTAAATGTTAGCGGAGTGACATTTCACTCCGCTAAAAAAGAGAGGATTACTGCGCGGCGGGTTGAATGTCGTGAATGCGGATAAAGCCTAACTGTTCCGGCGTAAGGCCGCTTAACTGAAGCGGAATATCCACATCACTGGGTGCTAAAACACTGGCCGGGGCGGTGAAGAGCTGATTCTTCACGTTCACCTCCTGGTAGTTCTCCGTGGTGCCCTGGATCTGGCCCCACTCGACGGTGCCGCTGAAGGCCGGAAGCGGATCGTTGGACTCTCCCTTGATGCGTAATGTTGCGCGAGTACCATCGGCATTCGCCGCCACATTCACCAGAGACATTTTTAGCGTGCCAATCTGGCTGTTCAGCAGGGCAGGCGTATTCGCCCCCGGCAGCAGGTACACCCCGCTGGTAGATTTCGCGTTCAGCGCGTTTTGCTGGGTGATCTTCACCGTTTCTTTGTTTAGCTTGTCCATCGCCGTATTGAGCGTATTGACGCTCTGTTTCATCTGACGGACTTCGGTTTGCTGTGCACAGGCGCTAAGGGTGAAGAGGCTCCCCACCAGCAATATTTTCAGGTAACGTCTTGTCATTGCGTTTATTTCCTTGAAATAACGGATCGTCCTAATGGTAGCCAGCATCATTGTGTCGGACATAGATCCTTTTTCTCAAAAAGCTCTTCCTTTGTTGTCAGGCCAGTTCAGGGTAAAATGAAAATCAGTTAACCAGATAACAGGGATACCGTATGCATTGCCCATTCTGCTCCGCTGTGGATACCAAAGTCATCGACTCTCGCCTTGTGGGCGAAGGGTCTTCAGTGCGCCGTCGTCGGCAGTGTCTGGTGTGTAACGAGCGTTTCACGACCTTTGAGGTGGCAGAGCTGGTCATGCCGCGCGTGGTTAAAAGTAACGACGTGCGTGAGCCGTTTAACGAAGAGAAACTGCGCAGCGGAATGCTGAAGGCCCTTGAAAAACGTCCCGTCAGCGCGGACGACGTGGAGATGGCGCTAAACCACATAAAATCTTACCTTCGTGGTTTGGGTGAGCGTGAAGTGCCCAGCAAGATGATCGGCAACCTGGTAATGGAGCAGCTGAAAAAGCTCGATAAGGTCGCCTATATCCGCTTTGCCTCGGTCTACCGCAGTTTCGAAGACATCAAAGAGTTTGGCGAAGAGATCGCCCGCTTACAGGATTAAGCTCATGCACGATGAGATGTACATGGCGCGCGCCATGAAGCTGGCGCAGCGCGGTCGTTTTACCACCCATCCCAACCCGAACGTCGGGTGCGTTATCGTGAAAGATGGCGAGATCGTGGGGGAAGGTTTTCACTACCGCGCGGGTGAGCCTCATGCTGAGGTTCATGCCCTGCGCATGGCCGGCGAGAAGGCGCGCGGTGCGACGGCCTACGTTACGCTGGAGCCCTGCAGCCATCACGGGCGTACGCCACCGTGCTGCGACGCGCTGATTGCCGCGGGGGTGTCGCGCGTGGTTGCATCGATGCAGGACCCGAATCCGCAGGTGGCGGGACGAGGTCTGTATCGTCTGCAGCAGGAAGGCATTGACGTCAGCCATGGCCTGATGATGCAGGACGCGGAAGCGCTCAACAAAGGTTTCCTGAAGCGCATGCGTACCGGGTTCCCGTATATCCAGCTTAAGCTGGGTGCCTCGCTGGACGGTCGTACGGCGATGGCAAACGGCGAGAGCCAGTGGATAACATCTCCGCAGGCAAGGCGCGATGTGCAACGTCTGCGTGCGCAAAGCCATGCTATCCTCACCAGCAGTGAAACCGTTCTGGCTGACGATCCGGCCATGACCGTGCGCTGGGACGAGCTGAATGCCGATACCCAGGCTCTGTATCCGCAGGAGAACCTGCGTCAGCCGCTGCGTATTGTCATTGATAGCCAGAACCGCGTGACGCCGGAGCACCGCATCGTCCAGCAGCCAGGGGAAACCTGGATTGCGCGCACCAAAGAAGATACGCGCGCATGGCCGGAAGGCGTACGCAGCATTACGGTGCCGGAACATAACGGGCATCTGGATCTGGTGGTGCTGATGATGCTGCTCGGCAAGCAGCAGGTGAACAGCATCTGGGTCGAAGCGGGCCCGACGCTTGCCGGCGCGCTGCTTCAGGCGGGGCTGGTGGATGAGCTTCTCGTCTACGTTGCGCCTAAACTGTTGGGCAGTGACGCGCGCGGCCTGTTTGTGCTGCCCGGCCTTGAAAAACTGGCCGATGCACCACAACTCAAATTTAGCGAGATTCGTCCGGTAGGTCCGGATGTCTGCCTCCACTTAACGACAGCGTAATTGCTCCCGAAATAGGGAAGCAGTGCGCAAAGTATTATGATAAAATCCGCCCCCCTGCGGGGCCAAATGAACCCGTAAAGGAAGAGTATGAACATTATTGAAGCTGCTGTAGCTACCCCGGACGCTCGCGTCGCCATCACCATTGCGCGTTTCAACAACTTCATCAACGACAGCCTGCTGGAAGGTGCGGTTGACGCCCTGAAACGTATCGGCCAGGTTAAAGATGACAACATTACCGTTGTTTGGGTTCCAGGCGCTTACGAACTGCCACTGGCGGCGGGCGCGCTGGCGAAAACCGGTAAATATGACGCGGTGATTGCGCTGGGTACCGTTATTCGTGGCGGCACTGCGCACTTCGAATACGTTGCGGGCGGTGCAAGCAACGGTCTGGCACACGTTGCGCAGGATGCTGAAATTCCTGTCGCGTTCGGCGTGCTGACCACCGAAAGTATTGAACAAGCCATCGAACGTGCTGGCACCAAAGCCGGTAACAAAGGTGCAGAAGCTGCACTGACCGCGCTTGAAATGATCAATGTATTGAAAGCCATCAAGGCCTGATTTTTTTGTAAGGGGAATTCCGTGAAACCTGCTGCTCGTCGCCGCGCCCGTGAATGTGCCGTCCAGGCACTTTACTCCTGGCAGTTGTCCCAGAACGACATCGCTGATGTTGAATACCAGTTCCTGTCAGAACAGGACGTGAAAGACGTTGACGTTCTGTACTTCCGTGAACTGCTGTCGGGAGTGGCGACTAATAGCGCGTATCTCGATGGTCTGATGAAACCTTACCTGTCCCGTCTGCTCGAAGAGCTGGGTCAGGTAGAAAAAGCAGTGTTGCGCATTGCGCTGTTTGAGCTGTCTAAACGTGATGATGTGCCGTACAAAGTGGCCATCAACGAAGCGATCGAACTGGCGAAAACCTTCGGCGCTGAAGACAGCCACAAGTTTGTAAACGGCGTACTTGATAAAGCAGCACCTGCGATCCGTCCCCACAAAAAGTGATCCGCAAACCGGAGTTTTGCATTGCCTGACGGGCAGTGCGGCTCCGGTTTTTTCTTTTATTTGCTGAGGCATAACGTATGGCATGCGGCGAATTTTCCCTGATTGCCCGTTATTTCGACCGTGTCAGAACCTCTCGTCTTGATGTTGAAACCGGCATCGGCGATGACTGTGCACTTCTCAATATTCCCGAAAAACAGACGCTGGCAATCAGCACCGACACCTTAGTGTGCGGACGTCATTTTTTACCGGATATCGATCCTGCCGATCTGGCGTATAAGGCGCTGGCGGTTAACGTCAGCGATCTGGCGGCGATGGGGGCCGATCCCGCGTGGTTAACCCTGGCGCTGACGCTGCCTGAGGTAGACGAAGCCTGGCTTGAAGCATTCAGCGATGCGCTGTTTGAGCAGCTTAACTACTACGATATGCAGCTGATTGGCGGTGATACCACTGCCGGGCCGCTGTCGATGACGCTGGCGATCCACGGCTATGTACCGCTTGGTCGCGCGCTGAAGCGTTCGGGTGCAAAACCCGGCGACTGGATCTACGTGACCGGTACACCGGGCGACAGCGCCGCGGGCCTGGCGATTCTTCAGGATCGCTTAACCGTGAAGAACGCTGACGATGCGGCGTATCTGGTGAAACGCCATCTGCGCCCGACGCCGCGTATTCTGCACGGTCAGGCGCTGCGCGAGCGGGCAAGCTCGGCTATCGATCTCTCTGACGGGCTGATCTCAGATCTTGGCCATATCCTGAAGGCGAGCGGTGTCGGCGCGCGCGTTGACCTGGATCTGTTCCCGCTGTCAGAGGAACTGCTTCGTCATGTTGAACCTGAACAGGCACTGCGCTGGGCGCTGTCCGGTGGTGAAGATTATGAACTGTGCTTTACCGTTCCGGAGCTGAACCGTGGAACGCTCGACGTGGCGTTAGCGCATCTTGGCGCGAAATTCACCTGTATCGGGCAGATCATGCCGGAGAGTGAAGGGCTGAAGTTTGTGAAAGACGGTGCGCCGGTTACGCTGGACTGGAAAGGGTACGATCACTTCGCGTGATGTTGTACGCTCTGTATTGCCGGGTGGCGGCTCCGCCTTACCCGGCCTACAAAAGATGGGGCTTATTTAAACCCCACCACCGGATGCTGCTGATACGGCGTCTCCAGCTCGGCAACCTGTTCCGGCGTCAGCGTGATATCCACCGCGTTTAACAGTTCGTCCAACTGCTCTTCCCGGGACGTGCCGATAATGGGAGCCGCGACGCCGCGTTTACCCAGCAGCCATGCCAGCGCTACCTGGGCGCGGGTTGCGCCGGTATCGTCGGCAATCCCGGCCAGGCGTTCGGCAATCAGCGCATCGCTGGCTTCTGTTCCGCCGTACAGATTTTTCCCCACCTCATCGGATACCAGCCGGGCCGTGGTTTCCCCCCACGGACGGGTCAGACGTCCGCGCGCCAGCGGGCTCCAGGGGATGACCGCCACGCCCTCCTGATGGCACAGCGGCAACATCTCACGCTCTTCTTCACGATAGATCAGATTGTAGTGATCCTGCATGCTGACAAAGCGCGCCCAGCCGTGCTGCGCCTGCAGATCCAGCGCCTGAGCGAACTGCGACGCGTGCATCGACGATGCGCCGATGTAGCGTGCTTTACCGGCTTTGACGACGTCGTTGAGCGCCTCAAGCGTCTCCTCGATCGGCGTGTTGTAATCCCAGCGGTGAATTTGCAGCAGGTCGACGTAATCCATGTTCAGGCGCCTGAGGCTGTCGTCAATGGAGCGCAGGATCTGCGCGCGAGAAAGGCCCTGCGGCAGGTCTCCCACCGGGTAGTAGACCTTGGTGGCAACGACGATGTCATCCCGACGGGCAAAATCGCGCAGGGCGCGGCCGACAATCTCCTCGCTGCTGCCGTCGGAGTAGCTGTTGGCGGTGTCAAAGAAGTTAATGCCGCCCTCGATGGCGCGTTTGATGATCGGACGGCTGCTCTCTTCCGGCAGCGTCCAGGCGTGGTTCCCCCGATCGGGCTCGCCAAAGGTCATGCATCCCAGACAAAGTCGGGAAACCTTAAGGTCCGTTTTTCCTAATGTTGTGTATTGCACGGTTCCGCTCCTGCTGTTTAAACAATACGTTTAAGCATAGCAGGAGCGGAAAAGGGGGGAGGGATCAGTCCAGCCAGGCGCGGATTTTAGCTTCGATACCGGCAGCGTCCAGGCCAATCGCCGCGCGGGCTTCGTCCTGGGTACCTTGCGGGATGAAATAGTCCGGCAGGCCGAGGTTCAGCACCGGAACGGCTTTACGGTTTGCCATCAGCACCTCGTTCACGCCGCTGCCCGCACCGCCCATAATCGCGTTCTCTTCCAGCGTGACCAGCACGTCGTGCGCCTCAGCAATACTCAGGATCAGGGATTCGTCGAGCGGCTTCACAAAGCGCATATCCACGAGGGTGGCATTCAGCGTTTCAGCTACTTTAGCCGCCTCTGGCATCAGCGTGCCGAAGTTCAGGATCGCCACTTTCTCACCGCGACGTTTAACCAGACCTTTACCGATCGCCAGCTTCTCCAGCGGCTGCAGCTCAACGCCCACCGCATTGCCGCGCGGATAGCGAACGGCGCTTGGGCCATCCTGATAGTGGTAGCCGGTAAACAGCATCTGCCGACATTCGTTCTCGTCGCTTGGCGTCATGATCACCATATCCGGAATGCAGCGCAGGAACGACAGGTCAAACGCGCCCTGGTGCGTCTGGCCGTCGGCACCGACGATGCCCGCACGATCGATAGCAAACAGCACCGGCAGCTTCTGGATCGCCACGTCGTGGATCACCTGATCGTAGGCGCGCTGCAGGAAGGTGGAATAGATAGCGACAACCGGTTTGTAGCCGCCGATCGCCAGGCCCGCTGCAAATGTCACCGCGTGCTGCTCGGCAATGGCCACGTCGAAATACTGGTCAGGGTATTTTTTAGAGAAATCTACCATGCCGGAGCCTTCGCGCATGGCCGGGGTGATCGCCATCAGCTTGTTGTCTTTTGCGGCGGTTTCGCACAGCCAGTCGCCGAAGATTTTTGAATAGCTCGGCATGCCGCCGCTGCTTTTCGGCAGACAGCCGCTGGACGGGTCAAATTTCGGTACTGCGTGGAAGGTAATCGGATCTTTTTCCGCTGGTTCGTAGCCACGCCCTTTTTTGGTCATGATGTGCAGGAACTGCGGGCCTTTCAGGTCGCGCATGTTCTTGAGCGTGGTGACCAGCCCCAGTACGTCGTGGCCGTCAACCGGGCCAATATAGTTAAAGCCCAGCTCCTCAAACAGGGTACCCGGCACGACCATGCCTTTGATGTGCTCTTCGGTACGCTTAAGCAGCTCTTTGATCGGCGGTACGCCGGAGAAGACTTTTTTACCGCCTTCACGCAGCGAGGAGTAAAGCTTGCCGGAGAGCAGCTGTGCCAGATGGTTGTTCAGCGCGCCAACGTTCTCGGAGATCGACATTTCGTTATCGTTGAGGATAACCAGCATGTCCGGCTTGATGTCGCCCGCATGGTTCATGGCTTCGAAGGCCATACCCGCGGTGATGGCGCCGTCGCCAATCACGCAGACGGTGCGGCGCTGCTTGTTCTCTTTCTCGGCGGCGACGGCAATACCGATGCCCGCAGAAATGGAGGTGGAGGAATGGCCGACGCTCAGCACGTCATACTCGCTCTCACCGCGCCACGGGAACGGATGCAGGCCACCTTTCTGACGAATAGTGCCAATTTTATCGCGACGTCCGGTCAGAATTTTGTGCGGATAGGCCTGGTGGCCCACGTCCCAGATGAGCTGATCGAACGGCGTGTTATAGACGTAGTGCAGCGCCACGGTCAGCTCTACCGTGCCAAGCCCGGAGGCGAAATGGCCGCTGGAGCGGCTTACGCTGTCGAGCAGGTAGCGACGCAGCTCGTCGCACAGCTTCGGCAGGCTCTCTTTCGGCAACAGACGTAACTCCTGGGTGGAGTCAACTAACGCCAGTGTCGGGTATTTGGCAATATCAAAACTCATCAAAGGCTCATCGAGATATATAGTTTATTTATCACGCTGGATTATATAGTCCGCTAGCGCTTCCAGTGCCGAGGTATCCAGCGATTGCGCAGCCAGTTCATTCAGTGACTGGCGGGCATCGTCAATCAGATCCCGGGCTTTACGTTGGGCTTGCTCAAGACCCAGCAGGGCGGGGTAGGTACTTTTGCCAAGCTGCTGGTCCGCACCCTGACGTTTACCCAATGTTGCAGTATCGCCCACCACATCCAGAATGTCATCCTGAACCTGGAATGCCAGACCGATACTTTCTGCGTATCTGTCCAGAATCGGCAGGGCTTTGCGCCCTTGCTCACCCGCGCTCAGCGCGCCCAGGCGAACGGCGGAACGAATCAATGCCCCGGTTTTATGGCGATGAATACGCTCCAGCTGTTCCAGATTAACCTGACGTCCTTCCGCTTCAAGATCCAGCGCCTGACCGCCGCACATGCCGGCCACGCCGCTGGCCATGGCCAGTTCGGAAATCATAGCCAGACGGTCACGGTCAGCCACTTCGGCCATTGGCGCGTCGCTCAGAATCGAGAACGCCAGCGTCTGCAGGGCATCACCCGCCAGAATAGCATTCGCCTCGCCAAACTTGATGTGGCAGGTGGGTTGACCCCGACGCAAATCGTCGTCGTCCATCGCCGGGAGATCGTCGTGGATCAGCGAGTAGGCATGGATGCACTCAACGGCGGCTGCCGGGGCGTCCAGCGTGTTATCGCTGATGCCAAACATGTTGCCGGTGGCGTACACCAGGAACGGGCGCAGGCGCTTTCCACCCAAGAGTGCGCCATAGTGCATGGCTTCAACCAGAGGAGTGTTCTGAAAAGGCTGTGGCGCAATAAATCGGCGCAGGGCGTCGTTGGCGCGCACAACGCGCGCCTGAAGCTCGTTGGCAAAATCCATTTACTCGGCGTCCGGTGTGAAAGGCGTGGTTTTCGCGTCTTCGCTGTCGGAAAGCAGGATCTGCACGCGCTGCTCGGCCTGCTGCAGTTTGACCTGCCCCTGGCGCGCCAGCTGCACGCCGCGCTCGAATTCGTTGAGCGCCTCTTCCAGCGGGAGATCGCCGCTCTCAAGACGGGTAACGATTTGCTCCAGTTCACTCAGCGCAGTTTCGAAACTGGCCGGTGCGTCGTTCTTCTTCGGCATAGTGAATTGACTCTTATATTCTCAGCCCCGACATGGTAACGGACTCAGGGCAATTATCAAATAACGCGCAATGTGCACAGGAGCGGCGCGATGGTGGTATACTTGCGCGCCTGGATGCAGCCACGGGTGTGGGCTGCTGTACTCTTTTCCATTACAAGCCTTAATACGCTTGCCTAAGAAACATTGCCGCCATGAAGTTTATCATTAAATTGTTCCCTGAAATCACCATCAAAAGCCAATCTGTGCGTTTGCGCTTTATTAAAATTCTCACCGGGAACATTCGTAACGTTTTAAAGCACTACGACGAAACCCTCGCCGTAGTGCGCCACTGGGACCACGTTGAGGTTCGTGCGAAAGACGAAAACAAACGTCAGGATATTCGCGACGCGCTGACCCGTATTCCAGGGATCCACCATATTCTGGAAGTGGAAGATGTCCCGTTCAGCGATATGCACGACATCTTCGAAAAAGCGCTGGTTCAGTACCGCGATCGGATCGAAGGCAAAACCTTTTGCGTGCGCGTGAAGCGTCGCGGTAAGCACGAATTCAGCTCCATTGAAGTGGAACGTTACGTTGGCGGCGGTTTGAACCAGCACGTTGAGACGGCGCGCGTGCGTCTGACCAACCCGGACGTGACCGTTAATCTGGAGATCGAAAACGATCGCCTGCTGTTGGTGAAAGGCCGCTATGAAGGTATCGGCGGCTTCCCGATCGGGACTCAGGAAGATGTTCTGTCCCTGATCTCCGGCGGCTTCGACTCCGGCGTGTCCAGCTATATGCTGATGCGCCGCGGCTGCCGCGTACACTACTGCTTCTTCAACCTGGGCGGCGCGGCGCACGAAATCGGCGTTCGTCAGGTGGCGCATTACCTGTGGAACCGCTTCGGCAGCTCCCACCGCGTGCGTTTCGTGGCAATCAATTTCGAACCGGTGGTCGGCGAGATTCTGGAGAAAGTGGACGACGGCCAGATGGGCGTCATACTGAAGCGCATGATGGTGCGTGCGGCATCCAAAGTGGCTGAACGCTACGGCGTGCAGGCGCTGGTCACAGGCGAAGCGCTGGGGCAGGTCTCCAGCCAGACGCTGACCAACCTGCGCCTGATCGACAACGTGTCTGATACCCTGATCCTGCGTCCGCTGATCTCCCATGATAAAGAGCACATCATCGATCTGGCGCGCGAAATCGGTACCGAAGATTTTGCCCGCACCATGCCGGAATACTGCGGCGTGATCTCAAAAAGCCCAACGGTGAAAGCGGTGAAGGCGAAGATCGAAGCGGAAGAAGAGAACTTCGATTTCAGCATTCTGGATAAAGTGGTGGAAGAAGCGTCCAACATTGATATCCGCGAGATCGCCCAGCAGACCGAGCAGGAAGTGGTAGAAGTGGAGACCGTGAGCGGTTTCGGCGCCAACGACGCGATTCTGGATATCCGCTCCATTGACGAGCAGGATGACAAGCCGCTGCAGGTTGACGGCGTCGAAGTGGTTTCTCTGCCGTTCTACAAGCTGAGCACGAAGTTTGGCGACCTCGACCAGAGCAAAACGTACCTGCTGTGGTGTGAGCGCGGGGTGATGAGCCGCCTGCAGGCGCTGTATCTGCGCGAGCAGGGCTTTGCCAATGTGAAGGTGTATCGTCCGTAGTTTCTCGCCCGGTGGCGCTTCGCTTACCGGGCCTACGGTACCGTGCATTTGTAGGCCGGGTAAGGCGTAGCCGCCACCCGGCTTTTTTTATGCACTACTCTTCATAGTAATTATAAATCCCCGCTGGCATCACCAGCGATGACGCCACTTCGTACGCCTTCTCGCGCCCGACCAGCAGGTCGATAATTTTTAAGCCAAAATCAATCGCGGTGCCTGGGCCCTGGCTTGTGAGCAGGTTGACGCGGGGATCCCAGACGACGCGCTTGTCCACCCATTGATCTTCCGGAATGGTGTCTTTCAGCCCCGGGAAGCCGGTCATATTGCCGATGGGGAAGATGTCATGGGGAACCAGCACCGTGCCGGCGGCGGCACAAATGGCGGCGACGATGCGGCCGGATAAATGGAACTGACGCACGGTCTCAACCAGCAGCGGGCTGTCACGAAAACATTCCGCGCCCTTCAGCCCGCCGGGCAGCACGATGATGTCGTAATCTCCGTCAGCCACCTGTACCAACGGTGCATCTGCAAGGATTTTTACCCCGCGTGAACAGGTGATTGCCAGATTACCGTCGCTGGCGACGCTGGCGGTGGTGACCTTAATGCCGCCGCGCACCATCAGATCAATGGTGGTGACCGCTTCCATCTCTTCGCTACCAGGGGCGAGGCAGATCAGTGCCGACGCGCTCATATTCACTCTCCTTACGTTTAACCAGGTCATACAGACGGGCGTTTTCCGGCACCGCGATGCCGTGTGCGCGGGCGCGTTTTAGCAGATATCCCGTAATGTAGTCGATCTCCGTGTGGCGTAATGCCCGAACATCCTGCAGCATCGAGGAGATGTTCTCAGCTGTACTCTCAATAACCTGCTCGACATAACAGCGCAAATCGTCTGCCGAGGTATGCAGCCCTTCCCGCTCAACGACCGCCGCGACTTCTGCACAGAGGGACGCCACCTCCTGCGGATGGTTTTTCAGTTCACCGTTCGGGCAGTTCCACAGCGCCGTCAGCGGGTTGATCACACAGTTAACGGCCAGCTTGCGCCAGAGTTGAGGGCGAATGTGGTTATGCCAGGCCACGTCCGGGAGCACCTTCTGCAGCACATCGGCAAGATAGCTGTAGTCCCCATCCTGCGTTCTGGCAGGCCCGATGTGCGTCACGCCGCTGGCGACATGCACGATGATGTTGCCGTCGCGGCGCGCAGCGTGGGTGGTCGTTGCCATCAGCAGGGGCTGCGGAACGCTTTTCAGCTCATCCAGGGTTCCCATGCCGTTATGCAGCAGCAGTATGGGCGAAGTGGGGGGGAGCTGCGCGGCCAGCGTTTTTACCGCGTCTGAGACCTGCCAGGCTTTAAGCGTCACCAGTAAAAGGTCGCTTTGCGCCAGGAAATCAGGATCGTTCGCGGTGAGGGATTCGTTAAAGATGCTTCCGTCTTCACCAATCAGGTTTACACTGCAATAAGGCTGGGGCACGCGCAGCCAGCCCTGAACCTCATGTCCGTGCTTGCACAGTGCGGTCAGCCACAGCTGACCAAGCGCTCCGCATCCGAGCACCGTAATTTTCATTGTTCCTCCTCACCTGCAACTGCGCCAGGTGTTACAGCTTAATTATACAGCTAAGCTTCTGTTGAGTTATGCCTCGTAGCGGGTATTATGCAACGCAACAAAAGTGAAGGGAGAAGAAAAGATGCCATCTTTCGATATTGTTTCCGAAGTTGATATCCAGGAAGTTCGCAACGGCGTTGAGAACGCAACCCGCGAAGTTGAGTCACGTTTCGATTTTCGTGGCGTTGAGGCGTCGTTTGAGCTGAACGATGCAAATAAGACCATTAAGGTGCTGAGCGAGTCTGATTTCCAGGTGAATCAGCTGCTCGACATTCTGCGCGCCAAGCTGTTGAAGCGCGGCATCGAAGGGACCTCACTGGACGTGCCGGACGAGTTTGTGCACAGCGGTAAGAACTGGTTTGTTGAAGCGAAGCTGAAGCAGGGCATCGAGAGCGCGGTGCAGAAGAAGATCGTTAAGCTCATCAAAGACAGCAAGCTGAAGGTGCAGGCGCAGATCCAGGGCGAGGAAATTCGCGTCACCGGTAAATCCCGCGACGACCTGCAGTCCGTGATGGCGCTGGTGCGCGGCGGCGACCTGGGGCAACCGTTCCAGTTTAAAAACTTCCGCGATTAATATAAAAAGCCCGGTTTAACCGGGCTTTTTTTCAGGCTTTCAGCGCCTGCTCGACCTCGAAGCGGTTGGTCACCTTGCTGTCAATTTTGACGTAAGCGCTGCGCTCTTCGGGAACAATTAGCACCTCCGTGACCCCTTCTTTTGCTTCCAGACGCTGTTTCAGCGCATCGCTAATCTCCACATCATCCGGGATTTCTACGCGCAGGCTGCTCACGTAGCGCGGCTCCTTCATGGTACCGGCGACCAGCAGCCAGACTGTCGCCAGCAGCGCGCCCGCGAGAAACACGGTTTGCGAATCAAACAGGCCGTCCACCCAGCCGCCAAGCGAGCCGCCGATTGCCACGCCGAGGAACTGGCTGGTGGAGTAAATACCCATCGCCGTGCCTTTGTAACCGGCGGGGGACTCTTTGCTGATCAGCGACGGCAGCAGGGCTTCCATCAGGTTAAACGCCAGGAAGAACAGCTGTACCCCGGCGATCAGTTCCCAGAAGTGCGGGCCGGCGCCCCAGAGCACGATCTCGGCAATCAGCAGGAGCGCCACGCACCCCACGAAGACGCGCTTCATTTTGCGCTTCACTTCGGCGTAGATGATGAACGGCACGACGGAGACAAACGAAATCAACATCGTGACCAGATAGATTTTCCAGTGCTCAGCCGCCGGGAAACCCGCTGCGGCAAGCTGGCCGGGAAGGGCGACAAAGGTCGACATCAGCAGAATGTGCAGGCACATAATGCCAAAATTCAGCTTAAGCAGGCGCGGCTCGACAATCACCTTGCTGAAGCAGCCTTTAACCATCCCCGACTCACGGTTGAGGACGTGGTTTTTGCTGTCCGGCACCACCCACAGGGTTAAGGCAATGCCGAGGGTCGCCAGCACGGCAATCATCCAGAACAGGGCGTGCAGGCCGAGCGCATGGGTGATTATCGGGCCCAGCACCATCGCAATCGCAAACGTCACGCCAAAGCTGACGCCGATAAAGGCCATGGCTTTGGTGCGGTTCTGCTCGCGGGTTAAGTCTGACAGCAGCGCCATCACCGCGGCGGCAATCGCGCCGGAGCCCTGCAGGGCGCGGCCAAGAATAATCCCCCAGATGGAGTGGGAGAGGGCGGCAATGACGCTTCCGAGCACAAAGACCAGCAGCCCGCCGACAATCAGCGGTTTGCGGCCCACCCGGTCAGAGAGCAGGCCAAACGGGATCTGGAACACCGCCTGCGCCAGACCATAAATGCCAATGGCGAGGCCAATCAGCGCCTCGCTGGCCCCCTGCAGCGCCATACCGTATGTGGTCAGAACAGGCAGGACCATAAACATGCCAAGCATCCGTAGCGAGAAGACAGTCCCTAAGCCCCAGGTCGCGCGTAGCTCGCCTGGCGTCATTTTATAATCGTTCATTACCACCTCAGTTCAAAAGCAGGCCATAGTGTAGTGCGGGGAAGGGGCGGGGTAAATAAAGGGTTATTTAACAAATATTACATGCGTTATTAATGGATTTTATGAATAAAAAAGGGTGCCGAAGCACCCCTTTATTCACCTGTTGTGGCTTACCAGACGTAAGTCAGCAGGTTATGTGAATCTGGCACCATGAAATCCACGGACATCATCACGGACAGCGAGGTGATGGCCACAATCGAGAACACAAACAGCTTGCGCGCCCAGACTTTGTCATCTTCCACTTTGTAACCGCGCAGCGCCATGCCGAGCCACCAGACGCTCACCGCAGCCGCTACCGCCAGATATTTGTATCCGGCGTAACCACCCAGAGAGAGCATCAGCGTTGCCACGGCAAAGGCGATGATGTACAGCGTGATGTGGTTCTTGGCAACGGAGATGCCCTTCACGACCGGCAGAACCGGGATGTTCGCTGCCTGATAATCCTTAAAGCGGAAAATCGCGATGGCATAGGAGTGCGGCATCTGCCACAGGCTAAAGATAGCCAGCAGGATCAGCGCACCGCTGTCGAACTCGTTCGTGACCGCGCAGTAGCCAATCACCGGCGGCGCAGCGCCGGAGAGAGAACCAATCAGCGTGCCGTAGACGGAGTGACGTTTCATATACAGGCTATAGATGCCCACATACACCACGAACCCCATCACCCCCAGCCAGCAGGCCAGCGGGTTAGCACCAAACCACAGCAGCATAAAGCCAGCAATACCCAGCAAGGTGGCGTACACCAGCGAGACGGAAGGGGCGATCAGGCCTTTCACCAGCACCCGATTTTTGGTCCTTTCCATCTTCTTGTCGATATCCATGTCGATGTAGTTGTTAAATACACAACCGGACGCAACAACCAGTGACACACCGACCAGCGTGTAGATAAAGAGGGCGTAATCAATGCTGCCCTTAGAGGCCAGCAGGAACCCTCCGATCACGGAGATCAGGTTGCCAAAGATGATGCCTGGTTTCGTTACTTGCAGGTATTGCTTAAACATACTCGCCGCTCTTAGTGAACCATCATGTTGTAGTTGAGGTTCCACATAATCCAGATGGAACCGACTACCAGGATAGCGATGATAATCACGGTAAAGATAAAGGCGGTCATGTTCCAGCCTTCATCGGACTTGGTGTTCATGTGCAGGAAGCAAACCAGATGCACCAGAATCTGAATCACCGCGGTCACCAGGATTGCACCCAGGATAACCGGCTTAGACGCAGAACCGCTCATCACCATCCAGAACGGGATCACCGTCAGGATGATCGACAGGATGAAACCTGTCATGTAGGTTTTTACGCTGCCGTGGGAAGCGCCATGATCGTTAGAATGACTCATTACATCGCCCCCATCAGATAGACAACAGAGAACACACAGATCCACACCACGTCCAGGAAGTGCCAGAATAGGCTCAGGCACAGGATACGGGTACGGTTAGTACTGGTCAGGCCGCGACGGGAAATCTGGAACATCAGGACTGCCATCCAGATCAGACCGGAGGTCACGTGCAGACCGTGGGTGCCAACCAGCGCGAAGAACGCGGACAGGAAGCCACTGCGATCCGGGCCGAAGCCTTCCATGATCAGGTGATGGAATTCATAGATTTCCATCCCGATAAATCCAGCACCAAACAACCAGGTCAACGCCAGCCAGGAGACAACCTGGCTCTTGTTGTTTTTGTACATGGCGATAGCCGCCATGCCGTAGGTGATGGAGCTGAATAACAGCAGTGCGGTTTCAACCAGAACGAACGGCAGTTCAAAGATGTCCTTGCCGGTCGGGCCGCCCGCTGTGCCGTTCACCAGAACGGCATAGGTCGCGAACAGACAGCAGAACAGAATGCAGTCGCTCATCAGGTAGATCCAGAAACCGAAGACTTTGGTCGGTCCTGTATCGTGGTGCGCATGTTCATGCGCGTGGGCAGTTGAGTGCGCCAGAGTATCAGTTGCCATTTTTCAGCCCCGCTTTAGAAATCTCGTCGAAATGCTGATTTTCCAGCTTTTCAACTTCACGGACTGGTACGTAGTAGTCCACGTCCTCGTCAAAGCTCTTCACAATCCAGCTGATTACGATGCCAGCAAAGCCAACAATCGCCATCCACCAGATGTGCCAGATCATTGCGAAACCAAATACCGTTGCGAAGGCGGCAATGACAATGCCCGCACCGCTGTTTTTCGGCATATGGATCTCTTCGTAATGAGCAGGTTGCTTGTACGCTTCACCTTTTTCTTTCATTTCCCAGAATGCGTCACGTTCATGAACCTGAGGCACGATGGCAAAGTTATAGAAAGGCGGTGGAGAAGAGGTCGCCCACTCCAGCGTACGGCCACCCCATGGGTCACCAGTCAGGTCACGGTTCTGGTCGCGGTCGCGAATAGACACGTAGAACTGAATCAGCTGAGACGCGATACCACAGGCAATCAGCACGGCACCGCCCGCTGCAATCATCAGCATTGGGTGGAACTGCGGATCAATCTGCTGGCTCAGACGACGGGTCATACCCATGAAGCCCAGCACGTACAGCGGCATAAAGGCGACGAAGAAGCCGATGATCCAGAACCAGAACGCGCGTTTACCCCATTTTTCGTTCAGCGTGAAGCCGAACGCTTTTGGCCACCAGTAGGTTACGCCAGCGAAGCAGCCGAAGACCACGCCACCGATGATAACGTTATGGAAGTGCGCAATCAGGAACAGGCTGTTGTGCAGAACGAAGTCAGCACCCGGTACCGCCAGCAGTACGCCGGTCATCCCACCTACGGAGAAGGTCACGATGAAGCCGATGGTCCACAGCATTGCTGAGTGGAACACGATACGGCCCTGATACATGGTGAACAGCCAGTTGAAGATCTTCACCCCGGTCGGGATGGCGATAATCATGGTGGTAATACCGAAGAAGGCGTTTACGTTCGCGCCCGCACCCATGGTGAAGAAGTGGTGCAGCCAAACGATGAACGACAGAACGGTAATACACACGGTTGCCCACACCAGAGAGGTGTAACCAAACAGACGTTTACGCGAGAAGGTTGCCGCGATTTCGGAGAACACACCGAAGACAGGCAGAACCAGGATGTAAACTTCCGGGTGACCCCATGCCCAAATCAGGTTGATGTACATCATCATGTTGCCACCCATATCGTTCGTGAAGAAATGGGTGCCCAGGTAGCGGTCCAGGGTCAGCAGCGCGATGGTAACAGTCAGAATTGGGAAGGACGCAATAATCAGGATGTTGGCGCACAGAGATGCCCAGGTAAATACCGGCATCTTGAACATGGTCATGCCAGGGGCACGCATCTTGATAATGGTCACGAAGAAGTTGATACCGGTCAGGGTCGTACCGACACCGGAGAGCTGAAGCGCCCAAATCCAGTAGTCGACGCCAACGCCCGGGCTGTACTCAATTCCTGACAGCGGTGGGTAAGCCAGCCAGCCGGTCTGCGCGAATTCGCCCACGCCCAGTGACAGGTTAACCAGAATAACGCCGACAACGGTGAACCAGAAGCTCAGGTTGTTCAGGAACGGGAACGCAACGTCGCGCGCGCCGATTTGCAGCGGAACGACCACGTTCATCAGACCGATAACCAGCGGCATCGCCACGAAGAAGATCATGATAACGCCGTGGGCGGTAAAGATCTGATCGTAGTGGTGCGGTGGCAGGAAGCCGGCTTCACCCGCAGACGCGAGCGCCTGCTGGCTACGCATCATGATCGCATCCGCAAAGCCACGAATTAACATGACGATACCGACGATGCAGTACATGATACCGAGTTTTTTGTGGTCAACCGAAGTCAGCCACTCATTCCACAGGTAGCTCCACTTACCGAAGTAAGTGATCAGGCCAACTAAGGCCGCGCCACCGATGATAATTGCAGCCACCGTAACCATGATAATCGGTTCATGGTAGGGCACTGCATCCAGTGTCAATTTTCCGAACATTTTCTTCCTCGGCCCCTTAGTGAGCGGTTTCCGCGTGGCTCATGTCCATGCCTTCCATACCTTCGTGCGCGCTGTGCTCGCCTTCTGGCTGGGTCATGTCCATGCTCTTGCCGTGATCCATAAATTTGCCAATAACGTCTTTGAACAAATCAGGCTTCACGTTAGAGAAGTACTCCACCTTGTTGTATTCGCTAGGTGCAGCCACTTTTTCGAACGCCGCCATGTCAGACATGGTGTTTGGAGACTGTTTCGCTTTTTCAACCCACTGGTCGAAAGCGGCACGGTCTGGCGTTGCAATAGCTTTGAACTTCATACCTGAGAAGCCCGGGCCGCTATAGCTGGCGGAGATACCATCGTAGGTGCCTGCTTCATTCGCGATCAGATGCAGGTTAGTCTGCATACCGGCCATCGCGTAAATCTGGCTACCCAGACGCGGGATGAAGAAGGAGTTCATTACGGAGTTGGAGGTCACTTTGAACTGAACCGGAGTGTTCGCCGGGAAGGCGATTTCATTCACGGTAGCAATGCCCTGCTCTGGATAGATGAAGAACCATTTCCAGTCCATGGAGACCACTTCAATGGTAATCGGTTTTTCATCGTGAACCAGCGGCTTGCTTGGCTCAAGTGCGTGAGTGGTTTTCCAGGTCAGTACGGCAAGGAACAGGATGATCAGGATAGGTACCGTCCAGACCACAGCTTCCACTTTGTTGGAGTGTGACCAGTTCGGGCTATACTTCGCATCTTTATTGCTCGCACGATACTTCCAGGCGAAACCAACAGCCATCAAAATGGCTGGAATAACCACAATCAACATCAGGCCAAAAGCCGTCAATATCAGTGAACGTTGTTCCAGTCCAATCTGTCCTTTGGGGTCTAGTAGTGCAGAATCACAGCCACTGAGTAATACAGTGCCTGCGAATAATGACAACCATCCCAAACTTTTATTGTATTTCCTGAGTCTCATTTAACGACCTCAATTCCACGGGAGTCTGGTGGCGTTTAAAGTGTGCGGGCATTTTACGGGAAGGTTACATTACTGTAAACATCATTAGGCCTGTGTCAGGAAGGTGTTACCGGGTTCTGCCGCACGTGTCACAAGTGTTGCAAATTATGTCGGTTTTTATGACCGAAGCCGCATGAGATGGGCTTTATAACGAAAGGACCCCCAAGCATACCCTAAAAGGGACAATTGGTATAACCATTGTTAAAAATAAACAAAAAATTAACAATTAATTATCAATAAAAAGACATCTAAAAAACGAAAAATCAAACTATCGCATGCTGAATCGTTTAATGAAAAATAGCGTTTTGGAACCAGAGCCAATAATTTCCAAATCCTATCCCGCACAAAACAACAAATATTTTTTTTAGTCGATGGTGGCTATTTCACCGTTATAATTTCGGTTGGTGATTACAACGGGAAATAACCTTTCGCATTTTTCTTCAGGTCAGCTGCGTTTTACGCAACGCCATGAAATCGAGCAGACCGCCCGTCAGGATCCCAACGATGGCCAGCAGGGCTCCGGCGTCCAGCAGAAGGGCCTCAAAGGGGAGCGCCAGTGGTGTGCTGGCATTAATAATGAGCACGATAAGCCAGAGTGCCAGCGCAACGCAGCCCATCATTAACAGACGTAACGCAAAACGGTAGGCGCGGTGATATTCCGTTCGTGGCATAAAGTGTTCGGTCCGCTGGGTATATTCCAGCGTCTGGCGACAGACCAGCAACAATAAAATCCCCGGCACGGCAGCCACGACGGAGAAAAGATAAAACGTTGGCCAACCGTGGGCTTCCACAAACCAGCCGGCAATCGGACCTACGTAAACGCGGCCAACGGCAGAGAGCGCCGAGAGCAGCGCGAACTGCGTGGCGGAAAATGACTTGTTGCACAGGGTCATCAGCAGGGCGACAAAGGCTGCTGTCCCCATACCGCCGCAGAGATTTTCGAAGAACACCGCAGCGGCCATGCTGATCATATGTTTGTCGGTAATCGACAGCAGCCAGTAGCCTGCGTTAGAGGCGCCCTGAAGAATGCCGAAGATCAGCAGTGCGCGGAACAGCGTCAGGCGCTGCATCAGCACGCCACCGTAAAGTGCCCCGACAATGGTCGCAAACAGCCCCAGCGTTTTATTCACTACCCCCACTTCACCGGCATCAAAACCGACACCGCGGATCAGGAAGGTGGTGGTCAGGCTCATGGCAAAGGCGTCGCCAAGCTTATAAAGGACGATCAGCAGCAGGATCAGCCAGGCGTTGTTGCGGCCAAAGAAGTCGCGCAGCGGTTCGGCCACGGCCTGCTCCAGCGAGCGGGGAACCGGAATAACGTCGCTCGGTTCGGGGGCAAAGAACGTGGCGATAATGCAGGGGATAAGCAGGGCGGCCATCAGCCAGTACATGCCCTGCCAGCCGAGGTAACGGTCGGCCAGCCACAGCGCCAGCCCGCCAGAGACCAGCATCCCGAGGCGATAGCCCAGCACGCTGATGGCCGCACCGGCACCGCGTTCTTCCGCAGGTAACACGTCCGTCTTCCAGGCGTCGAACACGATATCCTGAGAGGCGGAACAGAAGGCAATCACCACCGCAAGCGCGGCCATCCAGCGCAGCTGCGTGGTGGGCTCAAGAAACCCCATCGCCGCGATGGCCAGCAGCAGCAGGACCTGCGTCATCACCAGCCAGCCGCGGCGACGCCCGAGGAACGGCGGCGTATAGCGATCCATCACCGGCGACCACAGGAACTTGAAAACATAGGCCTGACCGACAAGCGAGAAGAAACCAATGGTTTTGAGATCGATGTTCTCGACCGTCATCCACGCCTGAAGCGTGCCGGAGGTGAGCGCGAGGGGTAAACCCGAGGCAAAGCCGAGGATCAGCAGAATCGCTGATTTCGGTTGCTGGAAAATGCGTAAGTAATGGCTGGACATGTTCTTTTAAGACTGACCCGGTGTTACACCGGGTCAGTGAGCAGGATTAACGTGCGTTCTGCTTGATAAAGTCGTGGATGCTGGTGTCCTGCGCCATATCGGCGATGGTATCGGTCAGCACGCTGTTAACGGCGTTAGCAATGTTCTGGTTGGATGCCTGGAACGCACCTTCAACAGAGTAGCTCGCGCGGTAGTTTTTGGTCATCTTGTTGCCATTCTTCGCGGTGGCAATGATGGCGATATCCGCTTTGGTGGCGATATTGTAGCGCACGTTGCCCTGTGACACGTCAGCGTACAGGTTGTTAACGATGATCTGCAGATCAACCGCACCGCTTGGGCCGATCATATAGCCGCGAGCGGTCATTTGTTTCTCCAGCACTTCCTGCAGCAGGAAGCGCAGGTCACGTGACGCGGTGAGCGTCACCTGCTGGTTATCGCGGGTCACTTTTGCCAGCGCCTGATCCTGACGCTGATCGGCACCGTTAATGCTCACGGTGACGCCCATCAGGCTTGGGTCCTGCTGAGGCAGGGTGATTTTTGGTGAGACATCAATGGTGGTAGGCGGGGTAGCACAGCCTGCCAGCATAAAAAGGGCTACCAATGGAAAGAAGAGTTTTTTTAACATTTTTAAGTTCTCACGAATCGTAAGCATAATAGAGAGAAAAATTGCCGCCATCATAACATCGCCAACGGTCAGGGGAAGTGGTCAACGCATGTAAATTCATCGTCTTGTCTGAAAACTGACCAGCTCACTCATTTTCTCCTTTCACGGATGATAAAAGGTATGAGCCTCACAGTTAACTTCATTCGTTTGAATGAGAAAATCGGACGAAAGCTAAATATTTGTTGTCAATGTGTAATGGAAACGGTAAAAGCGGCTAATATTTAAAGGGATGGGTGACATCCTGGCGTTGTCGGAGGAGTAATTTCATGATGATACGTGAGCATATAGAAGATAAATTAAGGGCAGCGTTCAACCCTGTGTTCCTCGAAGTCGTCGACGAAAGCTATCGTCATAACGTACCGGCAGGTTCTGAAAGCCACTTTAAAGTGGTTCTGGTTAGCGATCGCTTCACGGGAGAACGTTTCCTGAACCGACATCGCTTGATCTACAGCACCTTGACGGAAGAGCTCTCCACGACCGTGCATGCGCTGGCACTGCATACCTACACCATTAAGGAATGGGAAGGCTTGCAGGATACGGTTTTCGCATCGCCGCCCTGTCGCGGTGCAGGCACTATCGCCTGATAAATCGGATTTGCAACGGCTGGAGCTTTTCCAGTATGTTGCTTACAGATTTCCTCAAAACGGCCTTCGGGCCGTTTTGTTTTGTCTGAGTTTTGAGCGGATGGTGCGATTTTAAGGCTAAAAATAGCCTTAAAGTGTGAAAAAAGCCGCAGCAACATGCCCCAACCGTTCTCGACTCACCTAAGTGATGCCGCTATAATGCCGCGTCTTATTGAATGTCTTCGGGATGATTCTGGCGACAGGGAATGTGAATCTGCACTAAGAGAGCATCCCGGTATAACAGACAGATTCAGAGTTGACCGAGCACTGTGATTTTTTTGAGGTAACAAGATGCAAGTTTCAGTTGAAACCACTCAAGGCCTTGGCCGCCGTGTAACGATTACTATCGCTGCTGACAGCATCGAAACTGCTGTGAAAAGCGAGCTGGTCAACGTAGCAAAAAAAGTACGTATTGACGGCTTCCGTAAGGGCAAAGTACCAATGAATGTTGTTGCTCAGCGTTATGGCGCTTCCGTGCGTCAGGATGTGCTGGGTGAACTGATGAGCCGCAACTTTATCGATGCGATCATCAAAGAAAAAATCAATCCGGCCGGTGCGCCAAACTACGTTCCAGGCGAATACAAACTGGGCGAAGACTTCACCTACTCCGTAGAGTTTGAAGTGTATCCGGAAGTTGAGCTGAAAGGTCTGGAATCTATCGAAGTTGAAAAACCGATTGTCTCCGTGACTGACGAAGACGTTGACGGCATGCTGGACACCCTGCGTAAGCAGCAGGCGAACTGGAAAGAGAAAGAAGGCGCTGTTGACGCGGAAGACCGCGTAACCATCGACTTCACCGGTTCTGTAGACGGCGAAGAGTTCGAAGGCGGCAAAGCGTCTGACTTCGTACTGGCAATGGGCCAGGGTCGTATGATCCCAGGCTTCGAAGACGGTATCAAAGGCCACAAGGCTGGCGAAGAGTTCACCATCGACGTGACCTTCCCGGAAGAGTACCACGCTGAAAACCTGAAAGGTAAAGCAGCGAAGTTCGTCATCAACCTGAAGAAAGTGGAAGAGCGCGAACTGCCAGAACTGACTGAAGAGTTCATCAAACGTTTCGGCGTGGAAGACGGTTCTGTTGCTGGCCTGCGTACCGAAGTGCGTAAAAACATGGAGCGCGAGCTGAACGGTGCTGTGCGTAACCGCGTGAAGTCTCAGGCGATCGAAGGCCTGGTGAAAGCCAACGAAATCGACGTTCCTGCTGCACTGATCGACAGCGAAATCGACGTTCTGCGCCGTCAGGCTGCACAGCGTTTCGGTGGCAACCAGCAGCAAGCGATGGAACTGCCGCGCGAGCTGTTCGAAGAGCAGGCAAAACGCCGCGTTGTGGTTGGCCTGCTGCTGGGCGAAGTGATTCGTACCCACGAGCTGAAAGCTGACGAAGAGCGTGTGAAAGGCCTGATCGAAGAGATGGCTTCTGCATACGAAGATCCATCAGAAGTGATCGAGTTCTACGGTAAGAACAAAGAGCTGATGGACAACATGCGCAACGTTGCCCTGGAAGAGCAGGCGGTTGAAGCGGTACTGGCGAAAGCGAAAGTGACCGAAAAAGCGACCTCTTTCAACGAACTGATGAACCAGCAGGCGTAATTTCGCCCCAACGGTTTAAAGTTTGAACAGAAAACCCGTTGCCTTGCGGCAGCGGGTTTTTTTTATCGCAGCCAGAGCCCAGGAAGAGTGCTAAAACGCCCTTTCGGTGTTAGCGTAACAACAAAAGGTTGTTATGCTTGAAATAGGGCACTGTGAACCCCATAAGTACGTAATCATGATGAATGAGACTGGCTGATAATCCGTCCGTAAGGTTACAATCAGTACAGCAGGTGTTTTCAATTTTGATCCAGGAGACGGAAATGTCATACAGTGGCGAACGAGATAACTTTGCACCCCATATGGCTCTGGTGCCAATGGTTATTGAACAGACCTCACGTGGTGAGCGTTCTTTTGATATCTATTCCCGTCTGCTCAAGGAACGCGTTATCTTTCTGACCGGCCAGGTGGAAGACCACATGGCTAACCTGATCGTGGCGCAGATGCTGTTTCTGGAAGCGGAAAACCCGGAAAAAGACATTTACCTGTACATTAACTCCCCGGGTGGCGTGATTACCGCAGGGATGTCCATTTATGACACCATGCAATTCATCAAACCGGATGTCAGCACGATCTGTATGGGTCAGGCCGCATCTATGGGTGCGTTCCTGTTAACCGCAGGGGCGAAGGGTAAGCGTTTCTGCTTGCCGAATTCCCGCGTGATGATTCACCAGCCGCTGGGCGGTTACCAGGGGCAGGCGACGGATATCGAAATCCACGCCCGCGAAATCCTGAAAGTAAAAGCGCGCATGAATGAACTTATGGCGCAGCATACGGGTCAACCTCTCGAGCAGATCGAGCGCGATACCGAGCGCGATCGCTTCCTCTCTGCTTCAGAGGCAGTTGAGTACGGCTTAGTCGACTCCGTGTTGACCCATCGTAATTGATGCCCGCGACGCGAGTGTGCCGCTATACTAAGGTAGGGCGGCACGCTGCTTGATGCAGCTTGCGTCTTAGAATGGCATTTGCGTCGTCATGTGCGGCACAAAGAACTTAAAAAGAGGTTTGGACTCATGACAGATAAACGCAAAGATGGTTCGGGCAAACTGCTGTACTGCTCTTTTTGCGGCAAAAGCCAGCATGAAGTGCGTAAACTGATTGCCGGGCCGTCCGTGTATATCTGCGACGAATGCGTCGATTTATGTAACGACATCATTCGCGAAGAGATTAAAGAAGTCGCACCGCACCGTGAGCGCAGCGCGCTGCCAACGCCGCATGAAATTCGTCATCACCTTGACGACTACGTCATCGGCCAGGAGCAGGCCAAGAAAGTGCTGGCGGTAGCGGTCTATAACCACTACAAACGCCTGCGTAACGGCGATACCAGCAATGGCGTGGAACTGGGTAAAAGTAACATTCTGCTGATCGGCCCAACCGGTTCCGGTAAAACGCTGCTGGCTGAAACCCTGGCGCGTCTGCTTGATGTTCCGTTCACCATGGCGGATGCCACCACCCTGACCGAAGCCGGTTATGTGGGTGAGGACGTCGAAAACATCATCCAGAAACTGCTGCAGAAGTGCGATTACGACGTACAGAAAGCCCAGCGCGGGATTGTTTACATCGATGAGATCGACAAGATCTCCCGTAAATCCGACAACCCGTCCATCACTCGTGACGTATCGGGTGAAGGCGTACAGCAGGCACTGCTGAAGCTGATCGAAGGTACGGTTGCCGCCGTTCCGCCACAGGGTGGTCGTAAACATCCGCAGCAGGAGTTCCTGCAGGTTGATACCTCCAAGATCCTGTTCATCTGTGGCGGTGCCTTTGCTGGTCTGGATAAAGTCATCTCCCACCGTGTTGAAACCGGCTCCGGCATTGGTTTTGGCGCAACGGTGAAATCCACATCCGAAAAACCGAACGAAGGCGAGCTCCTGGCACAGGTTGAACCAGAAGATCTGATCAAATTCGGTCTGATCCCTGAATTCATCGGTCGTCTGCCGGTTGTGGCTACGCTGAATGAGCTGAGTGAAGAGGCGCTGATCCAGATCCTGAAAGAGCCGAAAAATGCGCTGACCAAGCAGTATCAGGCGCTGTTCAATCTGGAAGGGGTTGATCTGGAATTCCGCGACGAAGCGCTGGATGCGATTGCCAAAAAAGCAATGAGCCGCAAAACCGGCGCGCGTGGCCTGCGTTCTATCGTTGAAGCGGCACTGCTCGACACCATGTACGATCTGCCGTCGATGGAAGACGTTGAGAAAGTGGTGATTGACGAGTCGGTCATCAGCGGTCAAACCAAACCGCTGCTGATTTACGGCAAACCGGAAGCCCAGCAGGCATCTGGCGAATAATTCACCAAATCATACAAGCAGTTAATCAAAAAGGGGGGATTTTATCTCCCCTTTACTTTTTCCGTATTCATAGCGTTGAATGTGTGGGAAACATCCCCATATACTGGATACATGTTAATGGTTATGTGAAGCACAGTGACATGACCAGCTTACCTGGCGGACACTAACTAAGAGAGAGCTCTATGAATCCTGAGCGTTCTGAACGCATTGAAATCCCCGTATTGCCGTTGCGCGATGTGGTGGTTTATCCGCACATGGTCATACCCTTATTTGTAGGGCGGGACAAATCTATCCGTTGCCTCGAAGCCGCTATGGATCATGATAAAAAAATCATGCTGGTGGCGCAGAAAGAAGCATCAACGGATGAGCCGGGTGTAAACGATCTTTTCACCGTCGGGACCGTGGCCTCTATTTTGCAGATGCTGAAGCTGCCTGACGGCACCGTGAAGGTGCTGGTAGAAGGCCTGCAGCGTGCGCGTATTACCACTCTGTCAGACGACGGCGAACACTTCTCTGCGAAGGCAGAGTACCTTGATTCGCCTGAACTTGATGAGCGCGAACAGGAAGTGCTGGTTCGCACCGCGATTAGCCAGTTTGAAGGCTATATCAAGCTGAACAAGAAAATCCCACCAGAAGTGCTGACGTCGCTGAATAGCATCGACGATCCTGCACGTCTGGCGGACACCATCGCTGCCCATATGCCGCTGAAGTTGGCTGACAAACAGTCCGTGCTGGAAATGTCCGACGTTAACGAACGTCTGGAATACCTGATGGCGATGATGGAGTCCGAAATCGATCTGCTGCAGGTTGAGAAGCGTATTCGCAACCGCGTCAAAAAGCAGATGGAGAAATCTCAGCGTGAGTACTATCTGAATGAGCAAATGAAGGCTATTCAGAAAGAGCTGGGCGAGATGGACGACGCGCCGGACGAAAACGAAGCGCTGAAGCGTAAGATCGACGCGGCGAAGATGCCGAAAGAGGCGAAAGAGAAAGCCGAAGCAGAACTGCAGAAGCTGAAAATGATGTCTCCGATGTCGGCTGAAGCGACCGTCGTACGTGGCTACATTGAGTGGATGGTGCAGGTTCCGTGGAACGCCCGCAGCAAGGTCAAAAAAGACCTGCGTCAGGCGCAGGAGATCCTGGATACCGACCACTACGGCCTGGAACGCGTGAAAGACCGCATTCTTGAGTACCTCGCGGTACAGAGCCGTGTAAACAAAATCAAAGGCCCAATTCTGTGCCTGGTAGGACCGCCGGGGGTGGGTAAAACCTCTCTGGGCCAGTCCATCGCTAAAGCGACCGGACGTAAGTATATCCGTATGGCGCTGGGCGGCGTACGCGATGAAGCGGAAATCCGCGGTCACCGCCGTACCTACATCGGTTCTATGCCGGGTAAACTGATCCAGAAGATGGCGAAAGTGGGCGTTAAAAACCCGCTGTTCCTGCTCGATGAGATCGACAAAATGTCCTCGGACATGCGTGGCGATCCGGCCTCGGCGCTGCTGGAAGTGCTTGATCCAGAACAGAACGTGGCGTTCAGCGATCACTACCTGGAAGTGGACTACGACCTGAGCGACGTGATGTTCGTGGCGACGTCGAACTCCATGAACATTCCGGCGCCGCTGCTGGACCGTATGGAAGTGATCCGTCTCTCCGGCTATACCGAAGACGAGAAGCTGAACATCGCGAAACAGCACCTGCTGCCGAAACAGATTGAGCGTAACGCGCTGAAAGCCAACGAGCTGACCGTCGAGGACAGCGCGATTATTGGCATCATCCGCTACTATACCCGTGAAGCGGGCGTGCGTAGCCTTGAGCGTGAAATCTCTAAACTGTGCCGTAAGGCGGTGAAACAGCTGCTGCTGGATAAGAGCCTGAAACACATCACGATTAATGGTGATAACCTGCATGCCTATCTCGGCGTTCAGCGCTTCGACTATGGTCGCGCGGATAACGAAAACCGCGTTGGCCAGGTCACCGGTCTGGCATGGACGGAAGTGGGCGGCGATCTGCTGACCATCGAAACCGCCTGTGTACCGGGTAAAGGCAAGCTGACCTATACCGGCTCGCTGGGTGAAGTGATGCAGGAGTCCATTCAGGCGGCGCTGACCGTGGTGCGCGCGCGCGCGGAGAAACTGGGTATCAACCCGGATTTCTACGAAAAACGCGACATCCACGTACACGTACCTGAAGGGGCGACGCCGAAAGATGGTCCAAGCGCGGGTATTGCCATGTGTACCGCTCTGGTTTCTTGCCTGACAGGTAACCCGGTGCGTGCTGATGTGGCAATGACCGGTGAAATTACCCTGCGCGGTCAGGTTCTGCCAATCGGTGGCTTAAAAGAAAAACTGCTGGCGGCGCATCGTGGTGGGATCAAAACCGTATTGATCCCTTACGAAAACAAACGCGATCTGGAAGAGATTCCGGACAACGTGATTGCCGACCTGCAGATCCATCCTGTTAAGCGAATTGAGGAAGTACTTAGTCTCGCATTGCAGAATGAACCGTCCGGAATGCAGGTTGTAACCGCAAAATAGTGACCTCGCGCAAAGAGCGTCAATAAAAACAAGGCTGGTAAGTCATTTCGCACTTGCCAGCCTTTTTTTGTATAGCTAATTTAGATTGCTGATTAGGTCAGCCATCAACAACGGGTGTTGTAAGGTCATGGCAGGCCTGATATAACTGCTGCGCGGTCGCGTTGTGAAGGATTCAGGCGCGATATAAATTATAAAGAGAGGAAGAGAACAGTGAATAAATCTCAACTGATTGACAAAATTGCTGCTGGTGCTGATATTTCTAAAGCTGCAGCTGGACGTGCGTTAGATGCATTAATTGCTTCTGTTACTGAATCTCTGCAGGCTGGGGACGACGTTGCACTGGTAGGCTTCGGTACTTTTGCTGTTAAAGAGCGTGCTGCCCGTACTGGCCGCAACCCTCAGACCGGTAAAGAGATCACCATTGCTGCCGCTAAAGTGCCGGGTTTCCGTGCAGGTAAAGCGCTGAAAGACGCAGTAAACTGATTGCTTTCCCGTTTCAGGGAAGCCGGATAGTACAAGGGCGCATCTTTTGATGTGCCTTTTTTGTTTGTCCAGACCTGATTTGTGCGAGTTTATGCGAGTTGTGGGCTGACAATCGCCCCGTTTTCTTGTCACAATACGACTTTACGCGCGACGGGCAGGATTTTCCGTCAGCGTCAGGTAACCAGTCACCTACAGCGGAGTGTTGTTACACCATGATGGACAGCTTACGCACGGCTGCTAACAGTCTCGTGCTCAAGATTATTTTCGGTATCATTATCGTGTCGTTCATATTGACCGGCGTGAGCAGTTACCTTATTGGCGGTGGCGCGAACTATGCCGCAAAAGTGAATGGCCAGGAGATCAGCCGCGGCCAGTTCGAGAATGCTTTTGCCGGTGAACGTAACCGTATGCAGCAACAGCTGGGCGACCAATTCTCTGAACTGGCAGCAAACGAAGGGTATATGAAGACCCTGCGTCAGCAGACGCTGAACCGTCTTATCGACGAAGCGCTGCTGGATCAGTATGCCAAAAAACTCGGCCTTGGCATTAGCGATGAGCAGGTGAAAAAAGCCATCTTCTCCACGCAAGCCTTCCAGTCTAACGGTAAATTCGACAACGCGCGTTACAACAGCATCGTCAACCAGATGGGGATGACGGCCGATCAGTACGCGCAGGCGCTGCGTAACCAACTGACCACCCAGCAGCTCATCAATGCCGTTGTTGGCACCGATTTCATGCTCAAAGGCGAAACGGATGAACTGGCTGCGCTGGTGGCGCAGCAGCGCGTTGTACGTGAAGCGACCATTGATGTTAACGCCCTGGCGGCGAAACAGCAGGTGAGCGACGCTGACATTAACGCCTGGTACGAGCAGAACAAGAATACCTTTGTTTCTCCTGAACAGTTCCGCGTGAGCTACATCAAGCTGGATGCGGCTGCACTGCAGGAAAGCGCGTCTGACGCGGAAATCCAGTCTTACTACGACCAGCATCAGGATCAGTTCACACAGCCGCAGCGTAACCGCTACAGCGTGATTCAGACCAAAACCGAGGCGGATGCCAAAGCGGTACTGGATGAGCTGAACAAAGGCGCTGATTTTGCGACCGTCGCGAAAGCGAAATCCACCGACATTATCTCTGCGAAAAACGGCGGCGATATGGGCTGGCTGGAAGACGCGACCACGCCGGACGAGCTGAAAAATGCGGGTCTGAAAGAGAAAGGCCAACTGTCTGGCGTCATTAAATCCTCCGTAGGTTTCCTGGTCGTGCGTCTGGATGACATCACCGCGGCGAAAACCAAGCCGCTGGCTGAGGTTCGTGACGATATCGCGGCAAAAGTGAAGCAGGAAAAAGCGCTGGATGCCTACTATGCGCTGCAGCAGAAAGTGAGTGATGCTGCCAGCAACGACAACGAATCTCTGGCGGGTGCCGAGCAGGCGGCTGGGGTGAAAGCGGTTGAGACGGGCTGGTTTGGTCGTGACAACCTGCCGGAAGAGCTGAACTTCAAACCGGTTTCTGATGCCATCTTCAACGGTGGTCTGGTTGGTGAGAACGGCACGCCGGGCAGTAACTCAGACATCATTACCGTCGATGGCGATCGTGCGTTTGTGCTTCGCGTCAGCGAGCACAAGCCAGAAGCGGTCAAACCGCTGGCGGAAGTTAAGGATCAGGTCGTCGCTCAGGTTAAGCACAACAAAGCGGAACAGCAGGCGAAACTGGATGCTGAGAAGATTCTGGCCGATCTGAAAGCGGGTAAACAGGACGCGCTGAAAGCGGCTGGCCTGAGCTTCGGTGAAGCGAAAACGCTGAGCCGTACTGGTCAGGACCCTATCAGCCAGGCCGCGTTTGGCCTGACTCTGCCGGCGAAAGACAAGCCAAGCTTCGGCACCACTACCGATATGCAGGGTAACGTTGTTCTGCTGGCGCTGGATGAAGTGAAAGCCGGCACTCTGCCAGACGCGCAGAAGAAGGCGATGGTTCAGGGGATTACCCAGAACAATGCCCAGATTGCCTTCGAAGCCATGATGAGCAACCTGCGTAAAGAGGCCAAAATTAAGCTGGGCGATATCATTACTCAGCAGCAATAATTACGTATCTGCTCGCAGATTTTCGCAACGCTCTGCAATAACTAAAGGCCGCTTTCGCGGCCTTTTCCATTTCTGCACTCTGCTGTTTGTGCCTCTTTTATCGGGCGGCTATCGTGACGTGGCTGTCTACAAACAAGGAGATAACAGCATGAAATGTGGAATCAAAGCACTGTTAATTACGCTGGCTATTGCCACCACCGGGCTGAGCGCGGGCGCACTGGCGGCGACACCTGCCGCTAAACCACAGGCGGTACAGAGTAAGACCGACGCCGCAGCGCCGGGGCAGGGGCAAACCAAAGCGACTGACGTTGGTAAAAATGTGGATGATGACGGTACGCGAGTCAGCATCAATTCGGCCTCTGCGGAAGAGCTGGCCCGCGTGATGAATGGCGTCGGGCTGAAAAAAGCGCAGGCCATCGTAAGCTATCGTGAAGAGTATGGTCCTTTCAAAACGGTCGACGACCTCAAGCAGGTTCCGGGCATGGGGAGCGCGCTGGTTGAGCGCAACCTCGCACACCTGACGTTGTAATCTCACAATTACTTGCACAGCGGCAAAATTTTGCCAGGATAAAGAGGTCATACCAGTTATGACCTCTTATCCTACAATAACAGTAAAGGCTATTGCGCTATGCAGACAAAAATAAAAGTACGCGGTTTTCACCTCGACGTTTACCAGCATGTGAACAATGCCCGCTACCTGGAGTTTCTTGAGGAAGCGCGCTGGGACGGGCTGGAAAACAGCGAAAGCTTTCAGTGGATGACCGCGCACAACATCGCGTTCGTGGTCGTCAATATCAATATCAACTACCGTCGCCCTGCCGTGTTGGGCGATGTGCTCACGGTGACCAGCCAGGTGCAGCAGATCAATGGCAAAAGCGGCGTGTTAAGCCAGGTGGTTACGCTCGATCCCGAAGGGCAGGTGGTGGCTGATGCGTTGATCACCTTTGTCTGTATCGATCTGAAAACGCAGAAAGCGCTGCCGCTGGAAGGGGAATTGCGCGAAAAGCTGGAACTGATGATCGTGTAACACAGGTTCAGGCTTACCCGTGCTGTCGACACCTGTTATGCGACAGCACGGTCAGGTCGCCCTATTTAAGCCCGGTTTTTTTCTGCATTGCGGCCATCACGCCGGCTTTATTGGCAAGATAGTGGTTCAGCCCGTTAGCGCGCAGATTACAGGCGGCGCACTGGCCGCAACCGTCGCCTTTAATGCCGTTGTAGCAGGTGAGGGTTTCGCTGCGAACCAGGTCCAGCTTGCCCCAGTAGTCGGCCAGCGCCCAGGTTTCGGCTTTATCCAGCCACATCAGCGGGGTTTCAAAGCGCGTCTCTTTCGCCATCCCCAGATTGACGGCGTGATTTAACGCCTTCACGAACTCATCACGACAGTCCGGGTAGCCGGAGAAGTCTGTTTCACACACGCCCGTGATCACCGCTTCGGCTTTTACCTGGTAGGCATAAATTGCCGTCAGGGTGAGGAACAGAATATTGCGGCCCGGCACGAAGGTATTCGGAATGCCGCTGGCATCGGGTTCGTAGTCCGGGACGGGAATACTGTCCCGGGTGAGGCTACTCACGGCCAGTTCATTTAACAGCGTAACGTCCAGCACCTTGTGCGCGCGTGCGCCCAGTTTCAGGGCCAGTTCACGGGCAACGTCGATCTCAGCGCGATGACGCTGACCATAATCGAAAGTGACACAGTGAACCTCATCGTACTGATGAAGAGCCTGGACCAGGCAGGTAGTAGAGTCTTGTCCTCCGCTGAACACGACGACGGCACGTTTCATAAATCATCTCGACTGTTACGGTAAAAACGTTATGTTACCGTCTGCCTGTGGCGGCGACCAGCTTCTTCACGATTTGGGGGCGGGCAGCCAGGCTTCGGTAAAATCAAACCAGCCGCGGGTGTTGAGGCGAATCCCATTCACGCCCGGCGGCGCGCTGATCTGATACTGATAATTAAAGAGCGGCGTCAGCACTGCATTTTCCATTAATCGGCTAAAAATGGCCTTCAGGCCCGCGTGCCGATCCCGAGCTTCGGCCTGAGTCTGTACCGCATCCAGCGTGGCTTGCAAATGGGCGTACGCCGGTGCGCTTAACACGTGTGGCCAAAGCGTATCGCAGCGCAGCCACTGCTCAAGCGTATACGCTGGCGCTTCGCCAATCAGCCTGTCGCCCATCATGATGTCTGCTTCGGCAAGCTGCTGGCATCCGTCCCACGTCTTGGCGTCATGAAAGATGACGGTCAGCTCACAACCCTGTAGCGCCAGGTACGTCTTCAACTGGCTGGCCATGGTGTGAAGCTCAACGGGAAGATGGTAAACCAGCGTCAGTGCTTCAGGCAGGGCAACATCGGTTAAATCAGTCCATTCGGGGATTGTCCAGCCGGGAAACAGTTCCCCGGTGGGGGTGATGAGCCCCTCGTTTAGCGGAAGCGTGTGGAGAAGCCTGGAGTGATGAATGATATTAATCAGCCGCTTTGCCTGGTTCTCACTCAGGCGTGCGCTCTGTTTTAGCGTGAGGTAACAGAACCCCAGGCTGGTGCTGCTGCTTACCAGCCGCAGACTTTCCAGCTCGTCGGCCTCACCAATCGCGATTTGCACCGGGTGACGGCAGCTGGTACCCAACCTGTGATCAAAAAGCTGGGGTGTGATCCAGTATTCGATGGCTTTGAGCAGCGGATGGCTCAGGTGGTACTGCTCATGGCTTTCCAGACGAACCAGGTCGGGTTCAAAGGCGACCAGCCGAAAGGGGCCGCTGCCAATCGTCGAATGGTCGGGATGCGCCAGACGGCTACAGTAGGTTGCCAGCCTGTGCGGCAGCCAGTAGTCCGGATGATGCAGCGTAAACGTCAGGCACTGCGGATGCGTTGTTTCGATACAGAGGACGCTCTGAAACAGGGTGCGCAGGGCGGGAAGCGTCAACAGCGCGGTCAGGCTCCGCTGGAGATGCGCCGTTTCAATTTTATCGCCGTTATGCCAGTGCAGCGTGGAGCGAATGTAGAAATGCCAGCGCAGGCCATCATCCGACACATCCCAGTGATGCGCCAGATCGCCCGTCGGCTCACTGCTGTTGCCGTGAAATCGCGTCAAACCTGAGAAGACTTGCCCTGCCAGATGCTGCTCTGCCCGACCCGGTAAAAAGCCCGGCTGAAGCGGCTCCAGTGAGCGGTAGTAGGGAATGCGCAGCGTCGGCGTGTCGTTTTGCCACTGCCCACCCAAAAACGGGTGCAGCAGGGCACGCAAATCTTCGGGAGCAAGCTGCGCCAGCTCGAGGGCGTTATGTTGCTGCCCGCTTTTTAGCGCTTCTTCCATCATCGTATTGCGCAGTGATTCCGGAGTGACGTGAAACGTCAGCGCACCGCGCCTTCCACGCCCGGACTGCGCGCGCCAGGTCAGCCAGCCCGCATCCTGGGCCTGACGCAGCAGAGTACGGACATGTCGCTCGCTACAAAAGCAGCGGCTGGCAAGTTCATTTACGGTTACCTGCTGCGGCGCGCCAGCGGAAGGTTGCCACAGGCGTTGATACTGGTTAAGACGGTTAAGCTGGCGCATAAGAAACCCGGAACAATAATTTTCATCTATTCACTATTACTTCCGTATATCTCACACGATACTGATGCACAAGTTAACCGCATCACATTTCGGGAGTAATCATGGCTCGGCTCGCTGCATTTGATATGGACGGTACGCTGTTAATGCCGGATCACCGTTTAGGGGAGAAAACCCTTAACACGCTGAAGCGCCTGCACGAGCGTAATGTCACTCTGACGTTTGCCACCGGGCGTCATGTTCTGGAAATGCGCCATTTGCTGGGCGCGTTTGCCCTCGATGCCTTTCTGATCACCGGTAACGGGACGCGAATTCACTCTGTAGAAGGCGATGTGCTGTACCGACAGGATCTCAACCCGGAAGTGGCGGATATCGTGCTGCACAGTACCTGGGACACGCAGGCCAGCATCCACGTCTTTAACGATCGGGGCTGGTTTACCGGAAGCGACATCCCGGAATTATTGCACGCGCATGTGTATAGCGGTTTTAAATACCAGCTTATCGATCTGCGTCGGATCCCCGCCCATGCGGTGACCAAGATCTGCTTCTGCGGCGATCACGACGATCTCTGTCGCTTACGGATCCAACTGAATGAGGCGCTGGGCGACCGGGCGCACCTGACCTTCTCGGCGGTGGATTGCCTGGAAGTGCTGCCGGTGGGCTGTAACAAAGGTTCCGCTCTGGCGGTGCTGAGCGACCACCTGGGATTAACGCTGCAGGAGTGTATGGCGTTCGGTGACGCCATGAACGACCGCGAAATGCTGGGTAGCGTAGGTCGCGGTCTGATCATGGGGAATGCGATGGCGCAGCTGAAAGCAGAACTTCCCCATCTGCCGGTTATCGGTCACTGCCGTAATGAAGCAGTGTCCCATTTTTTGACGCATTGGCTGGACAATAACAACCTCCCCTATTCCCCCGAATAGTGAGACCCTTCCAGCAAGCCAGACTTCGGTCTGGCTTTTTTTATTTCAGCAGTTGAGCAATCTGCGCCTTCCAGGGGGCGATATCACCGATGTTGGCCTGCACCCACTCCGCATTGTAGTAGGTCTCGAGATAACGCTCTCCGCTGTCGCACAGCAGCGTGACGATGGAACCGGTGCGTCCCGCTTCGCGCATACGTGCGGCAAGCTGCAGCGCGCCCCACATATTGGTGCCCGTCGAGGCGCCCACTTTGCGGCCCAGCTGCGTTTCCAGCCAGTGCGCCGTTGCCACGCTGGCGGCATCCGGCACGCGCATCATCTCGTCCACAACGTCGGGGATGAAAGAGGGCTCAACGCGCGGACGGCCAATCCCTTCAATTTTACTCCCCACCGGGCTGCGCAGACCGGCATCGCGGTTTTGCCAGTAGTCGAGGAACACGGAGTTCTGCGGGTCAACTACCATCAGCTGGGTATCGTAACCCTGACAGCGGATATAGCGTCCGATCGTGGCTGACGTACCGCCGGTACCGGCGCTCATCACAATGTAGGACGGAACCGGATGCGGTTCGTGGGTCATCTGGCGGAAAATACTGTCGGCAATGTTGTTATTACCGCGCCAGTCCGTCGCGCGCTCGGCGAAGGTGAACTGGTCCATATAGTGGCCGTTCAGCTCACGGGCCAGCATTTCGGAGGCGGCGTAGATTTCGCAGGCGCTTTCCACAAAGTGGCAGCGACCGCCGTAAAATTCGATCTGTTCGATTTTGCGTTTTGCGGTGCAGGAGGGCATCACCGCAATAAACGGCAGGCCCAGCAGGCGGGCGAAATAGGCTTCGGACACCGCCGTTGAACCGGAAGAGGATTCAATGATGGTGGTGCCTTCTTTAATCCAGCCGTTACATAAACCGTATAAAAACAGCGAGCGCGCCAGGCGATGCTTCAGGCTGCCGGTAGGATGGGTGCTTTCATCTTTCAGATAGAGCTGAATGCCGTCAAATCCCGGCAGGGAAAGGCGAATCAGGTGCGTATCCGCCGAGCGCTGATAGTCGGCATTGATTTCGCTGATCGCATGTTTAACCCAGGTGCTATTCATCGTCGTTATCCGTTTGTCATTTTGTGCCTAGCATAGCGAAAAGCACAGAAAAAATTGTTGCTATCTGGCCTTTAAAATAGAATTAAGGGAGAAAAATTTTCTCTGTGAGGTGGGTATGCTAGATAAAATTGACCGCAAGCTCCTTTCATTGCTGCAAAGTGACTGTACCCTCTCTTTGCAGGCGCTGGCAGATGCCGTTAATCTGACCACCACCCCGTGCTGGAAGCGGCTTAAGAAGCTGGAAGATGACGGTATTCTTCTGGGGCGCGTCGCGCTGTTAGATCCTGAAAAACTGGGGCTTGGGTTGACGGCATTTGTGCTGATAAAAACCCAGCATCACAGCAGCGAGTGGTATTGCCGCTTCGTTACCCAGGTGTCTGAGATGCCCGAAGTGCTCGGTTTCTGGCGTATGGCCGGCGAGTACGATTACCTGATGCGCGTCCAGGTGGCCGACATGAAGCGTTATGATGACTTCTACAAGCGGCTGGTGAACAGCGTGCCGGGGTTATCGGACGTCACCTCAAGCTTCGCTATGGAACAGATTAAATACACCACAGCATTACCCATTGAATAACTTCGTAAAATACCTTCAGGAACAAACCGCGTGCGATTATTTGCCCAATTAAGCTGGTACTTTCGTCGGGAGTGGCAACGCTACCTCGGTGCAGTCGCCCTGCTTATTATCATTGCTATCCTGCAGCTGATCCCGCCGAAAGTGGTGGGCTACGTCGTGGATGGCGTCACCGAACAGCATTACACCACCGCACGGGTGTTGATGTGGGTTGGCACGCTGGTGCTGACGGCGGTCATTGTTTATCTGCTGCGCTACGTCTGGCGCGTGCTGCTGTTTGGTGCGTCCTATCAGCTGGCCGTTGAGCTGCGTGAAGATTTTTATCGCCAGCTGAGTCGACAGCATCCCGAATTTTATCTGCGCCATCGCACCGGGGATCTTATCGCGCGCGCGACTAACGACGTCGATCGCGTGGTCTTTGCCGCCGGGGAAGGGGTGCTGACGCTGGTGGACTCGCTGGTAATGGGCTGCGCGGTGCTGATCGTCATGTCAACGCAGATCAGCTGGCAGCTGACCCTGCTGGCGCTGCTGCCGATGCCGCTCATGGCGCTGGCGATCAATCGCTACGGCGAACAACTGCACGAGCGCTTCAAGCTGGCGCAGGCGGCGTTTTCGTCGCTGAACGATCGCACCCAGGAGAGCATGACCAGCATCCGCATGATCAAAGCGTTTGGTCTGGAAGACCGGCAGTCCGCGCTGTTTGCCGCCGATGCGGCCGACACGGGGGCGAAAAACATGCGCGTCGCGCGTATCGACGCGCGATTTGATCCAACGATTTATATCGCAATCGGCATGGCAAATATGCTGGCGATTGGCGGCGGGAGCTGGATGGTGGTGCAGGGCACGCTCACCCTGGGCCAGTTGACCAGCTTTGCCATGTATCTGGGGCTGATGATCTGGCCGATGCTGGCGCTGGCCTGGATGTTTAACATCGTGGAGCGCGGCAGCGCCGCCTACAGCCGTATTCGCGCCATGCTGGCCGAAGCGCCGGTGGTCAATGACGGCAGCGAAGCGTTGCCGGAAGGACGCGGCGTCATGAAAGTCGACGTCCGCAAGTTTATCTATCCGCAAACGGAACATCCGGTACTGGAGAACGTCAGTTTTACCCTTCAGCCGGGCCAGATGCTCGGCATCTGCGGCCCGACGGGATCCGGTAAAAGCACCGTGCTGTCGCTGCTCCAGCGCCACTTTGACGTCACCGAGGGCGATATTCGCTTCCATGATATTCCGCTGACCAGCCTGCTGCTGGATGAGTGGCGTGGTCGCCTGGCGGTCGTCAGCCAGACGCCGTTTCTTTTTTCTGACACCGTGGCGAACAACATCGCGCTTGGGTGCCCTGCGGCAACGCAGGAAGAGATCGAGCATGTGGCACGTTTGGCCAGCGTGCATGATGATATTTTGCGCCTGCCGCAGGGCTACGACACCGAAGTCGGGGAACGCGGCGTCATGCTTTCCGGCGGGCAAAAACAGCGTATCTCTATTGCCCGCGCCCTGCTGCTCAATGCGGAAATCCTGATTCTGGACGATGCGCTCTCCGCCGTGGACGGCCGTACCGAGCATCAGATCCTGCATAACCTGCGCCAGTGGGGCGACGGACGCACGATAATTATCAGTGCCCACCGTTTGTCAGCGCTCACCGAAGCCAGCGAAATTCTGGTCTTGCAGCACGGCCATATTGCCCAGCGCGGGCAGCATGACGCGCTGGCAGAGCAACCGGGTTGGTATCGCGATATGTACCGCTATCAGCAGCTTGAGGCGGCGCTGGACGATGCGCCGGAACAGGATCAGGAGGCCGCCAATGCGTAAGCTCGGAACGATGTGGCCGACGCTCAAACGTCTGCTGGCCTACGGCTCGCCGTGGCGTAAACCGCTCTCCGTTGCTGTGCTTTTACTCTGGATTGCGGCGATTGCCGAAGTGAGCGGACCGCTGCTCATCAGCTATTTCATCGACAATATGGTCGCCAAAAGCTACCTGCCGCTCGGGCTAGTGGCGGGGTTAGGCGTGGCCTACGTTGGCTTACAGCTGACGGCGGCAGGATTACACTATGCTCAATCGCTGCTGTTTAACCGGGCCGCCGTGGGCGTTGTTCAGCAGTTGCGTACCGATGTCATGGACGCGGCGCTTCGCCAGCCGCTCAGCGAGTTTGATATCCAGCCGGTCGGGCAGGTGATTTCGCGCGTAACCAACGATACCGAGGTGATCCGCGATCTGTACGTCACCGTAGTCGCGACGGTATTACGCAGCGCGGCGCTGATTGGCGCGATGCTGGTGGCGATGTTCAGCCTCGACTGGCGCATGGCGCTGGTGGCGATCACTATCTTCCCGGCGGTGCTGATCGTCATGGTGATTTACCAGCGTTACAGCACGCCGATTGTGCGTCGGGTGCGCGCCTATCTGGCCGATATCAACGATGGCTTCAACGAAGTGATCAACGGCATGAGCGTCATCCAGCAGTTCCGCCAGCAGGCGCGCTTTGGCGAGCGCATGGGCGAAGCCAGCCGTTCGCACTATATGGCGCGTATGCAGACGCTGCGCCTGGACGGTTTCCTGCTGCGACCGCTGCTGAGCCTGTTCTCGGCGCTGGTGCTTTGCGGGCTGCTGATGCTCTTTGGCCTGAGCGCAAACGGTACGATTGAAGTGGGCGTGCTGTACGCTTTCATTAGCTATCTTGGACGCCTTAACGAGCCGCTGATCGAACTCACTACGCAGCAATCGATGCTGCAACAGGCGGTTGTCGCCGGTGAGCGCGTCTTTGAGCTGATGGACAGGCCGCGCCAGGCCTACGGCAATGACGAGCGACCTCTGCAAAGCGGGGCTATCACCTTTGATAACGTCTCGTTTGCCTATCGCGAAGACCGTCTGGTGCTGCAGGACATTACGCTCGATGTGCCGTCACGCGGTTTCGTCGCGCTGGTGGGCCACACCGGCAGCGGTAAAAGCACGCTCGCCAGCCTGCTGATGGGCTACTATCCGGTCACGCAAGGCGAAATCCGCCTCGACGGACGTCCGCTCGCGTCGCTCAGCCACACGGTGTTACGCAAAGGCGTTGCGATGGTGCAGCAGGATCCGGTCGTGCTGGCCGATACCTTCTACGCCAACGTAACCCTGGGACGGGACTATTCAGAAGCGCAGGTTTGGGCGGTACTGGAAGCGGTGCAGTTGGCAGACCTGGCGCGCGGGTTTAGCGACGGGATCAACACGAAACTGGGCGAGCAGGGCAACAATCTCTCCGTGGGGCAAAAACAGCTCCTGGCGCTGGCGCGCGTCCTGATTGAAACGCCGCAGGTGCTGATTCTGGACGAAGCCACGGCCAGCATAGATTCTGGAACCGAGCAGGCGATTCAGCAGGCGCTGGCCGCCGTACGCGACCACACGACGCTGGTGGTGATTGCTCACCGGCTCTCCACCATCGTCGACGCGGACACGATTCTGGTGCTGCATCGCGGACAGGCCGTGGAGCGCGGTACGCACCGCGAGCTGCTGGAAGCAAAAGGGCGCTACTGGCAGATGTACCAGCTGCAGCTGGCGGGCGAAGAGCTGGCCGCCAGCGTGCGTGATGAAGAGTCCCTTAGCGCCTGATGCACTAAAATGAGGCGCCGCGCTAACAGTCATTCCTGTTGGTGCAAAACTGAAACGCACCCTGCACCGGCATGGTGCGTTTTTTTTCACCGGTTCATTTATCAGAACCGTGTAACGCACATCGCGCCGCGATTCCCTCACGTTTTCATTTCTGGCACATCCCTTGCAATACCTTCCGGGTAAGCTGCGGCCATTACCGAATTCTGACTGGAGGGGATCTATGAAGCTGGTTACGGTTGTAATCAAACCATTCAAACTCGAAGACGTGCGTGAAGCATTGTCTTCAATGGGTATTCAGGGACTGACTGTCACCGAAGTGAAAGGCTTTGGTCGTCAGAAGGGTCATGCCGAGCTTTATCGCGGGGCGGAATACAGCGTTAACTTTCTGCCAAAAGTAAAAATTGATGTCGCGATTGCTGACGATCAGCTTGATGAAGTCATTGATGTCATTAGCAAAGCGGCCTACACCGGCAAAATTGGCGACGGCAAAATTTTCGTTGCCGAACTGCAGCGCGTCATTCGCATCCGTACCGGCGAATCTGACGAAGCGGCACTGTAATTAACGCCTGGCACACAGTGATAGGGATCGAGAAAATGAAGATAGCAACACTTAAAACGGGTCTGGGTTCGCTGGCGCTTCTGCCGGGCCTGGCGCTGGCTGCAGCCCCTGCGGTGGCCGACAAAGCCGATAACGCCTTTATGATGATCAGCACCGCGCTGGTGCTGTTCATGTCCATTCCGGGCATTGCGCTGTTCTACGGCGGTCTGATCCGTGGCAAAAACGTTCTCTCCATGCTGACGCAGGTTGCCGTGACGTTTGCACTGGTCTGCGTGCTTTGGGTGGTTTACGGTTACTCTCTGGCGTTCGGCACGGGTAACGCGTTCTTTGGTAACTTCGACTGGGTGATGCTGAAAAACATTGAACTGACCGCGCTGATGGGCAGCTTCTATCAGTATATTCACGTGGCGTTCCAGGGCTCGTTCGCCTGCATTACCGTCGGGCTGATTGTGGGCGCGCTCGCCGAGCGCATTCGTTTCTCTGCGGTCCTGATCTTCGTGGTGGTCTGGCTGACGCTCTCCTATGTGCCGATTGCGCACATGGTCTGGGGCGGTGGTCTGCTGGCCACGCACGGCGCGCTGGACTTCGCGGGCGGTACCGTTGTCCACATTAACGCCGCGGTCGCGGGTCTGGTGGGCGCTTATCTGATTGGCAAACGCGTCGGCTTCGGTAAAGAGGCGTTCAAACCGCACAACCTGCCGATGGTCTTTACCGGTACTGCGATCCTCTACTTTGGCTGGTTTGGCTTCAACGCCGGCTCAGCAAGTGCGGCCAACGAAATCGCCGCGCTGGCCTTCGTGAACACCGTTGTAGCCACGGCGGGTGCAATCCTCTCCTGGGTGTTTGGCGAGTGGGCGGTGCGCGGGAAACCTTCTCTGCTGGGTGCCTGTTCAGGTGCGATTGCCGGTCTGGTTGGTATCACCCCTGCGTGTGGTTATGTCGGTGTCGGCGGCGCGCTGCTGGTCGGCCTGGTGTCGGGTCTGGCGGGTCTGTGGGGCGTCACCGCACTGAAACGAGTTCTGCGCGTGGATGACCCTTGCGATGTGTTCGGCGTGCACGGCGTGTGCGGGATTGTCGGCTGTATCATGACCGGTATCTTCGCGGCGAAATCGCTCGGTGGCGTGGGCTACGCAGAAGGCGTCACTATGGTTCATCAGGTGCTGGTGCAACTGGAAAGTATCGCTATCACCGTGGTGTGGTCTGCAGTCGTCGCTTTCATCGGCTACAAGCTGGCGGACATGACGGTGGGTCTGCGCGTACCGGAAGAGCAGGAGCGCGAAGGTCTGGACGTTAACAGCCACGGCGAGAATGCGTATAACGCATGATCTGAGTGTCTTGCCGGGTGGCGGCTTCGCCTTACCCGGCCTACAACAGCACAAAACGTAGGCCCGGTAAGCGTCGCGCCACCGGGCTTTTTACATCAACCTCTGTTACGCATCACCCCTTCCTGCACCGTTGAAGCGACCAGCACGCCGTCCTGAGTATAAAACTCCCCACGCACAAACCCGCGGGCGCTGGATGCCGACGTACTCTCCACGCTGTAGAGCAGCCACTCATTCATGTTGAAGGGACGGTGGAACCACATCGAGTGATCGATCGTTGCGACCTGCATCCCTTTTTCGAGGAAGCCGACGCCGTGCGGCTGCAGCGCCACCGGCAGGAAATTGAAGTCAGACGCATAGCCCAGCAGATACTGATGGACGCGGAAATCTTCCGGCACGGTGCCGTTGGCGCGGATCCACACCTGGCGCTTTGGCTCGGCGGTGTGGCCCTTCATCGGGTTGTGGAACTCGACGGGGCGGATCTCAAGCGGCTTATCGCAAAGAAACTTCTCTTTAACCTGCGGCGGCAGCAGATGCGCCAATGCGCGAGCGATATCCGTTTCCGATTTAAGATCGTCCGGCGAGGGGGCAGGGGGCATGACCTTCTGATGCTCGTAGCCCGGCTCCGGTGCCTGGAAAGAGGCGGTCATGTAAAAGATCGGCTTACCGTTCTGGATGGCCGCGACGCGGCGCGCGCTGAAGCTGTTGCCGTCTCGCAGAACTTCAACGTCATACACGATGGGTTTCGCGCTATCGCCAGGGCGTAAAAAGTAGCTGTGGAATGAATGCACCAGACGGTCTGCCGGGACAGTCTCCTTTGCAGCGTACAGCGCTTGTCCAACGACTTGCCCACCGAAGACCTGGCGTAAGCCTAAATCTTCGCTCTGTCCGCGAAAGAGTCCTTCCTCAATTTTTTCCAGATTCAGTAATGTCAGCAGATTGTTCAGTGCCTGACTCATAGTTGTCCTCAATAAACGCCGTAGCGAAAGATAGGCAGAGTATAACGCAGAAATGAAAGTGGTCCGATGGGTAGAATAATCTGAATATCGGGATGATTTCAGGCATTAATCAGTGAGTTGTGCCACACTTAAAAACGTTATGTGATTGAAACGACATCGGATGGGATCGATCCCGCTGGTGCATTGATGATAAGGAGACTTCAATGAAACTCGTGCCTATGCTAAGTGGTGTAGCGATTGCGGTGGCGTTGTCCGCCTGTGCCGGTAAGAGCGCCCAGGTGCCAGTGCCAGCAGCTGACCCGAACGGGATTAATACCCTTTCGCAGCAGTCCATTCAGCAGCCTAACGTTTCCGGTACCATCTGGATTAAACAGAAAGTTGCGTTGCCGCCGGATGCGGTATTAACGGTGACGCTATCTGATGCTTCCCTGGCCGACGCGCCGTCGAAAGTCGTGGCCCAGCGTGCCGTCCGTACTGAAGGCAAGCAGGCGCCGTTTAGCTTCGTGTTGCCGTATAACCCGTCGGACGTGCAGCCTAATGCCCGTATTCTGCTGAGCGCAGCGGTCACCATCAACGGTAAGCTGGTGTTTATCACCGATACGGTCCAGGAAGCGATTAACAACGGTGGAACCAAAATCGACCTGAACCTGGTGCCAGTACAGCAGACCGAAGTGCCGGTCGCACCGCAAACCAATCAGCCGTCTCTGCCAACCCCACCGACGCAGATGTAATGTGGTTATTCCCCTCTCCTTCGGGAGAGGGGTCAGTACACCCACCGGTACTTCTGTAAATCGATCTGACCCGACCCTGACACCTGCACCCCTTCTGAAAGTAACGCCTGACGCTGACGCTGGAGATTCGGCCCGGTGAGTGAGATGGCGCCATGACGGTTCACCACCCGATGCCAGGGCAACGTACTGCCTTCCGGCAGCCGTTTCAGGACGCCTCCAACCTGTCGCGCCGCGCGCGGGGAACCGGCCAGGCGCGCGACATCACCATAGGTGGTGACATAGCCTTCCGGGATTGAAGCCACGATTTGCCATACGCGCTGTGGAAAAGAGTCCTGCTCGTCCATACCTTCACCTGCGGGGAGTTTCTGGAGAGCCATGGTAAACGAAGATCGCCCTGATTGCTGCGCCTGTTTGCGCAAGAAACCAGCATCCGGTTCCTGGCGGCTTGCAATTGGGCCTTTGCACAGGGATAATGCGCCAGCGCGTTGGTTATCAACGCTCTCAATGGGGGCTCTGTTGGTTCTCCCGCAACGCTACTCTGTTCACCAGGTCAGGTCCGGAAGGAAGCAGCCAGGGCAGACGACGTGTGTGCCGGGATGTAGCTGGCAGGGCCCCCACCCATTTCTGAGCCTCTGCGTTCTTCCCTGATTTTTGCCTCTTCCCTGGACGTTATTCCCTAATAAGATTATGCCTATAGCATGTAATATATATTTCATCGCGCTGAAATATTAATGTCATAAACTTGTAATAATAGTCGGGCATTTTATCCTTGGCCGTCTATTTTCTGGCAAAACTCAAAAAAATATATATCTGGATAACATTGTTAACTTCGTGTATTAAATAAAGTACTTATTCCGAAGGGAAGTGATAAACATGGCTACAGCGGTATTAAACGTTAAGATTGATGACGCGCTAAAAGAAAGGCTTCGCCACTATGCGGAAGTGAATAACGAGAATTTAAGCGTGACGACAGAGAAACTGCTGCTGCTGGCGTTCGAGGCAGTAGAAGAGGCGGGAGTATCGGAAGAGGATATTGATAATCAGCATACGGAAGAAGAGAATGTTTCTCCATTTACTCCTAAAGAAATCAAGGCTCTACGTAAACTTCTGAAGAAGAGAAAATGAAACAACAACTGTCTACTGCCAGTGACTACAAAGAGGCCTGCGATTTGTTGCGTTCAGGCTACGTGAAGCATGTACGTCTTGGCTGGAATGTCGGAAGTGATGAGTTCTTTCGTATTGCGTCTGACTGGTGTGATACTGGCGCAAAAATAAAGAAAGACGGTGAAAACTTCGTTATTTCACTGAAAGGGTTTCCTATTCCTGCTCAGCATTAATTCCGGACTGGTGAAAACTGCTGACTGTATCCATGACAGTCAGCAGTTTTTATTTTTTATGATCGGCTTCAAACTTTTTGCTATTAAATCACGCTGCGTTTAACGGCTGGCACGTTTTTATTCAGGGCGAGCCATAACGGTTTAATCCCCAGCAGCGCCTGTTCAAGCTCTGTCGGCTCGAGCGAGAAGGGCATCCGCAAATAGCGGTCAAACGCACCCGATAAACCAAACCGCGTACCGGTCCCCAGATTTATCCCCAGAATCTCAGCCCGCGCGGCAAGCTGCGTCGCCAGCATACCGGGGAGCTCAATCCAGTATGAGAGCCCGCCCTCTGCTTCATGGAATGTCCACTCCGGGAAATGTTCACGCAGCAGTTCACCGCATCGATCGCGTCGTTCCGCCAGCATTTTGCGGCGTGCGGGTAGAAACGTCTCGCTGTTGTTGATGAGCCACAGCGCCGCCAGCTGTTCCAGCAGCGGCGAGCCTAAATCCAGCGTATCGCGCGTCTGGGCAAGCGTGGCGATCGTGCGCGAGGACGCGCGGATCCAGCCGAGACGCAGCCCGCCCCAGAAGCTTTTTCCGGCAGAACCTAAGGTGATGACGGTGGCCTGCGGGTTAAAGGAGGCCAGCGGGGGCGGAGGAGGGGCGTCAAACCAGAGATCCACCATCGTTTCATCCACCACCAGCGTCGTACGGGTTTGCGCAGCAATGTCGGTAATGGCCTGACGGGTCGCGACATCCATGCAGCGCCCGGTGGGGTTATGAAAATCAGGCATCAGGTACGCCAGGCGCGGCGCGGTTTGGGCAAGCGTGGCGGCGAAGCCGTCCGTATCCCAGCCCGTTTCCGGCAGCGACACCCCCACGGGCCGACACTGCGCGCCCTGAATGGCGGCAATCGCCAGCGGATAGGTGGGATGATCGACCACGACGCGATCCCCGGGCCCGGTCATCATCCGCAGGACCAGCGCGAAGCCGCTGACGGCGCCATTGACCACCATTACTTCGTCCGCGCGGGTGGGAAGGCCCCGCGCGGTGTAGCGCGCAGCGATGGCCTCCCGCAGCGTCGGCAGCCCTAGCTGATCGTAACCCGTCAGCGCGAGGTGCTGCGTAATGGCCGTGAGCGCGTGGGTATACGCCTGGTGGATTTCCGGCCCGGCATTGAGGGCGGCAGTGGAGAGATCCAGTGCGGCACTCGCCGCGGAAAGCGTGGGAACGGCGCGCGTATCCGGGAGGATCACGCGTGACCCGCTGCCGTGGCGGCTTTCAAGATATCCCTCCTCGCGCAGATGGGCGAGGGCGCTGCTGATGGTGGTCCGGCTCACGTCCAGCGCCGTGGCCAGCTCGCGCTCCCCCGGTAGCCGTGTATTCAATGCCAGACGTCCGTCAAGGATTAACAGGCGCAGCGCATCGGCCAGCTGTCGCCAGAGCGGCGTGCGGGATGAGGTTTGCTGCCAGTGGCCTAAAATGCGTACCAGAGACTGGCTTCCGAAGCGACGTGACGACATGTGCAGTCCACTATTTGAAAACTGGACGTTAATCATAGTGCCATTTTAGGCCAGGATGAAAGTCTGGTTCACTGGAGAAGATAAAAATGGTACGTCGTCTGCTACAACTCTATGTCGGTTTAGGGCTGTATGGCCTGTCCACCGCGATGTTTATTCGTTCCGATTTGGGTGTCGATCCCTGGGATGTTTTTCACCTTGGGGTGGGGATACAGCTGGGGATGACTATCGGAATGGTGATCATTTTAACCGGTGCTGCGGTGCTGCTGCTGTGGATCCCCCTGCGCCAGATGCCGGGCCTGGGCACCATCAGCAACGTGATTTGTATCGGTCTGGCGGCGGATGCCAGCATGGCGCTGATCCCGGAACTGGACTCGTTACCTGTGCGCATCGCTTTCCTGGTGTCGGGCATCGTGACGAACGCGATTGCGACCAGCATGTACATCGGTGCCGGTTTTGGGCCTGGCCCGCGCGACGGCCTGATGACCGGCATTCATGCCCGGCTGGGGTGGTCCATTCGCAGCGTGCGTACCTCTATTGAGGTGTCCGTCCTGCTGATTGGGTGCGTGCTTGGCGGCACGTTTGGGGTGGGAACGGTAGTGTACGCCCTGACCATTGGCCCACTTATCCAGCTCTGTCTGCCCTGGTTCCGCCAGAAGCCGAGCGTTGCTGAAATCGCGCAGCCGGAGCGGGTTGTTTAATTGTGCGAAGCGCTCACATGTTTTAACGGCGTCGCTGTGCCACAATAGTGGGCCCCGACTCACACGATGCCACAATGCATGAAAGCTATCACTCTCTATGATGTCGCCCTCCTTGCGGGGGTTTCTTATCAGACCGTCTCTCGCGTCATTAACGACGCGGAGCATGTGTCTGCCCGTACCCGGGAAAAGGTTCAGCAGGCGATGGCGGAGCTGCACTACGTGCCTAACCTGCGGGCACAGCAGCTGGCGGGTAAACGCACCCGCACGCTGGGACTCATCACCACCGATCTGGCCCTGCATGCGCCCTCGCAGATTGTGTCGGCGGTAAAATCCCGCGCGGCGGAACAGGGGGCGAGCGTCCTTATCTCCATGGTGGAGCAACCGCAGCAGTGTCAGGCCGCGCTACAGGCGCTGCTGGCACAGCGGGTGGACGCGCTGCTGGTGAATGTTCCGCTTGATGATGAACACGCCGAACAGCTGAGGGCGCTGGCGTCGCCCGTACCGGTGCTTTTTCTTGATGTCTCGCCTTCAGCACAGGTAAACAGCCTCGTGTTTAACGCCGGGCAGGGCGCGCATCTGGGCGTTGAGCATCTGCTGTCGCTGGGGCATCAGCATATTGCTCTGCTGAGCGGGCCGGAAAGCTCGGTCTCTGCTCGGGCGCGTCTGGCGGGGTGGAAAGCGGCTCTGGCCCGCGCGGGGCATGAAGCCGCTGCGGTGGCCTACGGAGACTGGAGCGCGGCCAGCGGTTATGAGAAAGGACATGTGCTGCTGTCGGGTACCGCATTGCCGGATGCCATTCTGGTGGCGAACGATCAAATGGCGCTCGGGGTGATGCGCGCCTGCGCGGAAAAGGGGATCGCGATCCCGGGCCAGATGTCGGTGGTCGGGTTCGACGATACGGCTGACAGCGCCTGGTTTTCCCCGCCGCTGACGACCATTCGCCAGGCATTTCGCGAGGCGGGCGAGCGCAGCGTGGAGTGGCTGCTGGCCCCCACCGAAGGCGAGACGTGCTGGCAGGTTCAGCTGCCGGTGACGCTGGTTACCCGCCATTCCAGCGCGCGCCGCGCGCCGCAGCAGGCTGAACGCGAGGATCTGGCGCAGCAGCTCAGAAGCCTGGCTCTCCTGGCCGAGCAGCTTGTCCGCAAATAAGACTTTTGTGATCGGACTCGCTACCCTGCGATTGAATGCTTTACCGTCGCAGAATGCCAGGGCATGTTAACCAAAATTGTGAGCGCTTCGCAAAGAGGTTACTATGTCCAACACATCCTCGCTGACCCTCAGCGACATCCTGGCCCGTCGGGACTGGGAAAACCCCGGCGTTACCCAGTGGAACCGCCTGCCCGCACACGCGCCGTTAGACAGCTGGCGTAATGAATCTTCCGCCAGAGATGACGCTGGATCTGTCAGCAGGCGCTCTCTTAACGGGATGTGGCGATTTAGCTACTTTTCTGCTCCCGAGCGGGTTCCTGAGGCATGGGTCAGCGAAGATTGCGCGGATGCCGTCGCGATGCCCGTGCCGTCGAACTGGCAGATGCAGGGGTTCGACACGCCCATCTATACCAATGTCACCTATCCCATTCCCGTTAACCCACCTTTTGTGCCGCAGGAAAACCCGACAGGTTGTTACTCGCTCACATTTGACGTGGATGACGCCTGGCTTCAGCGCGGGCAAACCCGAATTATTTTTGACGGCGTGAACTCGGCGTTCCATCTGTGGTGCAACGGGCAGTGGATAGGCTATTCCCAGGACAGTCGATTGCCCGCCGAGTTTGACCTCTCGGCGGCATTACGCCCCGGGCAGAACCGCCTGGCGGTCATGGTCTTGCGCTGGTGCGACGGCAGCTATCTGGAAGATCAGGACATGTGGCGCATGAGCGGCATTTTCCGCGATGTCTCCCTGCTGCATAAGCCGGAGACGCACATTGCGGATTATCACATGGTCACCGATCTGAATGCGGAGCTGGACCGCGCGGTGTTGAACGTTGAGGTCGCGCTGGCAGGCGCAGACTACACGGAATGCGAGGTGGCGATCACGCTGTGGCGCAACGGTGAGCGGTGTGGCAGTACCACCCAACGGCCCGGATCTGCCATTGTGGACGAGCGCGGCAACTGGGCCGAGCGGTTAACGGCGGCGATCCCGGTTACAGCCCCCGCGTTATGGAGCGCAGAAACCCCGGAACTCTATCGTCTGACGATCGCGCTTTTGGATGCGCAGGGCAACGTGCTGGAGACGGAGGCCTGCGATGTCGGCTTCCGCCGGATTGAAATCAGCAACGGCCTGCTGAAGCTCAACGGTAAACCGCTGCTGATCCGCGGGGTTAACCGGCACGAGCATCACCCGGAAAACGGCCAGGTGATGGACGAAGCGACGATGCGCCGCGATATCGAGATCATGAAGCAGCACAACTTCAACGCCGTTCGCTGCTCGCACTATCCGAACCATCCGCTGTGGTACCGGCTTTGCGATCGCTATGGGCTGTACGTTGTTGACGAAGCCAATATCGAAACCCATGGCATGGTGCCGATGAGCCGCCTTGCTGACGATCCGCGCTGGCTGCCCGCCATGAGCGAGCGCGTGACCCGCATGGTGCAGCGCGATCGTCATCATCCCTCAATCATCATCTGGTCGCTGGGCAATGAGTCCGGGCACGGTGCAAACCACGACGCACTGTACCGCTGGGTGAAATCCACGGATCCGACGCGTCCGGTGCAGTATGAAGGCGGCGGCGCGAACACGGCGGCGACCGATATTGTCTGTCCGATGTATGCCCGGGTCGATCAGGATCAGCCCTTCCCGGCGGTGCCTAAATGGTCAATCAAGAAATGGATCGGCATGCCGGATGAAACGCGTCCGCTGATCCTCTGCGAATACGCCCACGCGATGGGAAACAGCTTCGGCGGATTCGCGAAATACTGGCAGGCGTTTCGCAGCCATCCTCGCCTGCAGGGGGGATTTGTCTGGGACTGGGTCGATCAGGCATTAACGAAGAAAGACGAAAATGGCAACGCGTTCTGGGCGTACGGCGGGGACTTTGGCGATAAGCCAAACGATCGGCAGTTCTGCCTTAACGGCCTGGTCTTCCCCGATCGCACGCCGCACCCGGCGCTGTTCGAGGCGCAGCGCGCGCAGCAGTTCTTCAGCTTTACGCGGGTCAGCACCTCTCCGCTGGTGATTGAGGTGCAAAGCGGGTACCTGTTCCGCCATACCGATAACGAAGTGCTGAGCTGGACGGTTGCCCGGGATGGGAAGGTACTGGCTTCGGGCGAGGTTACGCTGGCGATAGCCCCTGAAGGTGTTCAGCGTCTGGAGATCGCTCTGCCGGAATTGAAAGCCGCGCCGGGAGAAGTCTGGCTGAATGTTGAAGTGCGCCAGCCGCGGGCAACACCGTGGTCACCGGCTGACCATCGCTGCGCGTGGGAACAGTGGCTGCTTCCGTCTCCGCTGTTTGTCACACCGTCAGCCTCTGCGGGCGAGCCGCCGGTTTTGACGCAAAACGACCGCATCCTGGCGATCGCGCATGGTCAACAGCGCTGGCAGTTCGATCGCGCAACCGGAAACCTGGCTCAATGGTGGCGAAATGGCGTGGAAACGCTGATGTCGCCTCTGACGGATAACGTCAGCCGTGCGCCGCTGGACAATGATATTGGGGTGAGTGAAGCGACGAAGATCGATCCGAATGCCTGGGTTGAGCGCTGGAAAGCGGCGGGCATGTACGATCTTACCTCGCGCGTTCTGTACTGTGAGGCAGCGCAGCACGCAGACGAGGTGGTGGTCACAACCCAGCACGTCCTTGAGTATCGCGGCAACGCGCTGTTTCTGAGTCGTAAAACCTGGCGGGTGGACGATCGGGGAGTACTCCACGGCGATATTCAGGTGGATATTGCGTCTGATATCCCGGAACCCGCGCGCGTTGGCCTGAGCGTTCATCTCGCCGAAACGCCGGAAAACGTGTCCTGGCTGGGGCTGGGGCCGCATGAAAACTATCCGGACAGAACGCTGGCGGCACAGCAGGGGCGCTGGACATTACCCCTGGCGGAGATGCATACGCCGTATATCTTCCCGACGGAAAATGGTTTGCGCTGTGATACGCGGGAGCTGGCGCTGGGAACGCATCAGCTGAACGGCCGGTTCCATTTCTCGGTGAGCCGCTACGGCCAGCAGCAGCTGCGGGAGACAACCCATCACCATCTGCTGCGCGAAGAGCCGGGATGCTGGCTCAATCTCGATGCGTTCCATATGGGCGTGGGCGGCGACGACTCCTGGAGCCCCAGCGTCTCGCCGGAATTCCTCCTGCAGACACGCCAGCTTCGCTACGCCTTTTGCTGGCAGCAGAACCCTTAACTGACCCTGGAGATGCGGCCGCAGAGTGTGGCCGCAGGCTTACGCCAGAATGCCGCTCAGGCCATGCAGGCTCATATAAATCCCTACCACGGTAATCAGCGCAGCGGAGATCCACGGTGCTTTACGGGAGAATTCGCTAAACCCGGGCCAGCGTTTGGTCGCGTGCTTGAGGCTCAAGGCGGCAATCGCGCCGGAAGCGACAAGCGTTAACGCCAGACCAATGCTAAAGCTGAACACCAGCGTTGCGCCGAGGGCGAAATGCTTCAGCTGCAGGCAGATCAGCAGAACGGTAATGGACGCCGGGCAGGGGATAAGCCCGCCGGTCAGGCCAAACATCACGATCTGTCCGGTGGTGACGTTTTGGCCGCTGAAGCGCCGGTTAATATCCTGCGCGTGCGCGCGCTGGTGGGCGTCCTGCCACTCTTCTTCAACCAGCGGGTGTTCGTGGTGGTGATGTTCATGATGGTGGTCATGGTCATGGTCATGGTCATGATGGTGGTGATGATCATGGTCGTGATGATGATCGTGTGGCTGGCTTTCTTTCCAGGTTCGCCACGCCATCCACAGGGCGATCGCAACGATCAATACCCCTGAGATCAGCTGGAACCAGGGTTCAGACGTATGCGCATCCCATCCCCGCCCAAACCATAAACCCGCCATGGCGATAATCCAGACTACTGCCGTATGCGAAAGCGTGGCTGCCAGGCCGAGCAGGACTGCCTGTTTCAGCGTGCCGCGGATAGCCACGATAAAGGCGGCCATCATGGTTTTTGAGTGACCCGGCTCCAGGCCATGTAGTGCACCGAGCAGGATAGCGCTGGGAACAAACAGCCAGGCATTACCCTGCTGCAGAAGTGAGGCGAAATCGTTCATTGAAATTTCCGAAATGGAAGCGTGCGCAAATAGTACTCCCCCCCAGTAGCTTAATACTACCCCCCAGTAGAAAAATACTCAGGGGGAGTAGAGCGTGATATGCTCTAAAAGCCAAAACTGAGGGAGACAGAGATGTCACATACCGTTCGCGACAAGAAGATGTTACTGACTCGCCTGAAGAAAATTCAGGGGCAGAGCACCGCGCTCGAAAAAATGCTCAACAGCGAACACGAATGCGCCGAGGTGTTACAGCAGCTGGCGGCGATCCGTGGAGCGGTCAACGGCATGATGATGCAGGTGATTGAAGGGCATCTTACCGATCACGTGGTGAAAGAGCCCGAAGAGGCGCAGCGTGAAGCCGATCTTGGCGTGGTGCTGCAGGTGATGAAATCCTACCTTAAGTAGCGTGCGTGCCGAGGTTATTCTCTGCCCAAAGAATAAATTCCGTCTTTGGTAGCGCTTTGCTGTAATACCAGCCCTGTCCGTACTGCACGCCGTGCTGGTGCAGCCAGGCGAGCTGCCCGGCGGTCTCGACGCCCTCCGCCACCATCGCCAGCTTCAGAGACTTCGCCATTTCAATAATGTGCGGCGTCACGTTTTTATACTCCAGCGCATCCACGAACGATTTATCAATTTTTAGCGTGTCGACATCCAGATCCTGCAGATAGCTCAGGCTGGAATAGCCCGTACCAAAATCATCAATATAGACAGGGTGCCCCGAACGGCGGAATGCGGCGATAGCCGGCGCGCTGATTTTGGGATCGGCAAAGCCGCGCTCGGTGACCTCAAGGGCGATTTGGCCTGGGTGGACCTTCCATTTGTTCAGCAAGTGACTCAGCAGCGGCGGCAGCGTGCCGGAGGTCAAATCGGCGGGCGCGAGGTTGATGGAGATATGCTGATCGGGGTGAAGATGCAGCCAGCTGCCCATATCCTCGAACACCTTTTCGATAACGAGCTGCGTCAGCTGGGAGATAAGCCCGGTTTGTTCAGCAAGAGGGATAAAAATATCAGGCGAGAGGCTGCTTCCGTCCGGCTGCGGCCAGCGGGTCAGCGCCTCTGCGCCGACAATTTTTCCGCTACACAGCGCCACGATGGGCTGATAGTGAACCACAAAATCGCGGCTGTTAATGGCGTCGAGCAGGCGGTTGCGCGGCGACTGGATGCGACGCAGTATCCGCAGGACAAAGAGCGCGGCAAGCAGGCTTATCAGGATGCCGAAGGGCAGCCACAAAAGCAGCTGCCGGTGCCAGGTTTCAGCCAGCGGTTTGAGCGTAGCCCATGCAACGACGGTAAACCCCAGTTCAGGGACGGGCTTCATAACGTACATTGAACCGTCGTACTGTATGCTGGTCATCTCCTGACCCATGATCATGTCACGGATATGCGGATCGAGCGTATTGCTGCTGGCAAAGATGCGGCGTGTGGTATTTCCTACCAGGGCAGCATCAATCGCTATCTCGCCGAAGGGGATCACATCCACAAGCGAGGCCGGATCGACCAGGACAAGATAGTGACCTTGCCCCAGTACGGCCATGTAGCGATGAAACCCCAGATCGTTTTGCGTGGTCAGCCATGCGCTGTAACCATCTTCGGTAACGCGCATCGGCGGGGGGAAAGGGGCGGCATGGCTGGTTTGTTCAAGAGAGGAGCAGAGTGGCCTGAGGTTGTCGATATAAATCACTTCCTGCACATATCGCCACGAGAAAGCGACCCGTCGCATCTCCCTTAACTGCAGGGGGCTGCACGGCACGCCCTCAAAGGCCTGCAGATGATTGAGCGCTTCCTTCGCCTGATCCACGACCTTGTCGGTACGTATCAGCACGCGTGAGGCATAGTTATCCAGCGCATCGACAAATTTATCTTCCGCCTGACGATGAGCCAGCCAGATGCTCAGGCAAATGGGGACCAGCACGGAAAAGATAAGTATGCCAGTCACCAGACTGACCAGATGTCGGGTTTTCATGCTGTCGTTTCCTTCCTCGTATACCCGTTCCTGAGCACTGAGTTCCCTGCCTGAAGAGAAAGATTTTACCGCGAAATGATATAGTTATAGCACGTGGGTGGCGTGGTTTTCATTTTATCTCAGGTAAACCAGAAAATATCGTCAGAAGGAAGGGGTTGTTTTTTTAACCTGGCCTGGATATTATTTTGTTATGTTATAACAAAACACAAAGGATTTACGATGAAACCAAACATCCATCCAGCGTATCGCACCGTGGTATTCCACGACACCAGCGCGAATGAATACTTCAAAGTGGGTTCAACCATTAAGACCGACCGCGAAATTGAACTCGACGGTGAAACGTATCCATACATCACCATCGAGGTTTCTTCAAAATCGCACCCGTTTTATACCGGTAAGCAGAAAACGTTCTCCACGGACGGCAGCGCAGCGCGCTTCCGCAAGCGTTTTGGCGGTTTTCTCAATGCGAAGCGGGGCTAACCATGCAGGTACTTAACTCATTGCGCAGTGCAAAACAGCGTCACCCGGATTGCCAGATAGTCAAACGCAAGGGACGCCTGTACGTGATTTGCAAATCCAATCCGCGCTTTAAGGCGGTGCAGGGCCGTAAAAAAAGACGCTAAACGCGCGTTTCTCGCCAGCTTTCCAGGGATCTTTTCTGTTTGCCATCGGCAGTAAAATTGTCGGTGGCAAGCCAGCTTTCAAAGGCATTTGCCAGCGCCGGCCACTCTTTGTCGAGAATCGAAAACCAGTCGGTATCCCGGTTATGACCTTTTATGACCAGCGCCTGACGAAAACGCCCCTCAAACTGAAAACCCAGACGCAGTGCCGCTTTGCGGGAAGGCTCGTTCAAACTATTGCACTTCCACTCATAACGCCGGTAGCCCAGGGTATCGAACACATACCGCATCAGCAGATATTGCGCCTCTGTTGACATGGGCGTGCGGCTTAAAAGAGGCGAGAAGTGAACGTGCCCCACCTCCACGACCCCATTTTTAGGATCGATCCGCATCAGGGACAGCGTCCCAACGGGGGACTGAGTCCGGTTATCCATCACGGTAAAGTGGATGGGATCGGATAACTCACTTACGCTCGCCACCCATTCGGCAAACTCCTCTGCGGTGGCATCGGGTTCACGCAGTAGCCACGTCCAGCTGCGGGTATCTTCGGCCAGGGAATACGCAGAGAACAGCGCGTTGGCATGCTCCACGCGCAGCGGTTCAAGCCGACAATAGCGTCCCTGAAGCACGACCCGGGACGGGTGCTGACGAGGCTGCCAGTCGCTAAGCGCTTCGCCTACTGGCTGTCCGAACTGATTGAATGTCTTCATCTTAATTTCCGTGACGTTGAAAAGAGTTCCAGACTAGTGAATTGCTGGTTCCTTAAAAAGAACCACTGCGCTATGTTTTGATGGTGCCACGAGGAGGCGAGATGAATATACCGGGTGATGAATTTTATACCTTGCTCAATGCTGCCCTGCAAAAACGTGGGGAAGAGACGCGCCAGCGCGCGCTTTATCTTGCTTTACGGGAGGCCATACTGTGCGGAAGGCTACTGTCCGGCAGCCAGCTTCCCGGTTCGCGAACGCTGGCTCAGCAGCTCTCCCTTTCCCGCAATACCGTCAATGCGGCGCTGGACCAGCTCACGCTGGAAGGGTATTTGCAGCGTAACCGCCAGGGAACGCGGGTGGCACAACTCGCTCACCGCTCTGTCGCCCGGACATTGCCGGACCCTGCCATCAGGCTCGCCCGGCGGGTCGGCCTGCTGCCAGCGCCCGTGCACCGGGACACGCCGGTGCTGGCGTTTACCCCGGGAACCCCGGCTATAAACTATTTTCCGCTACCGCTGTGGCGGCGATTGTACGATCGCGTGATGCGCGAGGAGGGAAGTGCCCTGCTAGGGTATGGCGACCCGGCCGGTGAACCGTCGCTGCGGGCAGCAATTGCCCGACACCTCGCCCTGTCCCGCGGTATCGACTGCGACGCCGGCCAGATAGTGATAACGGAAGGGGCGCTTGAGGGGGTTAACCTGTGCACCATGCTGTTGAGTGAGCCTGGCGATGTCGCGTGGGTGGAAAACCCCGGCTATAGCGGGGCAAAGAGCGCGTTTGTTAAAACAGGCCTGACCATGACGGGAATCCCTGTTGATGACGAGGGAATGTGCTGGGAAGGACGGGATGCGCCTGCTCCCTCGCTGATTTTTACCTCACCTTCACACCAGTTCCCCTACGGAAGCGTGCTCAGTGCCCGGCGACGTCTGGCGCTGCTGGAGCTCGCCCGGCAGCAGAACGCGTGGATCATTGAAGACGATTACGACAGCGAATTCCGTTATGCCGGTGAGCCTGTTCCGGCGATGCTGGGGATGGTCAACAACGCGCCCGTGGTTTATCTGGGAACGTTCAGTAAAACGCTGTTTCCGTCGCTCAGAATGGGCTTCATGGTCTTGCCGCCAGCGCTGGCGAAAGCGGCTCGCCCGGCCATCGGCTCGCTGTTGCGGGGCGGGCATCGTGCCGAACAGCGTACGCTGGCGCTGTTCATTGAAGAAGGCCACTATGCCCGTCATCTTGCCGCCATGCGTCGGCTCTATCGTAAGCGATACCGCCAGCTGCGGGAGGTGCTGGGGGCAGAGCTTCACACGCCGCACCGTATACTGGCCGGTGAAGGCGGGATGCATCTGACGCTGGCGATAGACGATATTGACGACCAGACGCTGGTGGCGCAGGCGAGGGCGTTTCAGCTGGCACCCGCTGCACTGAGCGGGTATTACCTGGAGGCGAAGCAGGGGCAAACCGGTCTGGTTTTAGGTTACGGCAACACCTCTGCTTCGCAGTTTGCGCCGGGGATCCGGCGTCTGCAGGCGTTAATTACGCAGCAGCAGGGCGCGAAAGGGTAAAGACATCATAGAAAGAGAGCTGGCCTTTGGTGGAGACCATTTTCTGCAGCTTCTCTTTTTGCGCTGTTTCAACGGCCGGAGAGTGCATGATGCTGTCGATCAGCTCCGTGGGCACGAAACGTGTGTTATACCATTCACCGTTGTAGCAGACCCGGAAATCGAGAACGTCGATATCTTCGTAACGGTAGCGCGGATTCACGTCGAAAAAGAAAAAGGCGTTAAAGACCACAAACAGCACAACCAGCAGCCAGACGGAGTCCACCAGCGTTTCGGACTTCAGCATCACAATCAGCGTCGCCAGCCAGGCGGCATACATGGCGACAAACAGTCCAGGATGTTTGCGAATAAAGCTAATGCTAAAGCGCGGGCGATTGTCGCGCTTTTCGCGGAGGTTAAGATCGTCGATGGTGGCGGTAAGCAGGCGCTGTATCTCGGTCATTTTTTGCCTTCATAAGAGTTGACAATACAGGGTGTCTGCCAATTTTAGGGGAGCCATCGGGCTGAAAAAAGTAACAGTCCGGCGCTAAAAGACCATAACAGTTGGCTCCCCGCGCCCTTATAAAGTTTTGATGATTTTTGCCGGATTACCGCCCACGACGACGTTAGCCGGGACGTTTTTTGTCACCACGGCGCCGGAGGCCACCACCACATTATCACCGATCGTGACGCCAGGATTAATGACCGCCCGGCCACCAATCCAGACATTATTCCCAATGTTGACCGGTTTCCCAAACTCCACGCCGCTGTTCCGTTCCTCTGCATCCAGCGGGTGGGTGGCCGTATAAATGTGCACACCCGGCGCGAGCATGCAGTTATCGCCGATGCGAACAGGGCAGACATCCAGCATCACGCAGTCGAAGTTCGCGTAAAAGTTTTTGCCCAGATAAATATTGTATCCGTAGTCGCAGCGGAAGCTCGGTTCTATATAAGCGCCTTCGCTTTGCCCCAGAAGTTCCGCCAGGATGTTCTGGCGTTCTGTCTTTTCATCGGGCGCGGTGTGGTTATAGCGGTAAACCAGATGGCGGGCCCGCAGTCGGTCGGCCCGTAACGTCTCATCGCCGGGGCGATAATGTTCACCGGCAATCATCTTCTGTTTTTCTGCGCTCATAGGAAACCTCTCTGGAAATGATTACCGCAGGGTAATCGGAACAGGTCGAGAGGGGAACGTTCCCGAAAAGCCGATGTGACTGTCGTCACAACATTGTTGCTGATGAACACGTTTTACACGGAGACCTGGCCTGGGCACAGGGAACATAACGGGATAGGTAAAAAACTCAGAACGTGGCGTAGAACTCTACAGACACCCTTCAAAGATTAACGGACAAATTTCCATACAGAAGTAGGGATTTTGTCATACAACTTATTCATGGTCAGCTCAGCAAGACGATGGTCAGCGGCTGAATAAAATACGGCCAGTTCATTATCAGAAAGCTCGTATTTATTCTTTTCAATCACGCGTTCGAGGGTGTCAATTGACTGACAACGTCGTAAGCGCATCAAATAATCGATTTTTGTGAGTGGTTTATCAGACATAAATTCACCTTAGTAATTGTAATAATTTTAACAGGAAAGGCTAACCGGGTTAGCTCTGCTCACGTTGACGAAACAGCGGAATAGCCGGTTTCCCGATTTACGCCATTTTTGCAAATCCTGGGCGTTAATGCCGTAACTACTGAACAACATAAAGGTGTCGTCCAGGTATTCATCAATTTGCTCAATGAGCTTATTATCTTCATTGTACTTAATTTTATAATTAAGTGCGAAGGTTGCGATATGCTCTATCAGCTCATTCAACTGTAAATTGATGGCAGACGTTGGGTCGTTTACCCAGCCATGGTTGCTTTCATCAAGGTTGGCAAGGCAGTCATGGTACAAGGATTCGCAGAGAAATTTCAACTGCGCGATATCATGCCTTTTTGGCGAGTACTCGTCCATAGCGCATCCCCTTCTGAGTGATTTCTTACTCACCGAACATCATTGTCGGGATGGATACAACTGACTTAGCTACATGAGTGCTGTGTTCCTGATAACCTAACTATAAGCCACTCCTTCCTGGATTTCATCGCGCTATTACGAAAAATTACAAATAAAACCGTAGACTGCGAGCATGTACGCAATGTTCCACCCTGGACACCCCTTTTTTATCCAAATTAACGCGCTGTTTTATCGCTTCCTTACGTTTCATTGGCTTAGCAAAAATGGCGAGAAAAGTTCAGATTCGAACTTCACGTTGTCAGAACTTCTTATTAGGAATATTCCTAATAGCTTAAGCGGGGAAATGAAATTAAAAAAATCCTGAATTCACCGATTAAGTTATCAGTTAATTATGATATGTCTAATTAAGATGGCAGAAAATAAATTGAATCACAATAAGCGTAATTTATGATTTTTTCTGAAAATGAAAAAGGCCGCTAATGCGGCCTTTTTATCATGTGAAACCGGTATCAGTGAGGTTCTACCGAATGCGCGTGTTCAACATCTTCATTCTTACGGCTGAAGCGGCGGCGAACCACCACGAAGAACACCGGTACGAAGAAGATAGCGAGTACGGTTGCGGTGATCATACCCCCCATAACGCCCGTACCGACCGCGTTCTGCGCACCGGAGCCCGCACCGGAGCTGATAACCAGCGGCAGTACGCCGAGGATAAACGCCAGTGACGTCATCAGGATTGGGCGCAGACGCATACGAACAGCCTCAAGCGTCGCCTCAATAAGACCTTTGCCTTCTTTCTCCATCAGATCTTTGGCGAATTCAACGATAAGTATCGCGTTCTTCGCCGACAAGCCAATGGTTGTCAGCAGGCCTACCTGGAAGTACACGTCGTTGGTCAGTCCGCGGAACGTTGCCGCAAGCAGCGCACCGATAACCCCGAGCGGTACCACCAGCATAACGGAGAACGGAATTGACCAACTCTCGTACAGCGCTGCCAGACACAGGAAGACGACGATCAGTGAAATCGCGTACAGGGCAGGGGCCTGGTTACCGGACAGACGTTCCTGATAGGACATCCCGGTCCAGTCGTAGCCAACACCCGAAGGCAGTTTGCTCGCCAGCTCTTCCATCAGGTTCATGGCTTCACCGGTGCTTCGGCCCGGCGCAGCCTGACCCAGGATCTCCATTGATGGCAGACCGTTATAGCGTTCCAGACGCGGCGAACCGTATTCCCAGCGTGACGTTGAGAATGCCGAGAACGGTACCATCTGACCATTGCTGCCGCGCACGAACCAGCTGTTGATATCGTTTGGCAACATACGGTACTGCGCCTCGGACATCACGTACACTTTCTTCACGCGACCGCGGTCGATGAAGTCGTTAACGTAGCTACCGCCCCAGGCGGCGCCCAGCGTGGTATTGATGTCACTGATGGACACGCCCAGCGCCTGAGCTTTCTCCTGGTCGATGTCGATTTTGTACTGCGGCGTATCTTCCAGGCCGTTTGGACGCACGCCGACCAGCAGGTCAGGGTGCTTAGCCACTTCGCCAAACAGCTGGTTACGCGCCTGCGTCAGTTTTTCGTGACCCAGACCGCCCTGGTCAATCAGCTGGAAGTCGAAGCCGGTCGCGGTACCCAGTTCAACAATCGCCGGCAGGTTGAAGGCGAACACCATCGCATCTTTAATCTGCGAGAAGGTGCCCATCGCACGGCCGGTAATGGCTTCAACCTTGTTCTCTTTGCCCGGACGTTCAGACCAGTCTTTCAGAGAAACGAAGGCGATACCGGTGTTCTGACCACGACCCGCAAAGCCAAAGCCGTTAACCGCAAACACGGATTCAACGTTGTCTTTCTCTTTGGTGAGGTAGTAGTCCGTCACTTCGTCCAGCACTTTCTGGGTACGCTCTTGCGACGCACCCGCAGGAAGCTGTGCCATCGTCAGGAACACGCCCTGGTCTTCATCCGGCAGGAACGAGCTTGGCAGACGAACGAACAGGATCGCCATCCCCGCCACGATGATGATATAGAGCAGCAGGTAACGACCGGTGCTGCGCAGGATGTTGCCCACGCTGTCGGTGTAGTGATGCGTGCTCTTATCAAACATGCGGTTAAACCAGCCGAAGAACCCTTTATGCTCGCCATGACCGCCTTTCTGAATCGGCTTCAGCATGGTGGCACACAGCGCAGGCGTCAGGATCAATGCGACCAGTACTGACAGCGCCATCGCGGAAACGATGGTAATCGAGAACTGACGGTAAATCGCACCGGTAGAGCCGCCGAAGAAGGCCATCGGGATAAATACCGCAGACAGTACCATCGCGATACCAACCAGCGCGCCCTGGATCTGACCCATTGATTTACGGGTGGCTTCCTTCGGCGGCAGACCTTCTTCCGCCATGACGCGCTCGACGTTCTCTACCACGACGATGGCGTCATCCACCAGCAGGCCGATGGCAAGCACCATCCCGAACATCGTCAGGGTGTTTATCGAGAAGCCAAAGGCCGCGAGGATGGCAAAGGTCCCCAGCAGAACGACCGGAACGGCGATGGTTGGGATCAGCGTCGCGCGGAAGTTTTGCAGGAACAAATACATGACCAGGAACACCAGGATGATCGCTTCTGCCAGCGTTTTAACCACTTCGTGAATCGAAATTTTAACGAATGGCGTGGTGTCGTACGGATAAACGATCTTCAGGCCTGACGGGAAGTACGGTTCCATTTTCTTCAGTTCTGCACGGATCGCCGTGGCGGTATCCAGGGCGTTCGCGCCTGTCGCCAGTTTGATACCCAGACCGGAAGCCGGTTTACCGTTGAACTTCGCGATGATGTCGTAGTTCTCACCGCCCAGCTCGACTTTCGCCACGTCGCGCAGGCGAACCTGCGAGCCGTCCTGATTCACTTTCAGCAGAATTTTGCTGAACTCATCCGCGGAGGTCAGACGGGTTTGCGCGATGATCGAGGCGTTAAGCTGCTGGCCCTTCACCGGCGGCGTACCGCCTAACTGACCGGCTGCCACCTGGGCGTTCTGCGCTTTAATGGCGTTAATCACGTCAACCGGCGTCAGCTGGAAGTTGTTCAGCTTGTTCGGATCCATCCAGATACGCATTGCGTACTGAGAACCGAACAGCTGCACGTCACCCACACCGGACGTACGGCTGATGGCGTCCTTCATGTTGGCGCCCACGTAGTCGGAAATATCCTCCTGCGTCATGGTGCCGTTGGTGTTGATAACGCCGACAACCATCAGGAAGCTACTGGACGATTTCTCGACGCTCACGCCCTGCTGTTGTACTTCCTGCGGCAGCAGCGGCATCGCCAGCTGCAGTTTGTTCTGCACCTGAACCTGCGCAATGTCAGCATCCGTACCTGACTCGAAGGTCAGGGTGATCTGAACTGTACCGGTAGAGTCACTGTTTGAGGACATGTACATCAGGTTATCGATACCGTTCATGTTCTGTTCGATAACCTGAGTGACGGTGTCCTGCACCGTTTTTGCATCAGCCCCTGGGTAGGTTGCGGAAATCGTCACCGCCGGTGGCGCAATCGTTGGATATTGCGCGACAGGCAGCTTCAGGATCGCAAGTCCCCCGGCCAGCATGATGATAATGGCGATCACCCACGCAAATATGGGGCGATCGATAAAGAAATTAGGCATGTCTTAACGGCTCCTGTTTAAGTTAAGACTTGGTTTGTTCTGACTGGCCAGCGGCCGAAGCTTGTTGTTTATCGTCAGATTTCACTTCCTGTGCTTTAACCTGCGCGCCAGGACGAACTTTTTGCAAACCAGTAACAATCACGCGATCGCCATCTTTCAGACCTTCCGTCACCAGCCATTTATCGCCAATCGCCTGGGTGGCGGTGATATTGCGCATTTCGACTTTGTTATCAGCCCCAACAACCAGTGCGCTCGCATCGCCGCGTGGCGTACGGGTCACACCCTGCTGTGGAACCAGAAGGGCGGTTGGATTCGTTCCTTCTTCCAGACGTGCGCGAACGAACATACCTGGCAGCAGATTTTTGTCAGGGTTCGGGAAAATCGCACGTAAGGTGATGGAACCGGTGGTCTGGTCGACCGTCACGTCAGAGAATTCCAGCGTCCCTTCCTGCGGGAACTTGATACCGTCGTTGGTAATCAGCTCCACTTTGGCTTTGCCGTTTTCCTGTTTCAGGGTGCCGTTAGCCAGCTCCTGTTTCAGGCGCAGGAAATCATTGCTGGACTGCGTGACGTCAACGTAGATCGGATCGAGCTGCTGCACGGTCGCCAGCGCAGTGGTCTGACCGTTTTGCACCAGAGCCCCTTCCGTGACGGAAGATTTACCAATACGACCGCTGATAGGGGAGGTCACTTTGGTATAGGCCAGGTTAATGCGCGCGGTTTCGACGGCCGCTTTGGCTGCCACCACGGCGGCGTTAGCCTGCTGGGCATCTGCCAGGGCGGTATCGTAATCCTGCTGACTGATGTACTTGGTACCGAGCAGTTTTTGATAGCGGTTCAGCGTCAGCTGGGCAATTTTAGCCGCGGCCTGTGCTTTAGCCAGATCGCCTTTCGCGCTTTCATAAGACGCCTGATAGGTTGCGGGATCAATCTGATACAGAGACTCACCGGCCTGCACATCACCGCCTTCGGTGAAGTTGCGTTTCAGGATAATGCCGCTAACCTGAGGACGCACTTCCGCAATGCGGTAAGCATTTGTACGGCCGGGTAATTCGGTGGTGATTTGTAGAGGTTCAGATTTGAGCGTCACAACGCCTACTTCTGGCGCCTGCTGAGCTCCTTGTTGAGCCGGTTTGTCGTCACATCCTGTTAGCGCTAAGCTGCCTGAAAGCATCAGAACGACCGCCAGAGGCGTTAACCCTCTGTTTTTGTTCATATGTAAACCTCGAGTGTCCGATTTCAAATTGATCAAGGGTCCTGAGTCTAAAACCCATTGCTGCGTTTATATTATCGTCATGCTATGGTACATACATTCACAAATGTATGTAAATCTGACTCCTGTAAATTCACTCACCTATGGCACGAAAAACTAAACAACAAGCGCTGGAAACCCGACAACATATTCTGGATGTGGCGATACGTTTGTTCTCGCAGCAAGGTGTTTCAGCAACCTCGCTGGCGCAAATTGCTCAGGCCGCCGGTGTGACGCGAGGAGCGATTTACTGGCATTTTAAAAACAAGTCAGATCTGTTCAGTGAAATCTGGGAGCTTTCAGAGTCCAGCATTAGCGATCTCGAGAGTGAGTATCGGGCAAAATTCCCAGACGATCCACTCTCAGTATTGAGAGAAATATTAGTATATATCCTTGAAGCAACGGTAGTTGAAGAACGTCGCAGATTAATGATGGAGATTATTTTTCATAAATGCGAGTTCGTGGGCGAGATGGCGGTCGTGCAGCAGGCGCAACGAAGCCTCAGTCTGGAAAGCTATGACCGTATTGAGCACAACCTGAACCTCTGTATGGAGGCAAAACTGCTACCTGCCAATCTGTTGACCCGTCGGGCGGCGATTCTGATGCGCAGCTACATTTCTGGTCTGATGGAAAACTGGCTTTTTGCACCGCAATCGTTTGATCTTAAAGCGGAAGCTCGCAGCTACGTGGCGATTTTACTGGAAATGCTACAGCTTAGCCCGACGCTGCGCAGCGACGCGCCTTCGCTAACGGCCTGACCCCTTTCCAGGATTTATCTCAGAGGCTTACGTTCGCGCTATTCTGCATCTGACGAGCGTGATATTCTTCACGCCGGACTATTTTCGGTCATCTTCTGACATCATTCACAACTATGCTGCCCATCAATCGCTCGCAACATCCTGTTTTTGCATTGCTCTTTGCGATGCTGTTTTTCTTCGCCACGGCGCCGCTGACCTGGGCCCGCGCCGATAACAGCAACGATATTCCCACGCGTGCTGACGTTCAGTCGCAGCTCGACACGCTGAACAAACAAAAAGAACTCTCTCCTCAGGAAAAACTGACGCAGCAGGATCTGACGGAAACGCTGGAAACGCTGGATAAAATTGAACGCGTTAAGGCTGAAACCGCCCAGCTTCGTCAGAAGGTGGCGCAGGCCCCTGAAAACATGCGCAAAGCGACGGAGTCGCTGAATGCCCTGAGTGACGTTGATAACGACAACGAAACGCGCAAAACGCTCGCCACGCTCTCCTTACGCCAGCTGGAATCGCGCGTTGCCCAGTTGCTCGACGATCTGCAAACCGCGCAGTCCGATCTCGCGACCTACAACAGCCAGCTTGTCTCCCTGCAAACCCAGCCCGAGCGCGTGCAAAATGCGATGTATACCGCATCTCAGCAGCTGCAGCAGATCCGCAACCGCCTGAACGGCACGACGGTGGGCGAAGGCACGCTGCGCCCGACGCAGCAAACCCTGCTGCTGGTTCAGCAGTCATTGCTCAATGCGCAGATCGAACAGCAGCGTAAAAGCCTGGAAGGGAATACGGTGCTGCAGGACACTCTGCAGAAACAGCGTGATTACGTCACCGCGAACATTAATCGTCTGGAGCATCAGCTTCAGCTATTGCAGGAGGCGGTTAACAGCAAACGCCTGACCCTGACGGAAAAAACCGCCCAGGAGGCCGTATCCCCTGACGAAACCGCCCGTATTCAGGCCAACCCGCTGGTAAAACAGGAGCTTGAGGCTAACCATCAGCTCAGTCAGCGCCTGATACTGGCGACGGAAAACGGCAACTCGCTGGTTCAGCAAAATATCAAGGTGAAGAACTGGCTGGATCGCGCCCTGCAGGCGGAACGCAACATCAAAGAGCAGATCGCGGTCCTGAAGGGCAGCCTCCTGCTGTCGCGTATTCTCTACCAGCAGCAGCAGACGCTTCCGTCCGCCGACGAGTTGGAGGACATGACCAACCGCATTGCGGATTTACGTCTGGAGCAGTTTGACGTCAACCAGCAGCGCGATGCCCTTTTCCAGAGCGATACCTTTGTCGCCAAAATTGAAGAGGGGCATTCCAGCGACGTGAACCCGGAAGTGCACGACGCGCTGCTCCAGGTCGTGGATATGCGTCGCGAGCTGCTGGACCAGCTCAATAAACAGCTGGGTAACCAGCTGATGATGGCCATTAACCTGCAAATCAACCAGCAGCAGCTGGTGAGCGTCTCGAAAAGTCTGCAGGAGATCCTGACCCAGCAGATTTTCTGGGTAAACAGCAACAAGCCGATGGACTGGGACTGGGTTAAATCCTTCCCTGAGACGCTGAAAACGCAGATTAAGAGCATGAAGATCACCGTAAACTGGGAGAAAGCCTGGCCTGCGGTAATGATTGCTTTTCTGGCCGGTTTGCCGCTGCTGCTGATTGCCGGTCTCATCCGCTGGCGTCTGGGCTGGCTGAAAAAATACCAGGCGAAGCTGGCCTCCGAAGTAGGGCAGCTGCGCAACGATAGCCAGCTCCATACGCCAAAAGCGATTCTGATTGACCTTATTCGCGCCCTGCCGGTGTGCCTGATTATTCTGGCCGTGGGTCTGATTCTGCTCACTATGCAGCTCAACGTCAGCGATCTGCTGTGGGCGTTCAGTAAAAAACTGGCGCTGTTCTGGCTGGTGTTTGGCCTGTGCTGGAAGGTACTGGAAAAAGACGGCGTGGCGGTGCGTCATTTCAACATGCCAGCGCAGCTGACCAGCCACTGGCGTCGTCAGATCGTGCGCATCAGCCTGGCGCTGCTGCCGCTGCACTTCTGGTCGGTTGTCTCTGAGCTTTCCCCGCTGCATCTGATGGATGACGTGCTGGGCCAGCTGGTCATCCTGCTGAACCTGCTGCTGATTGCGATCCTGATGTGGCCGATGTGTCGCGACAGCTGGCGTGATAAAGAGTCCCACAATATTCGTCTGGCCACCGTGACGGTGCTGGCGATCATTCCGCTGGCGCTGATGGTGCTAACGGCGACGGGCTACTTCTATACCACGCTGCGCCTGTCCGGGCGCTGGATTGAAACGGTCTATCTGGTGATCGTCTGGAACCTGCTCTATCAGACCGTACTGCGTGGCCTGAGCGTGGCGGCACGCCGTATTGCCTATCGCCGCGCCATCGCGCGTCGTCAGCATCAGGTGAAAGAGGGGGCCGAAGGCGCTGAGCCGCAGGAAGAGCCGACCATCGCGCTGGAGCAGGTTAACCAGCAGACGCTGCGCATCACCATGCTGGTGATGATCGCCCTGTTTGCGGTGATGTTCTGGGCTATCTGGTCCGATCTTATTACCGTTTTCGCCTATCTCGACAGTATTACCCTCTGGCAATACAACGGAACCGAAGCCGGCGCGGCGGTCATGAAAAGCGTGACCATGGGCAGCCTGCTGTTTGCGCTGGTGTCGTCGGTGGTGGCCTGGGCGCTGATCCGCAACCTGCCAGGCCTGCTCGAAGTGCTGCTCCTGTCACGTCTGAATCTTCGCCAGGGGGCGTCCTACGCCATCACCACGATCCTCAACTACGTCATCATTATTGTTGGAGCGATGACGGTCTTTGGCTCGCTTGGCGTCTCGTGGGATAAACTGCAGTGGCTGGCGGCCGCCCTCTCGGTCGGTCTTGGTTTTGGCCTGCAGGAGATCTTCGGTAACTTTGTCTCCGGCCTGATCATCCTGTTTGAACGTCCGGTACGTATCGGCGATACCGTCACCATCGGCACGTTCTCGGGAACGGTCAGCAAGATCCGCATTCGTGCGACCACCATCACCGACTTCGATCGCAAAGAGGTGATCATCCCGAACAAAGCGTTCGTGACCGAGCGTCTGATCAACTGGTCGCTTTCCGATACGGTGACGCGCGTGGTGATCCGCCTGGGCGTGGCCTATGGATCGGATCTAGATAAGGTGAAAGAGGTGTTGCTGAAGGCGGCGTCTGAGCATCCGAAAGTGATGCACGATCCGGCCCCGGCGGTCTTCTTCACCACCTTTGGGCCGAGTACGCTTGATCACGAGCTGCGTTTATACGTGCGTGAACTGCGTGACCGCAGCTATACGGTGGATGAGCTTAACCGCTCTATCGATCGTCTGTGCCGTGAAAACGATATTAATATCGCCTTTAACCAGCTTGAGGTTCACCTGCGTAACGAGAAAGGTGATGAGCATACGGAAGTGAAGCGCGACATTAAGGGTGACGACCCGACTCCGGCTTAATCTATTTTCCCTCTCCCCTCTCGGGAGAGGGCAGGGTGAGGGGGAAGTTTCCCCTCAAAATCCCGCCGCACAATCTCCAGCGCCTTAAGCACCGTCTCGGCGGGGATCTCATGATTCTCCAGCAGCATAATCAAATCGACGGCCAGCTTGACCTCATCGGGTGCATTTTCCAGTGACATGGGTGTGGCTCCTGTTAACGGGTCAAACGTTCTATGACGCGTTCAATGTCATCCAGCGCCTGACGGCAGCGGACGATGCGTCCTTCCAGCGCGCTAATCTCGCGCATCAATAGCTGCTGCTCTTCCAGCGTTTCGCTGTTGTTCAGACGCACCTCGCGTTCACGCTTCATCTCAAACAGCCGGCGCTCAAACTCCTGGTTCTCGAGCCGCTTGCGCTGCCATTTGCCGAGCCCCGGCGAGGCGCTGTCCCAGGCGCGCAGCGGCCAGGCGGCGATTTCGCGATGCAGTGCGGTGATCTGCTCGGTGAGATGCTCTGCAAGCCACGCCACCTGTTCCTGTTGTTCATTCTCAACCGCATGGCGAAGCTCGTCGAGGTTCGTCTGCGCTTCAGACAGGTAATCCTGAATGACGGTGCTGCGGGTACGAAAAAGCTGCCGGTCAAAGCGCGGCTTCAGCGTGGCGTGCCCCATCAGCGGCGTGGCCTGCGCCCGCAGAGCGATCAGCTGATTTTGCAGCCTCTCAAGAAGCAGTGCTGTTTTCAAGGCGCTCTCCAGTGGTAAAGTAGCCGTTCAGTTTGATAACGATTCGCATTATGCAGCGTACTATTTTAATCATCATTGGCTGGCTTGCGGTAGTGCTGGGCACGCTGGGTGTAGTATTACCCCTGCTGCCGACCACGCCGTTTATCCTGCTGGCGGCCTGGTGCTTCGCCCGCTCGTCGCCGCGTTTTCACCACTGGCTGCTCTACCGCTCATGGTTTGGCGGCTACCTGCGGCACTGGCAAAAACACCGTGCCATGCCGCCTGGTGCGAAGCCGCGCGCGATCGCGGTGATCCTCATCACCTTCGCCATTTCATTATGGCTGGTGAAAATGATGTGGGTGCGGATCCTGCTGCTGATCATTCTCTCCTGCCTGCTTATCTTTATGTGGCGGATCCCCGTGGTTGATGAAAAGCAACAAAAGCACTGAAGCCTCATCATGGCTGTTGCAATTATCACGCGCAGCCAGTAAATTCGACCGTTTTCGAGCACAGGTGCGCCTGGTCAAAGGTTAAACAATTGTTGCCTTGGCCGACTCGTTGCGCGCTGTGAGTAACACTGTTTCATTTAGGCACAAACCGATGACCGCAACTGCACAGCAGCTTGAATATCTGAAAAACAGCATCAAAAGCATCCAGGACTACCCAAAGCCTGGCATTCTTTTCCGTGATGTCACCAGCTTGCTGGAAGACCCGAAAGCGTACGCACTCAGCATTGAACTGCTGGTTGAGCGTTACAAAAACGCCGGGATCACCAAAGTAGTAGGTACCGAAGCCCGTGGCTTCCTGTTTGGCGCACCGGTTGCGCTGGCAATGGGCGTGGGTTTTGTGCCGGTGCGTAAGCCGCGCAAACTGCCGCGTGAAACCATCGCAGAAAGCTACGAGCTGGAGTACGGCACCGATCAGCTGGAGATCCACGTTGACGCGATCAAGCCTGGCGACAAAGTGCTGGTGGTCGACGATCTGCTGGCGACCGGCGGCACCATTGAAGCGACCGTGAAGCTGATCCGCCGTCTGGGTGGGGAAGTGACCGACGCGGCCTTCATCATCAACCTGTTCGATCTCGGCGGTGAACAGCGCCTGGAAAAACAGGGCATTACCAGCTACAGCCTGGTACCTTTCCCGGGTCACTAATCCCGGTTTTCACAACCTCGCTCAATGGGTGAGGTTGTGATAGCATTCCCCTCCATAAATTCACCTTCCAGCGTTGCAGAGCCTGCCCATGAGTTATCAGGTGTTAGCCCGTAAATGGCGACCACAAACCTTTGCTGACGTTGTCGGTCAGGAACATGTGCTGACGGCCCTGGCGAACGGCTTGTCGCTAGGTCGCATCCATCACGCCTATCTTTTTTCCGGCACCCGCGGCGTCGGTAAGACCTCTATTGCCCGTTTGCTGGCAAAAGGTCTCAACTGCGAAACCGGGATCACCGCCACGCCGTGCGGCGTGTGTGATAACTGCCGGGAGATCGAGCAGGGGCGTTTTGTCGATCTGATCGAGATCGACGCCGCTTCGCGCACCAAAGTGGAAGATACCCGCGACCTGCTGGACAACGTCCAGTACGCCCCGGCGCGCGGCCGCTTCAAGGTCTACCTGATCGATGAAGTGCACATGCTCTCGCGCCACAGCTTCAACGCCCTGCTGAAGACGCTGGAAGAGCCGCCCGCGCACGTGAAGTTCCTGCTGGCGACCACCGATCCGCAAAAGCTGCCGGTCACGATTTTATCGCGCTGCCTGCAGTTCCACCTGAAGGCGCTGGACGTTGAGCAGATCCGCGCGCAGCTCGAGCACATTCTTGACGAAGAGAAGATTGTCCACGAACCGCGCGCCCTGCAGCTGCTGGCCCGCGCGGCGGACGGCAGCCTGCGCGATGCGCTCAGTCTGACCGATCAGGCGATTGCCAGCGGTGACGGCAAACTCTCCACCGAGGCGGTCAGCACCATGCTCGGCACGCTGGATGACGATCAGGCGCTGTCGCTTATCGAAGCGATGATTGCCGCTAACGGCGAACGCGTGATGTCGCTGGTGAACGCGGCCGCTGCCCGCGGTATTGAGTGGGAAGGGCTGCTGGTTGAGATGCTCAGCCTGCTGCACCGGGTGGCAATGCTGCAGCTTTCTCCCTCCGCCATTGGTGCGGATATGGCCGCCATTGAACAGCGGATGCGTGAGCTTGCCCGCACCGTGCCGCCTGCCGACGTGCAGCTTTATTACCAGACGCTGCTGATTGGTCGCAAAGAGCTACCGTTTGCGCCGGATCCGAGGATGGGCGTTGAAATGACGCTGCTGCGCGCGCTGGCGTTCCACCCGCGCATGCCGCTGCCGGAGCCGGACGTGCCCCGACAGTCTTTCGCCCCGGTTGCGCCGACGGCGGTGATGTCACCGCAGCAGGTGCCGCCGCAGCCGACGCCGCCACCGCAGCAGAACGTACCGCTGTCGGATGCCACCAGTTCGGTGCTTGCCGCGCGCAGCCAGCTGCAGCGTGCGCAGGGAGTAACCAAACCAAAAAAGAGTGAACCGGCAGCGCCAGGAAGAGCGCGGCCGGTGAACAACGCCGCGCTTGAACGACTGGCCTCGGTAACGGAGCGCGTACAGTCGCGTCCGGCACCGTCCGCGCTCGAGCAGAAAGCCCCGGTGAAAGAAGAGGCTTACCGCTGGAAGGCAACCACCATTACCGAAACGGTGAAGGAAGAGGTTGCCACGCCGAAAGCGCTGAAAAAGGCGCTGGAGCATGAAAAAACGCCGGAGCTGGCCGCGAAGCTTGCCGAAGAGTCCATTGCGCGCGACGCCTGGGCCGCCGAGGTCAGCAAACTCCAGCTGCCGAAGCTGGTCGAGCAGGTCGCGCTGAATGCCTGGAAAGAGCAGGACGGCAATCAGGTGCGTCTGCACCTGCGTCCGGGCCAGCGGCACCTGAATTCCCCTGGCGCGCAAAAGGCGCTGGCCGAGGCGCTCGCCACATTACAGGGTGCGCCGGTTGAATTGACTATCATTGAAGATGATAATCCGGCAGTGAAAACGCCGCTCGAGTGGCGCCAGGCCATTTATGAAGAGAAGCTCGCGCAGGCGCGCGAGGCGATTATTGCGGATAACAACATTCAGACCCTGCGCCGGTTCTTCGACGCCGATCTGGATGAAGAGAGTATTCGCCCCATTTGATCGTGAGTCTGACTTACGGTTGTAATCCTTAAACGTGAAAGAAGAGAGAAGCCTATGTTTGGTGGAAAAGGCGGTCTGGGTGGCCTGATGAAGCAGGCTCAGCAGATGCAGGAAAAAATGCAGAAGATGCAGGAAGAGATCGCTCAGCTGGAAGTCACGGGTGAGTCCGGTGCCGGTCTGGTCAAGGTGACCATCAACGGTGCGCACAACTGCCGTCGCGTGGAAATCGACCCGAGCCTGCTCGAAGACGACAAAGAGATGCTGGAAGATCTGGTTGCAGCCGCGTTTAACGATGCCGCTCGCCGTATCGACGAAACCCAGAAAGAGAAAATGGCCTCCGTTTCCAGCGGCATGCAGCTGCCGCCTGGCTTCAAGATGCCATTCTGATGCAAACCAGTCCGCTGCTCACGCAGTTAATGGAAGCACTGCGCTGTCTGCCGGGCGTTGGCCCGAAGTCGGCGCAGCGCATGGCGTTTACGCTATTGCAGCGCGACCGCAGCGGCGGGATGCGCCTGGCGCAGGCTCTGACCCGCGCCATGTCAGAAATTGGTCACTGTGCGGATTGCCGCACCTTTACCGAGCAGGACGTGTGTAACATCTGTACGAACCCGCGTCGTCAGGAAAACGGTCAGATTTGCGTGGTGGAGAGTCCGGCGGACATCTACGCCATCGAACAAACCGGGCAGTTTTCCGGGCGCTACTTCGTGCTGATGGGGCATCTCTCCCCGCTGGACGGCATCGGCCCGGACGATATCGGTCTTGACCGCCTTGAACAGCGTCTCGAGTCTGAAACCATCAAAGAGGTGATCCTCGCCACCAACCCCACGGTGGAAGGGGAGGCAACCGCCAACTACATCGCCGAACTGTGCTCGCAGTATGGCGTTGACGCCAGCCGCATCGCCCACGGCGTGCCGGTCGGCGGCGAGCTGGAGATGGTCGACGGCACCACGCTGTCGCACTCTCTGGCCGGACGTCACAAGATTATTTTCTGACCAAACGGAGGCTGCGCGAGCCGCCTCCGCTTGAAAATTTCCCCCCGTATCCCCATCTCTCCCTCAACGTTTTAAAACCCCATTAAATGGCATTGTTGAGGTCGACATAGATGAAAGGACAAGAAACCCGTGGTTTCCAGTCAGAAGTAAAACAGCTTCTGCACCTGATGATCCATTCCCTGTATTCCAACAAAGAAATTTTCCTGCGTGAGCTGATTTCCAACGCCTCGGATGCGGCGGACAAGCTGCGCTTCCGCGCGCTGTCTAACCCGGATCTGTACGAAGGCGACGGCGAGCTGCGCGTGCGCGTCTCGTTTAATAAAGAGAACCGCACCCTGACCATCGCCGATAACGGCATCGGGATGAACCGCGACGAGGTGATCGACCACCTCGGGACCATCGCGAAATCCGGCACCAAGGCGTTCCTGGAGTCCATGGGCTCTGACCAGGCGAAAGACAGCCAGCTCATCGGCCAGTTCGGCGTCGGTTTCTACTCGGCGTTCATCGTGGCGGACAAAGTCACCGTGCGCACCCGTGCGGCAGGCGACAGCGCCGAGAACGGCGTGCTGTGGGAATCCAAAGGGGAAGGCGAATACACCGTTGATGACATCACCAAAGCGGACCGCGGCACCGAAATCACCCTGCACCTGCGTGAAGGGGAAGATGATTTCCTGAACGACTGGCGCTTGCGCTCCATCATCAGCAAGTACTCCGATCACATCGCGCTGCCGGTAGAGATTGAAAAACAGGAAGAGAAAGACGGTGAAACCGTGGTTTCCTGGGAGAAAATCAACAAGGCGCAGGCGCTGTGGACGCGCAACAAGTCTGAGATTAAAGACGACGAGTACAACGAATTCTACAAGCACATCGCCCACGACTTTACCGACCCGCTGACCTGGAGCCACAACCGTGTGGAAGGTAAGCAGGAGTACACCAGCCTGCTGTACATCCCGGCACAGGCGCCGTGGGACATGTGGAACCGCGATCACAAGCATGGCCTGAAGCTGTACGTGCAGCGCGTGTTCATCATGGACGACGCCGAGCAGTTCATGCCGAACTATCTGCGCTTTGTGCGCGGCCTGATCGATTCCAACGATCTGCCGCTGAACGTCTCCCGCGAAATTCTGCAGGACAGCACCGTCACCCGTAACCTGCGCAACGCCCTGACCAAACGTGCGCTGCAGATGCTGGAAAAACTGGCGAAAGACGATGCGGAAAAATACCAGACCTTCTGGAAACAGTTCGGTCTGGTGCTGAAAGAAGGCCCGGCTGAAGACATGGCGAACGTTGAAACCATCGCCAAACTGCTGCGCTTTGCTTCTACGCACACCGACTCCTCCGCGCAGACCGTGTCGCTGGAAGAGTACATCTCCCGCATGAAAGAAGGGCAGGAGAAGATCTACTACATCACCGCCGACAGCTACGCCGCGGCGAAGAGCAGCCCGCACCTGGAGCTGCTGCGTAAGAAAGGCATCGAAGTGCTGCTGCTTTCCGACCGCATCGACGAGTGGATGATGAACTACCTGACCGAGTTCGACGGTAAGGCGTTCCAGTCCGTTGCCAAAGCCGATGAGTCCATCGACAAGCTGGCAGATGAAGTGGATGAAAATGCGAAAGAAGCCGAGAAGGCGCTGGAGCCGTTCGTTGAGCGCGTGAAAACCCTGCTGGGCGACCGCGTGAAAGAGGTGCGCTTCACGCATCGTCTGACCGACACTCCGGCCATCGTCACGACCGATGCCGACGAAATGAGCACCCAGATGGCGAAGCTGTTCGCCGCGGCGGGCCAGGCGGTACCGGAAGTGAAATATATCTTTGAGCTTAATCCGGATCACCCGCTGGTGAAACGCGCGGCGGACACCCAGGACGACGCCCGCTTTGCCGAGTGGGTTGAACTGCTGCTGGATCAGTCCCTGCTGGCCGAGCGCGGCACGCTGGAAGATCCTAACCTCTTCATTAAACGTGTGAATGCGCTGCTGCTGGCGTAACTGACCACGCCTCTCCTGGTCTTCTCCCTCTCCCCGAGGGAGAGGGCCAGGGTGAGGGCACCAGACCGCACTATCCCAAATTATCTCCCCCCATTAACCGTTTCAGCCTTCCTGCCTTCCTTGAGCGATGCCCGTTCTGGTGGTATTGTTTAGCGCTTTTGAAAAATTGAAACGACTTTTGAGGGGATTTTCGCAATGCGTATTATTCTGCTTGGCGCTCCGGGCGCTGGTAAAGGAACTCAGGCTCAGTTCATCATGGAGAAATACGGTATTCCGCAAATCTCCACCGGTGATATGCTGCGCGCCGCTGTTAAATCTGGCTCCGAGCTGGGTAAACAGGCGAAAGACATCATGGACGCAGGCAAGCTGGTGACCGACGAGCTGGTGATTGCTCTGGTCAAAGAGCGCATTGCTCAGGAAGACTGCCGTAACGGTTTCCTGCTGGACGGCTTCCCACGTACCATTCCTCAGGCTGACGCCATGAAGGAAGCGGGCATCAACGTGGACTACGTTCTGGAGTTCGACGTACCGGACGAGCTGATCGTTGACCGTATCGTTGGCCGTCGCGTACACGCTGCCTCTGGCCGCGTTTACCACATCAAATTCAACCCACCTAAGGTTGAAGGCAAAGACGACGTGACCGGCGAAGAGCTGACCACCCGTAAAGACGATCAGGAAGAGACCGTGCGCAAGCGCCTGGTGGAATACCATCAGATGACTGCGCCGCTGATCGGCTACTACACCAAAGAAGCGCAGGCGGGTAACACCAAATACGCCAAAGTTGACGGCACCAAAGCCGTGGCTGACGTGCGTGCTGAGCTGGAAAAAATCCTCGGCTAATCGCATCTCTCTCACCCGGGCCACCGGGTGAGAAAAATTCTCATCTTACCTATTACAGCAATGGGTTTCGTTTAAACGCATTTCCGCTACAATTGACAACCATTCAAATGGTTAAGAGGCGTGAATGAGTCAGGCGAAAACCGGCATCCTGCTTGCCAATCTGGGCACTCCAGAAGCACCTACATCAGACGCGGTAAAACGCTACCTGCGACAATTTTTAAGCGACACGCGCGTCGTGGATTTTCCGCGACTGCTGTGGTGGCCGCTGCTGCGTGGCGTCATTCTGCCGATCCGTTCTCCGCGCGTCGCCAAACTCTATCAGTCCGTCTGGATGGAAGAGGGCTCGCCGCTGATGGTCTACAGCCGTCGTCAGGAGAAGGCGCTGGCCGCCCGCCTGCCGGAGATGCCCGTCGCGCTCGGCATGAGCTACGGCAAACCGTCACTGGAAAGCGCGGTGGACTCGCTGCTGGCGCAGGGCGTGGACCATATCGTGGTGCTGGCGCTCTACCCGCAGTACTCCTGCTCGACGGTGGCCGCCGTCTGGGACGAGCTGGCGCGCATTCTGGCGACCCGCCGCCGCATTCCGGGCGTGACCTTTATTCGCGACTACGCGGATAACGAGCTGTACATCAAGGCGCTCGCCAACAGCGCGCGCGCGTCGTTTGAAAAACACGGCGAGCCGGATCTGCTGCTGCTCTCCTATCACGGCATCCCGCAGCGTTTCGCCAATGAAGGGGATGATTACCCGCAGCGCTGCCGCGATACCACCCGCGAGCTGGTTTCCGCCCTCGGCCTGCCGCCGGAGAAGGTGATGATGACCTTCCAGTCGCGCTTCGGCCGCGAGCCGTGGCTGACGCCGTACACCGATGAAACCCTCAAAATGCTCGGCGAGAAGGGCGTGAAGCATATTCAGGTGATGTCGCCGGGCTTCTCGGCAGACTGTCTGGAGACGCTGGAGGAGATCGCGGTGCAAAACCGGGAATTTTTCCTGGAGGCTGGCGGCGAAAAGTACGAGTACATTCCGGCGCTTAACGACTCCCCTGAGCATATCGACATGATGGTCTCGCTGGTAACGAACGGTCGCTGATCGCACTCCGGGCCGGGTTTGTGCTACCATTCCCGGCCCATATTCTTCGTACAGTTCAGACCATGAAATTTCCCGGTAAACGCAAATCCAAACACTACTTCCCCGTGGATGCCCGCGATCCGCTCCTGCAGCAAATCCAGCCAGAAAATGAAACCAGCGCGGCGTGGGTCGTCGGTATCGACCAGACGCTGGTAGACATTGAAGCGAAAGTGGATGATGCGTTTGTCGCCCGTTACGGTCTGAGCGCCGGTCACTCGCTGGTGATTGAAGATGACGTTGCCGAAGCGCTGTACCAGGAGCTGGTGCGCGAAAACCTGATTACCCATCAGTTCGCCGGCGGCACCATCGGCAACACCATGCACAACTACTCCGTGCTGGCGGACGACCGCTCTGTCCTGCTCGGCGTAATGTGCAGCAACATTGAAATCGGTGGCTACGCCTACCGTTACCTGTGCAACACCTCCAGCCGTACCGATCTGAACTATCTCCAGGGCGTCGACGGCCCGATTGGCCGCTGCTTTACGCTGATCGGCGAATCCGGCGAGCGGACCTTTGCCATCAGCCCGGGCCACATGAACAAGCTGCGCGCGGACAGCATTCCCGAAGAGGTGATTGCGGGCGCCTCGGCGCTGGTGCTGACCTCCTACCTGGTGCGCTGCAAGCCGGGCGAGCCGATGCCGGAAGCGACCATGAAGGCGATTGAGTACGCCAAAAAGTACGATGTGCCGGTGGTGTTAACGCTGGGCACCAAATTCGTGATTGCCGATAACCCGGAATGGTGGCAGGCGTTCCTGAAAGAGCACGTCTCGATTCTGGCGATGAACGAAGAAGAAGCCGAAGCCCTGACCGGTGAAAGCGATCCGCTGCTGGCGTCTGACAAAGCGCTGGACTGGGTGGATCTGGTGCTCTGCACCGCGGGTCCGGTTGGGCTGTACATGGCTGGCTTCACCGAAGAAGAGAGCAAACGCAAAACCCAGCACCCGCTGCTGCCCGGCGCGATTGCCGAGTTCAACCAGTACGAGTTCAGCCGCGGCATGCGTTTTAAAGACTGTGTTAATCCGCTGCGTATCTACTCGCACATCGCCCCGTATATGGGCGGGCCGGAGAAGATCATGAACACCAATGGCGCGGGCGACGGCGCGCTGGCCGCGCTGCTGCACGACATCACCGCTAACGCCTACCACAAAACCAACGTGCCAAATTCCAGCAAGCACAAGTTCAGCTGGCTGACCTATTCGTCGCTGGCGCAGGTATGCAAGTACGCCAACCGCGTAAGCTATCAGGTGCTGAACCAGCACTCACCGCGCTTAACGCGTGGCCTGCCGGAACGTGAAGACAGCCTCGAAGAGGCGTACTGGGACAGGTAAAAGCAAAACGGCAACCTGTGGCTGCCGTTTTTAGTGTTTGTTCCCTCTCCCTGTGGGAGAGGGCCAGGGTGAGGGCATCAGGCCGCACCAAACTTACCCCGTCACCGCCTCTTCAACCGGCGGTTTTTCCAGCAGCGTCAGCATCGTATTCGCAATCTCGCGCTCGCCCATCACCACCTTATCCGCACCGCGCTCGGTAATGTAATCTACCTCGTCGTCGTAGTGCGCCCGGGCGATAATCTCAATGTTTGGACACTTCGCGCGCGCGGACGCGACAATCTCACCCGCCTCATAGCCGTTGGGAATGGTCAGCAGCAGCCAGCGGGCGCAGTCCAGATGCGCCAGCTCCATGATCTCTTCGTTCGCCGCATTGCCCAGCACCGCACGAATACCGCGCTCGCGCAGCTCGTCAACGCGGGTGCGTGACGTTTCAATTACCACCAGCGGAATGCCCTGCGCCATCAGCTTCTCGCCAAGCAGGCTGCCGACGCGGCCAAAGCCGACCAGCAGGGCGTGATTGCAAATATCGACCGGGATCTGTTTCTCTTCTTCGATGGCCTCTTCCAGCGTCTGCTCTTCCAGCGTTTCGGTTTTATCGAGGTATTTTTCCAGCAGGGCAAACAGCACCGGGTTCAGCATAATTGACAGGATCGCCCCCGCCAGCACCAGGTTTTGTCCGGCCTGCGGCAGCAGGTTCAGGGCCATGCCCAGACCGGCCAGAATAAAGGCGAACTCGCCAATCTGCGCCAGGCTGGCGGCAATGGTCAGCGCCGTCCGCGGAGAGTGGCCGAACATTCGCACCAGGAAGAAGGCGGCGAGCGACTTACCAAAGATAATGATCGCCAGCGTGCCCAGCACGGCCAGCGGCTGCTGGATCAGAATAAGCGGGTCAAACAGCATCCCGACGGAGACGAAGAACAGCACGGCAAAGGCGTCGCGCAGCGGCAGGGTGTCGTGTGCGGCGCGGTGGCTTAGCTCGGATTCGTTCAGCACCATCCCGGCAAAGAACGCGCCCAGCGCGAAGGAGACATCAAACAGCTCAACGGCGCCAAAGGCGATACCGAGCGCCAGCGCCAGCACGGAGAGGGTAAACAGCTCGCGGGATCCGGTCGCCGCGCTGCGGGACATGATCCACGGCACCAGACGGCGACCCACCAGCATCATGATGGCGATAAACGCCACCACCTTCCCGATGGTGATGCTCATATCCAGCGCCAGCGAGGCGAAGCCGATATTGTCTTTTTCCATCATGCCGGCGACGGCGGGCAGCAGCACCAGCGTCAGGACCATCACCAGATCTTCCACAATCAGCCAGCCTATCGCGATCTGTCCGCGCTGGCTGTCTATCAGCTGTCTCTCCTCAAGCGCGCGCAGCAGCACCACGGTACTGGCGGTTGAGAGACACAGCCCAAATACGATACCGGTCATCAGCGACCAGCCCAGCACGGCCGAAAGCGCCATCCCAAGCAGCGTCGCCACCCCTATCTGGGCGATCGCTCCCGGTATGGCAATCGACTTTACCGCCATCAAATCCTTCAGGGAGAAGTGCAGGCCGACGCCGAACATCAGCAGAATCACGCCCAATTCCGCCAGCTCAGGGGCCAGTTTGGTATCCGCAACAAAACCTGGCGTAAACGGTCCCGCCAGCACGCCTGCCAGCAGATAGCCGACAAGAGGAGAAATACGCAGCTTATTGGCAATCATGCCGAGAATAAAAGCGAGCACAAGTCCACCAACAATGGTGGTGATAAGCGGTGTGGCGTGGTGCATTCCGTCTCCTTTCGTGGTGAGTGTTCCATTTTTGGCGTGAATACCAAAAAACCAGGTAATAGTTTATGACAATTTTTACCCTTATGTTTATGAATAATTGTTGAAGTTTGAATAAAACAGCAATATGCACGTAAAAAAGCGCATTTTGATAAATTCAGCGCGGGGATGAAGAGGAAACCCTTATGGTATAAGGGTATCAGGTAGCTAAAGCATAACTTTAGCTACCCGTAATTCACGCTTTATGGCGGTTATCAGGCAGGAATATGGTTAACATGCCAAGAAGTGGCAGGAAAGCGCAGATTTTATAAACCAGGAAGATGCTGGTGTGATCCGCAACCATCCCTAACACCGCTGCACCCAGCCCGCCCATGCCGAAGGCGAAACCGAAAAACAGTCCGGAAACCATACCGATACGTCCGGGCAGCAGCTCCTGGGCATAGACCAGAATGGCGGAAAACGCGGAGGCGAGAATAAAACCAATAATCACGGTCAAAATCCCCGTCCATTCAAGGCTGGCGTACGGCAAAATGAGGGTAAAAGGCGCTACGCCGAGGATAGAGCCCCAAATGACATATTTACGGCCAATCTTATCGCCCACCGGCCCGCCAATTACCGTCCCTGCGGCCACCGCGAACAGGAAGGCAAACAGGTGGATCTGCGCGTTTTGTACCGATAATCCGAATTTTTGCATCAGATAAAAGGTGTAATAGCTGCTGATGCTCGCCATATAAAAGTATTTCGAGAAAATCAGCACCAGCAGGACGGCAACCGCGAGGATAACCTTATTGCGCGGCAGGGGATTGATAACCTTCGCTTTAGGTTTTCCTTTATTCACCCGATGTTGAGCGGCATACCAGCGGCTGATCTGCGCCAGCACGATAATCGCCAGCAGCGCGGCCAGCACAAACCACGCCACGTTGCCTTTGCCGTACGGGGCGATAATCACTGCCGCCAGCAGCGGGCCGAGGGAGCTACCGAAGTTGCCCCCTACCTGGAACAGGGACTGCGCCAGGCCATGACGACCGCCGGACGCCATACGCGCCACGCGGGAAGACTCCGGATGGAAAACGGACGAGCCGGTGCCTACCAGCGCGGCGGCAATCAGCACGGCTTCAAAACTTCCGGCCATGGCCAGCAGCACCAGCCCGCTTAGGGTAAAGCACATGCCTATGGGCAGCGACCACGGCATAGGATATTTATCCGTCCAGTAGCCCACCACCGGCTGCAGCAGCGAGGAAGCCAGCTGGAAGGTCAGGGTGATCATCCCAATCTGCACGAAGGTGAGTGAAAACTCGGACTGCAGCAGCGGATAAATAGCCAGAATCAACGACTGGATCATGTCGTTGAGCAGGTGCGAGAGACTGATTGCGCCTAAGACTTTAAAGGAGGTGCGCGACGCCGGCGCACCCGGAACGGGCTGGGTTGAGTCACTGATTGCCATAGAGAGAATTACCACGTCTTGAGTTATTAGCGATGCAGGGTGTAATTATTATCCGACTAACATACCCGCCCGGGACATTTGAAGAAAGTCGCAATTCTGAAAACTTATTTGTCTATTCTTATTAGTCACTGTAATTTCTGCCTTTGTCTATTGGTCAGGGAGAGAGAAGATGAAGTTAATGAAGCGGGGCGTCGCGCTGGCGCTCATCGCGGCGTGGGGGCTGGTAAGCCTGCCCGTGCAGGCGTATGAAAAAGACAAAACCTATAAAATCACTATTCTGCATACCAACGATCACCACGGTCATTTCTGGCGCAGTGAATACGGCGAATATGGCCTGTCGGCGCAAAAAACGCTGGTGGACGGCATTCGTAAAGAGGTGGCAGCCCAGGGCGGCAGCGTGCTGCTGCTGTCGGGAGGCGATATCAATACCGGCGTGCCGGAATCCGATTTACAGGACGCCGAGCCCGATTTCCGCGGCATGAACCTGATTGGCTACGACGCGATGGCCGTCGGTAATCATGAGTTTGATAATCCGCTGAGCGTCCTGCGTCAGCAGGAGAAGTGGGCCAAATTCCCGTTCCTCTCCGCCAACATTTACCAGAAAAGCACCGGCGAGCGCCTGTTCAAGCCGTGGGCGCTGTTTAAGCGTCAGGATCTGAAGATCGCGGTCATCGGCCTAACCACCGACGACACGGCGAAAATTGGCAACCCTGAGTTCTTCACCGATATCGAATTCCGCAAACCGGCAGACGAAGCGAAGCTGGTGATTCAGGAGCTGCAGCAAAACGAAAAGCCGGACGTGATTATCGCCACCACGCACATGGGGCACTACGACAACGGTGAGCACGGCTCTAACGCGCCGGGCGACGTGGAAATGGCGCGCAGCCTGCCGGCGGGCTCGCTGGCGATGATTGTGGGTGGTCACTCACAGGATCCGGTCTGCATGGCGTCGGAGAATAAAAAGCAGGTGGACTACGTGCCGGGCACGCCGTGTGCGCCAGACCGTCAAAACGGTATCTGGATTGTGCAGGCGCACGAGTGGGGCAAATACGTAGGCCGGGCGGACTTTGAGTTCCGGAACGGCGAGATGAAGCTGGTCCACTACCAACTCATTCCGGTCAACCTGAAGAAGAAGGTCACCTACCCGGACGGGAAAAGCGAGCGCGTACTTTACACCCCAGAGATTCCAGAAAACCAGCAGATGCTCTCCCTGCTGACGCCGTTCCAGAACAAAGGCAAGGCGCAGCTGGATGTGAAAATCGGTACGCTGAACGGTCGTCTGGAGGGGGATCGCAGTAAAGTTCGCTTCGTGCAGACCAACATGGGCCACCTGGTGCTGGCGGCGCAAATGGCGCGCACCGGGGCTGATTTTGGCGTGATGAGCGGCGGCGGCATTCGTGATTCCATCGAAGGCGGAAACATCACCTATAAAGACGTTCTGAAGGTGCAGCCGTTCGGTAACGTGGTGGTTTATGTCGACATGAGCGGGAAAGAGGTTGTTGAGTACCTGACCGCCGTGGCGCAGATGAAGCCGGATTCCGGGGCCTATCCGCAGTTTGCCAACGTGAGCTTCGTAGCGAAAGACGGCAAGCTTAACGATCTGAAGATCAAAGGTGAACCGGTTGACCCGGCGAAAACCTACCGTCTGGCGACGTTAAGCTTTAACGCTACCGGCGGCGACGGCTATCCGCATATTGATAATAAACCGGGCTACGTGAACACCGGCTTTATCGATGCAGAAGTGCTGAAGCAGTATATCGAGCAGAATTCGCCGATTGACGTGAATGCGTATGAGCCGAAAGGTGAGGTGAGCTGGCAGTAGTGCAGCTGCGTTGCCCGGTGGCGCTGCGCTTACCGGGCCTACGGGTGCAAAATGTAGGCCGGGTAAGGCGTAGCCGCCACCCGGCTTTTTTTTACTCCCTGCGCGCAATATCCGCAAACTTCGCGTCCAGCATTTTCGCCAGGTCGCCCGCGGCCAGCTCAATATCCAGCCCGCGCTTGCCGCCGGAAATATAGATGGTCTCAAATTCCTGTGAAGGGGCATCGATCAGCGTCGGCAGGCGTTTTTTCTGCCCGAGCGGGCTGATGCCGCCCACCAGGTAGCCCGTGGAGCGCTGCGCCACCATCGGATCCGCCATATCCACCTTCTTCGCCCCCAGCGCTTTAGCGACCTTCTTCAGATCCAGCTGTCCCGCCACGGGAGTCACCGCCACGGCGAGATGCTTCATATCGCCATTCACCGCCACCAGCAGCGTTTTATAGACCTGGTCCGCGTTCAGCCCCAGCTTACGCACCACTTCATCACCAAAGTTGGTTTCATTCGGATCGTGATCGTAGGTGTGGATCCGGAAAGAAATGTTGTTTTTTTCAAGTAATTTAACGGCGGGAGTCATAGCTATCCTTCTTACGACAGACAATTCATGCAGCCAGCATACGCCTGACGTTTGTCTAAAAAATAGCACCATCTTGCGCAATAGTGTTGGCAGTGATGGTCACTTTGAGCGACAATCGGCTCAGCCGAAGGTCACTTCGGTATAATAAAAACGATGAAATTCCTCTTTGACGGGCCAATAGAGATATTGGCCATTTTTTTATTTCAGCAACGACGGCAAATTCCCTTCGCCGTATAAATGTAACGCCCCAACCGCCACCACGTATTCCCCCGCTGGCAGAGCATGCAGCGTCTCTCGCCAGGCTTTGTTACGCGCATTCATCAGCACATCATACAGCGATTCACTGAACGTCGACGGTAGCGCCAGCCTGCCGTCCGCGGGCGGTGCATCCAGCCACCAGCCAATCATGGTCTGCAGCAGGCGTGCGTTGGTGTGCCAGTGGGTGAGGGTATCATCCAGCAGCATCAGACCATCGTCCGGAAGCTGTCGCAGGAGCGCAATCTGGCTGTCCGTACCTTCCAGTTCGATGATCGGCATACGGCGCGCCCGTGCCACGTTCAGCAGCTGGTAATCAATGCCGTAATCACCCCGCAGCCCCAGACGCTGGGCCTGCGTGGCCTGTAATACCATTGCGATTTGCCACAGTGGCAGGGTGTCAATCATGGAGAGCGATACGCCGGTTTCCTCGGCGACGCGCGTCAGTTCCGCGAGCTGGGCCTCATTCAGACGTTCCGCCAGCGGGAGATCGCTTTCAAGCCCGGCAAACGGTGACTCATGGCCCGAGATGTCCGCCTCGACGACCAGCGCGTCGGCGCGCTTCAGGCGCTTTATCAGACCGGGCGGCAGAGGTGACATACCCTGCGTGCCCATATGGATACTGCCGACCAGGTGCAGGTGTTGCCCGCCGGGAAGCGAGATATCCAGACCGGGCCAGGCGTAACGGCGAGGGAAAAGGGCGCGAAACGATGTTTTTATACGATTAAACAGACCCATACGCGCTCCATAAACGGAAAGGTTCATGCTAGCGCGTACGGGTACAAGGTTCAATCCTTCGGTTTAAAGCGCAACAGCCGGTTGGCGTTGCTGACCACGGTGATGGAGGAGAGCGCCATCGCCGCGCCCGCGACCACCGGGTTCAGCAGCGTACCGGTCAGCGGCCACAAAATACCGGCCGCGATTGGGATCCCGAGGGTGTTATAGACGAACGCCCCCAGCAGGTTCTGCTTCATATTGCGCAGCGTGGCTTTCGAAATGGCCAGTGCATCGGCCACGCCCATCAGGCTGTGGCGCATCAGCGTAATGGCCGCGGTTTCGATGGCCACGTCGCTGCCGCCGCCCATCGCGATCCCCACATCCGCCTGGGCCAGCGCCGGGGCATCGTTGATGCCGTCGCCGACCATTGCCACCTGACGGCCCTGACGTTGCAGGTTTTTAATGGCGTCCGCTTTGCCGTCCGGCAGTACGCCCGCAATCACCTCATCAATACCGGCTTCTTTCGCGATGGCGTTGGCGGTGGTCGGGTTATCCCCGGTCAACATCACCAGACGGTAGCCCGCACGGTGCAGGCGCTGTAAGGCGTCCACGCTGTCCTGGCGAAGCGGATCTCGCACGACCAGCAGCGCGGCGGCTTTGCCGTCCACCGCCAGCAGAACCGGGGTAGCGCCCTGAGACGCCTGCGCCTTCAGCTCGTTTTCCAGCGCGGCGGTATCAATACCGTTTTCATTGAGCAACGCCTGGTTGCCCAGCAGCAGCGCGTGGCCTTCTGCCTCACCGCTCACGCCGAGCCCGCGCAGGGTGCGGAAGTTGCTCACCTGCGGCAGGGCAGACGCATTGGCTTTATCGAGAATAGCGCGCGCCAGCGGATGGCTTGAGCCTTGCTCCAGCGCGGCGGCGAGACGCAGCGCCTCCTCTTCGGCAATGCCTGCGGTCGTGACGGCGACCACCTGCGGTTTACCTTCCGTCAGCGTGCCGGTTTTATCAAACACCAGCGTGTCGAGGGTGCTGGCCCGCTGCAGCGCGTCCGCGTCCCGCACCAGTACGCCAAATTCGGCCGCGCGCCCTACGCCGGAGATAATCGACATCGGCGTCGCCAGTCCAAGGGCGCAAGGACAGGCGATGATCAGCACCGTGGTAGCGATCACAAGGGTGTAAACAATCTGCGGCGCGGGGCCGAAGAAGTACCAGATCGCCGCGCTTAGCAGGGCAATGCCGACCACCACAGGCACAAAAATGGCCGAGATTTTGTCAGCAAGCTGGCCAATCTCCGGCTTGCTGCTCTGCGCCTGGCGTACCATGCGGATAATACGCGACAGCGTCGTGTGGCTGCCGACGGCGCTGGCGGTGAACAGCACGCTGCCGTCCTGCACGACCGTACCGGCATGCACGGCGTCGCCGTCTGATTTCTGCTGGGGGATAGGCTCCCCGGTCAGCATCGCTTCATCCAGCCAGGCTTCGCCCTGGGTTATCTTACCGTCAACGGGAACGCGATCGCCGGTGGTCAGACGCAGCGTCATGCCGGGCTGAACCTCGGCCAATGGAACGCTCTTTTCCCCCTCGTCCGTGACCACGCGGGCCGTCGGCGGGGTTAAATCAAGCAATCTTTCCAGCGCTTTCGAGGAACGCTGACGGGCGCGGGCTTCCAGCATATGGCCTAAGTTGATCAGGCCGATAATCATCGCGCTCGCTTCATAATAGAGATGCCGCGCTTCCATCGGGAACCACTGGGGCCAGACGTTCACGCTCATGGAATAGAGCCACGCCGCGCCGGTCCCGAGGGCGACCAGGGTATCCATCGTCGCGGTATGGTTTTTCAGGCTCTTCCAGGCGCTGGTATAGAAATGCCCGCCTGCAAACACCATCACCGCAAGGGTAATCAGACCAATCACCAGCCACAGGGTGCGGTTGTCGTCGGTGACCATCATGTTGTCACCCATCATGCCCCACACCATCACCGGAATACCCACCAGCAGGGCAACGATGGCCTGCCAGCGGAAGCGCTTCATGGTGGCGATAGCCGTTTCCTGCTGGCGCTCGCGGCGTTCGGCATCATCTTCGATGGCCTCCGCGCCGTAGCCCGCTTTTTCAACGGCCTGCACTAACTCTGCGGCGGAGGCGCTGCCCATCACCAGCGCAGTGCGCTCCGCGAGATTGACCCGTGCCTGCGCGACGCCCGGGACCGCCTGCAGGGCGTTTTGTACCCGGGAGACGCAGCTGGCGCAGCTCATGCCGTTGATCAGCAGCTGTTGGCTGTCATCAATATCATCCGCTGCCGGAAGCTCAGGAGTGGCCGCTGTCAGTGCTTCCGACGGGGATGATGACTCTGCCAGCGGTTTAGCCTTTGGGTGGCTTAACTCCGCCCCGTAACCGGCCTGTTTGATGGTATCGATCAGCGCGTCCGCGCTGGCGCTGCCGGTCACGGCGGCATGGTCGATAGTCACTTCAGCGCTTTCAACGTCAGGACGCTGTTCCAGGCTTTCTTTAACGCGTTTGACGCAGTGGCCGCAGGAGAGGCCGTCCAGCGTCAGGTCGATAGTGTGAGACATAACAAAACTCCCGTATAATATATTGGTCAGTTGTTGACCGGAGTAACGCTTTTCGCTAACTGTTATGAAGGTTAAACCTTCCATCAAGGGGAAGGTCAAGGGGGAAATGTGAATATCAGTGACGTGGCAAAAAAAACCGGCTTAACCAGCAAAGCGATCCGCTTTTATGAAGAGAAGGGGCTGGTGACGCCGCCGCTGCGCAGTGAAAACGGCTACCGCAGCTACACGCAGCTGCATCTGGATGAGCTGACGCTGCTGCGCCAGGCAAGACAGGTCGGGTTTAATCTGGAAGAGTGCGGCGAGCTGGTTAACCTGTTCAACGATCCTAAGCGTCACAGCGCCGACGTGAAAAAACGCACCCTGGAAAAGGTAGCCGAAATTGAACGCCACATCGTCGAGCTACAGTCGATGCGCGAACAGCTGCTGCAGCTCGCGGACTCCTGTCCGGGGGATGACAGCGCCGACTGCCCGATTATTGATAATCTTGCCGGCTGCTGCCACCGCAAAACCCACGCTTAACAGGCTTTTACCCGCAGGGTAATACCTTCCACCGCAATGACTTCAACCCGCGTGCCGGCGCTGAGGTCATCGTCGGCCACCACCGGCCACGAGCTGTCGCCTACGCGCATGTGCCCGCGTCCGTTCACCAGCGCGGTGTCGAGGGTAAAACGCTTGCCGACAATCTGCTGTCCGCGCTGGTTAAGGTGGGCGTCCACCGGTTTCTGCTCGTTAACCCGCCGGTTAAGCCAGCGCCACCACAGCCAGGCGGCCACCAGCGTCAGCGCGGCAAACAGCGCCCCCTGCCACGCCCAGTCCAGGGGAAGGATCCAGACCAGAAGACCGGTAATGACGGCGGCAACACCGCTCCAGAGCAGGTAGCCGTTGCCGCCCAGCATCTCCGCTGCCAGCAATAAGCCACCGAGACTTAGCCAGAAGGCATGAGGATGTGCAACGATGAGCTCAATCATTTTTTACGCTCGTTTCCGCTGTCCTTGATCAGTTCGGCGATCCCCGCGATAGAGCCCATCAGGCTGCTGGCATCCAGCGGCATCATCACCACTTTGCTGTTGTTCGCCGAGCCGATCTCTTTCAGCGCGTCGGTATATTTTTGCGCAACGAAGTAGTTCACGGCCTGAATATCACCGGCGGCAATTGCCTCGGACACCATCTGGGTCGCGCGGGCTTCCGCTTCGGCGGAACGTTCACGCGCTTCCGCCTGTAAGAACGCGGACTGACGGTCGCCTTCCGCTTTCAGGATCTGCGACTGTTTTTCCCCTTCCGCTTTGAGGATCTCCGCCTGGCGCACCCCTTCGGCTTCCAGAATGTAGGCGCGCTTGGTTCGCTCGGCTTTCATCTGGGCGTTCATGGAGGCGATCAGCTCCGCCGGCGGGCGCACGTCGCGGATCTCGATGCGGGTGACTTTGATCCCCCACGGGTTGGTGGCCTCATCGACAATGTGCAGCAGGCGGGTGTTAATGCTGTCGCGCTGGGAAAGCATCTCGTCCAGCTCCATCGAGCCGAGTACGGTACGGATGTTGGTCATCGTCAGGTTGACGATCGCCAGCTCCAGGTTGCTGACCTCATAGGCCGCTTTCGGCGCATCAATCACCTGAATAAAACAGACGGCGTCGATGGTGACGTTGGCGTTATCCTTGGAGATCACTTCCTGGGACGGAATGTCCAGAACCTGCTCCATCATGTTGATCTTGCGGCCGATTCTGTCCATGAACGGGACAATCAGGCTTAAGCCGGGCTGGAGCGTGTTGGTGTAACGGCCGAAACGCTCGACGGTCCACTGATAACCCTGAGGGACAATTTTGACGCCAGCGCCCACGATAACCAGCGCAACGAAAATAAGGACGGGAACAACGATAAGCATAAAAACCTCCTGTTTTGCATGCCGTGATGAGTGAAAGTGTGTATTTATTGCTCGTAAGTATAGGTAAAGTCAGAGATGAAGCCATCACCCGCTTCGGCAATGGCTTTGGATAATCCCTGGTAGTAATGCTCCAGCCCCCGCGCTTCGATACGCTGGATCTGTTCGCGAAGGGGGGCGCAGAACAGAACGGCATTTCCCGCCTCAACGCGTTTGTTATTCGGTGGAAGGTCCCCCGCGATGGCTTTAAACCAGGTTCTGATGCCCTGCTTTAAATTATGCGGCGCTTTTGCCAGGTTATCCATGCCCGTCAGGATCTGCAGAGTAGGGAACTCATCGGCCTGCACGGCGGTTTTCATGCGCGCAAAGAACTGGCTGAACAGCTCGAACGAGCCCAGATCGGTGACGCGGGGCTTGGTGGTTTTACCGTTTTTATTGCCGATTTTACCTGCCGCTGACGCCGTGGCCGGAACCGCGTTGACTTTTTCCAGCTCCAGCCCGAATAACAAATTGCAGTGCGCGCGGCGCGCTTTCAGCGGGTAGGACATCAGGACGTCAATGAACTGGGTGGCTTTCACATCCGCAAGATTGTGGTTGATAAGCCACTGGGTGCGCGAAAATTCCGCCGGAGAGACGAACCAGTCCGGCACCTCATTGAAGCGTTTTGATTTGCCTTTACCGTCAAATTCAAGGAAGTGTGTCCCGTTGTCGAAGGCAAAATAGCAATTTTTGAAGCTGCCGATCGTGGTGTTCACGATGAGCGCCTTCTTAACAAAATCGACCACCTCTTCACCCATCACAAAACGCGTGCGTTCCGACGATTTGATGACGGCCATTAATGTTTCGACATCAGGAACACCAGGCTTCAGGGAGGGAAACTCATAAAAAATATGTGCCATGCTGCATACTTCCTGTAGTGATGGTGGTGACAATTTGCAAACAAAAAGCTTAACACTTGCTTCAGCGTGAGGCTATTCGCGCTGCGCGGGCGAAAGGATTATGCTACAGACGGTTATGACAAAAAGCGGTCAACGGAAGCGCAATGAACGATAAAAAAAACGTATTACTTCTCAGGGATGTCGGATTTCGAGTCGGGGAAAACACGATCCTGCAGCACGTCGGGTTTCGCCTGTCGCCGGGCGAGTTTAAATTAATCACGGGCCCCTCAGGCTGTGGGAAAAGCACGCTGCTGAAGATTGTGGCGTCACTCCTCAGCCCGACGGAGGGCGCCATTCTGTTTGAAGGCGAAGATATCGCCTCGCTTTCCCCGGAAAGCTATCGCCAGCAGGTCTCGTACTGTGTGCAAACGCCCGTGCTTTTTGGCGATACGGTCTATGACAACCTGATTTTTCCGTGGCAAATCCGCAATAAAACGCCGGAGCCGGAAAAGTTTATCCAGGATCTGGCCCGCTTTGGCCTGGCGCAGGAGACGCTGAGCAAATCCATCAACGCGCTGTCGGGCGGCGAAAAGCAGCGAGTCTCGCTGATCCGCAACCTGCAGTTTTTACCGAAGGTGTTGTTGCTGGACGAAATCACCAGCGCGCTCGATGACGTCAACAAGCGCAACGTTAACGAGATTATTCATCGTTACGCCCGGGAGCAGAACATTGCCGTGCTGTGGGTGACGCACGACGCTAACGAAATAACCCATGCGGATGACGTAATTACGCTCCAGCCGCACGGCGGGAAAATGCAGGAGGCAAACCGTGGGTGAGCATAACATTACGAACGAATCGCTGGCCTTTTCGATGGTGCTGGTGCTGATTGCGATTGTGGTCAGCTACCGGGAAAAGCTGGGGCTGGAAAAAGATATCGTGTGGAGTATCTGCCGCGCGGTGATTCAGCTCATCATCGTCGGCTATGTGCTGAAGTATATCTTCAACGTTAACCACGCGGTGCTGACGCTGCTGATGGTGCTGTTTATCTGCTTTAACGCGGCGTGGAATGCGCAAAAGCGCAGTAAATACATTGATAAGGCGTTTGTCTCATCGTTTATTGCGATTACCACCGGAACGGCGCTCACGCTGGCGGTGCTGGTGCTCTCCGGCTCGATTGAGTTTACGCCGATGCAGGTCATCCCTATCTCGGGGATGATTGCGGGGAACGCGATGGTGGCCGTTGGGCTCTGTTATAACAACCTCGGCCAGCGTTTCAGCAGCGAACAGCAGCAGTTGCAGGAGAAACTAAGCCTGGGGGCAACGCCAAAAGTGGCCTCGGCGCGGCTGATTCGCGAGAGCATTCGTTCATCGCTGATTCCAACGGTAGATTCCGCCAAAACGGTGGGGCTGGTGAGCCTGCCGGGCATGATGTCGGGGCTGATTTTTGCCGGTATCGATCCAGTAAAAGCGATTAAGTATCAGATCATGGTGACGTTTATGCTGCTTTCCACGGCAAGCCTGTCGACCATCATTGCCTGCTACCTGACCTATCGGAAGTTCTACAACGCGCGCCACCAGCTGGTGGTGACGCAGTTGAAAAAGACGGGGTAACATCGTCTTTGTAGGCCCGGTAAGGCGAAGCCGCCACCGGGCTTTTTTATCAATACAACAGCGCGTACAGCTGACGACGATACTTCGACGCCAGCGCGTCGCCGGTGCCCAGCGCGGCCAGGATCTCCTGGAACATCTTGCGCGCCTGACCGTCTGCGGCGGCTAAATCTTTTTGCAGATGGCTGAAGAGCAGCTCAAGCGCCTCTTCGTTACGCCCCACCTGATGCAGCTGCAGCGCAAGCTGGCTTGCCAGCGCGGCATCCGCCGGGTTGTCGGCAACCTGCTGCTGCAGCTGTTGAATTTCCGGGGTATCCGCCGCCTGCTTCAGCAGCTCAATCTGTGCAACCAGCCCCTGATAGCGGGTGTCCTGATCCTGCAGCGGAACCGTCTTGAGTACGGCCTCCGCGTCTTCTGAGCGGTGCAGGGCGATCTGCGTCTCCGCCAGCAGCAGGCCAATCTGGCTGTTCTGTTTTGACAGCTGCCACGCCTCTTTCAGCAGCGGCAGCGCCTCGTCGTATTTGCCTTCCTGCATCAGCGCCATGCCTTCCTGCGCTTTCAGCTCTTCTTCGCGCGGCAGCACCTTATCCAGCAGGGCGCGGATGGCCTCTTCCGGCTGCGGCCCCTGGAAGCCATCAACAGGCTGGCCGTTCTGGAACAGATAGACGGTAGGAATGGCGCGCAGACCAAACTGAGACGCGACCATCGGCTCGGCGTCACAGTCCAGCTTCGCGAGAATGAACTGACCGTTGTACTGGGCGGCAAGGCTTTCCAGCACCGGCGTCAGCTGCAGACAGTGTTGGCTACGTTCAGACCAGAAGTAGAACAGGACCGGTTTGGTCATCGACTGTTCAAGGGTCTGTTGCAGGTTAGCTTCTGTGATATTGACGATATTCTGTACGGACATGCGGCTTTCTCTTTTGTCGGTTTGTTCTTTACATGGGGATGCGCGTCGGCGCTTCAACTCAACCGTGTAAAATTTTGTCCATTATCCGGCCCGGCAGCAGGCGTTTTAACCAGCCGACGGCATGGGTGACCAGCGTCACCGGATAGCGCATTTTGGGATGTTCACTCTCAAAAGCATGGCGCACTTTGGCCACCACCGCCTCGGGCCCGAGGGTAAAACGTGCGGCGATGCCGGGGTTCTCAACCGGTTTATCCGCCTGCGTCTGGTTAACGTTTTCGGTAAAGCGGGTGCGGATCGGGCCGGGTTCAATCAGGCTGACCTTAATGCCGCTGTGGCGTAGCTCCATGCGCAGGGCGTCGGACCAGGCCTCCAGCGCATATTTACTGGCGGCGTAGGCGCCGCGGCCCGGGGTGGAAATCAGCCCCATCACCGACGACGTCATCACGATGCGCCCTTCACCGTGCGGCAGCATCGCGGGGAGCAGACGCATGGTGAGCTGATGTACGCCGAAAAAGTTGGTCGAAAACTGCTTCTCCAGCGTTTCGCGGGAGAGGGTATCCAGCGGGCCATACACGCCGTAACCGGCATTATTAAACAGGCCGTAAAGACGATTACCGGTCAGGGCGATCACCTCATCGGCGGCGCGGTCAACGCTCTCAGGCGAGTCCATATCCAGCAGCACGCCGGTAAAGCCCAGCCCGTTCATGCGTTCGACATCGTCGGGTTTGCGACAGGCCGCCAGAACCCGAAACCCCTGGCGCTTCAATTCGAGCGCGCTTTCCAGACCGATTCCACTGGAACATCCTGTAATTAAGACCGATTTTTGCATAACTTTACCTGTCAGGATCTCCGCTTAATCAGGAGTCATGTTTAACTAAAGGAGCCAGCCGCGTTGCCATCCAGTCGGCAATAAACGGCTGCGCATCGCGATTGGGGTGGATCCCGTCGTCTTGCATCCACTGGGGTTTGAGATAGACCTCTTCCATGAAAAATGGCAGCAGCGGAATATCAAACTCTTTGGCAAGCTTGGGGTAGATCGCGCTAAAGGCCTCATTATACCGACGACCGTAGTTGGCGGGCAGGCGAATTTGCATCAGCAGCGGCTGGGCGTTTGCCGCCTTGATCTCCTGCAAAATGGTGCGCAGCGTATCCTCCGTTTGCTGTGGCTGGAAACCGCGCAGGCCATCATTACCGCCGAGCTCAACCAGCACCCAGCGCGGCTGATGCTGTTTGAGCAGCGCAGGCAGGCGCGATAAACCTTGCTGTGAGGTATCGCCGCTGATGCTGGCGTTGATTACAGGCGTTTTGCTCTGCCATTTGTCATTGAGCAGAGCGGGCCAGGCCGCGCCAGCCGCCATGCGATAGCCTGCGCTCAGGCTGTCGCCGAGAACCAGTAACGTGTCCGCTGCCGCCGCGCGGAAGGTCATCAGAATCAAAAACAGGAAGGGCAAATGCCAGCGGAAAACAGTGTTGAAGTTCATCATCTTAAGAAGTCCGTCGGTCAGGGGGAACACGAGCTTTCCATCCTTACTGGAGTTGAACTCGTTGTCAAACGCGCTGAAACCATCGCGCTGATTGGCGAATCCGGTTCCGGTAAGTCCACGCTGCTGGCGATTTTAGCCGGTCTGGACGACGGCAGCAGCGGCGAGGTCCACCTTGTCGGGCAGCCGCTGCATCAGCTTGATGAAGAGGCGCGGGCCGCGCTGCGCGCGCGTCACGTTGGTTTTGTCTTTCAGTCCTTTATGCTGATCCCAACCCTGAACGCCCTGGAAAACGTCGAGCTCCCGGCGCTGTTGCGCGGTGAAAACAGCCGTGAAAGCCGCGCTCATGCGAAGGCGCTGCTGGAACAGCTCGGTCTGGGCAAGCGCCTCGACCATCTTCCCGCCCAGCTTTCCGGCGGTGAGCAGCAGCGCGTGGCGCTGGCCCGCGCGTTTAACGGCCGCCCTGAGGTGCTGTTTGCCGATGAGCCTACCGGCAACCTTGACCGTAAAACCGGTGACAGGATTGCCGACCTGCTGTTTTCGCTCAACCGCGAGCACGGCACCACGTTGATCCTCGTCACCCACGATCCGCAGCTCGCGGCGCGCTGCGACCGTCGCCTGCGGCTGGTGAACGGTGTTCTGCAGGAGGAAGCATGATTACCCGCTGGTTCTGGCGCGAGTGGCGCTCGCCCTCGCTGCTGATTGTCTGGCTGGCGCTCAGCCTGGCGGTGGCCTGCGTGCTGGCGCTCGGCAGCGTCAGCGACCGCATGGAAAAAGGGCTCAGCCAGCAGAGCCGGGAGTTTATGGCGGGTGACAGGGCGCTGGAAAGCTCCCGCCCCGTGCCGCCGGGCTGGATTGAAGCAGCGCGCAAAGAAGGGCTGAAGGTAGGAGAGCAGCTCACCTTCCAGACCATGACCTTCGCGGGCGACATGCCGCAGTTGGCGAGCGTCAAGGCCGTCGATGATATCTACCCGATGTACGGTGACTTACAGACCAGTCCACCGGGGTTAAAGCCGACGCCCGGTACGGTGCTGCTGGCATCGCGTCTGATGGCGCTGCTGAACCTCAAACCCGGCGACAGTATCGACGTCGGCGACGCCACGCTGAAAATCGCCGGGGAAGTGGTGCAGGAGCCCGACGGCGGATTTAACCCGTTCCAGCTTGCGCCGCGTCTGCTGATGAACACCGCGGATGTCGCGGCCACCCATGCGGTACAGCCGGGCAGCCGCGTCACCTGGCGCTATAAGTTTGGCGGCACGCCCGCCCAGCTTGCTGCGTATGAAAAATGGCTTCTGCCGCAGCTCAAACCGGAACACCGCTGGTACGGGCTGGAGCAGGACGAGGGGGCGCTCGGTAAATCTCTGGAGCGCTCTCAGCAGTTCCTGCTGCTGTCGGCCCTGTTGACCCTGCTGCTGGCGGTGGCGGCGGTGGCCGTGGCGATGGGGCACTACTGCCGCAGCCGCTACGACCTGGTGGCGATCCTCAAAACCCTGGGGGCGGGCCGGGCGCAGCTGCGCAAGCTCATTGTCGGCCAGTGGCTGATGCTGCTGGTCCTGTCGGCGCTGACCGGCGGAATAATCGGGATGCTGTTTGAAAAGCTGCTGATGGTGATGCTGAAGCCGGTGCTCCCGGCCGCCTTGCCGCCGGCTAGCCTCTGGCCGTGGCTATGGGCGATGGGCGCGATGACGGTGATCTCGGTGCTGGTGGGGCTCCGGCCCTACCGCCTGCTGCTCGCCACGCAGCCGCTGCGCGTGCTTCGCAACGATGTGGTGGCGAACGTCTGGCCGCTGAAGTTCTACCTTCCGGTGATTATTGCGGTGGCGGTGGGGCTGCTGGCGTGGCTCATGGGCGGCAGCACGCTGCTGTGGGCGGTGCTGGCCGGGGCGGTTGTGCTGGCGCTGCTGTGCGGCGTGCTGGGCTGGATACTGCTCAACCTCCTGAAAAGGGTGACGGTAAAATCCCTGCCTGTGCGCCTGGCGGTCAACCGTCTGCTGCACCAGCCCTGGTCTACGCTCAGCCAGCTGTCGGCGTTCTCGCTGTCGTTTATGCTGCTGGCGCTGCTGCTGGTGCTGCGCGGCGATCTGCTCGACCGCTGGCAGCAGCAGCTTCCACCGGAAAGCCCGAACTATTTCCTGATCAATATTGCGCCTGAGCAGGTTACGCCGCTGAAGGGCTTCCTGTCGGAGCATCACATCATCCCCGAATCGTTCTATCCCATCGTTCGCGCGCGTCTGACGCAGATCAACGGCCAGCCAACGGAGGGGAATAAGGACGAGTCGCTTAACCGCGAGCTGAATCTGACATGGCAGGATAAACGCCCTGATCACAACCCGATAACCGCCGGCACCTGGCCGCCAAAAGCGGGGGAGGTGTCGATGGAGGAGGGGCTGGCGACGCGCCTGAAGGTGAAGCTGGGAGACAGCGTGACCTTCACCGGCGATACCCAGGATTTCACCGCGAAAGTCACCAGCCTGCGTAAAGTGGACTGGGAAAGCCTGCGGCCCAACTTCTTCTTTATCTTCCCGCCGGGGGCGCTGGACGGGCAGCCACAGAGCTGGCTGACCAGCTTCCGCTGGGAAAACGGCAACGGCATGCTGACCCAGCTCAACCGGGAGTTTCCGACGGTCAGCCTGCTGGATATCGGCGCGATCCTCAAACAGGTGGGGCAGGTGCTGGAGCAGGTGAGCCGCGCGCTGGAGGTGATGGTGGTGCTGGTGACGATCTGCGGCGTGCTGTTGCTGCTGGCCCAGGTGCAGGTGGGCATGCGCCAGCGCCATCAGGAACTGGTGGTTTACCGCACGCTGGGGGCCGGTAAGCGGCTGCTGCGAATGACGCTCTGGAGCGAGTTTGCGCTGCTGGGGCTGGTGGCCGGTCTGGTGGCCGCCATTGGCGCAGAGACGGCGCTGGCGGTGCTGCAGACAAAGGTGTTCGACTTCCCGTGGGAGCCTGACTGGCGTCTTTGGTTGACTCTGCCTCTGTGCGGCGCTGCGCTGCTTTCTCTCTGCGGAGGCTGGCTCGGCACGCGGCTGCTAAAGGGCAAAGCCCTGTTCCGTCAGTTTGCGAGTTGATTTAGTGTAGTGATAATTACGCACCGGATTTTTATGCCGGTGCGTAGTGTTTAAATAGCACAAAGTGATAATACCCACTCATTTAGTAGCACAAAACATTAAAAACCCGTCCACACAGCCCGATTATTTCCAGTTAATATTCACCCGCTAAATATTTAGCAGCGTGTCTATTAAGGAAAAATAATGACTATAAAAAAATCAGCGCTGGCGGCAACGATTGGCGCGGCAGTGGCATTAACGACCTTCGCTTCTCAGGCGGAAATCACCGTTCTTAAGCAGGATCCTCAGGCGGGTAACCCGCTGAGCCGCCTGAACTTCACCGTTGGCGGCAGTATTCGTCCTCAGTTCCAGAACATGACCGGCGACGACGGGAAAAACAGCTACAAGCGTAACGGCTTTGACGGCGGCACCCGCTTCCGTTTCGCGGCAGATTACTACCTGTTTGATGACATCAGCTGGATCAGCTACTACGAGCTGGGTGTGAATATTCCTGCGCAGTTTAACTGGGATCACCACTACGCCGAAGGCGCACACGACACCACGCGTCGTATGCTCTATACCGGTCTGAAGAGCGACACCTGGGGTACGCTGACCTTCGGTCAACAGAACAGCGTTTACTATGATGTGGTTGGCGCGAAAACCGATATCTGGGACTACGACATGATCGCTCAGGCACCGGGTAACGGGATCAACGGCGATTACGACGGCTCTTACCGTTCACGCCAGATGCTGAAATATAAGAAAACCGTGGGCGATGCTGACATTTACGCATCCTACCTGTTTGAAGACAGCGAATTCCTGCCGGGCAACGGCCTGCGCTACAAGCGTAAAGGCGGCGGCTCGCTGGGTCTGGATTACCACCTGACTACCGACCTGACCTGGGGCGCCGCGTGGAACTACACCCGCGCCGACATGCGTAACCCGGACAACGGCGACAGCAAAACCTACGACCAGAATATCCTCGGTACCGCGCTGAGCTGGACCCCGGACAACTGGACCTTCTCCGCAGGCGGCGGCTGGTACCAGAACTTCCTGACCACCAAAAAAGTGTCTGTTAACGACTACTTTGCGGGCGACGCGTGGGGTATTGAGTACTTCGCAGGGTACAAGTTCCCAGTCGGTCAGTACGCGGTGAAATCCATCCAGCCTTACTTCATGGGGGACCGCATTGAGTACGTGAACGGCCGCAACTACCAGCGCATCGACAACGGCGTGGGTATCAGCTTCCAGCTGGATTACGGTTTCCGCGTGGATTACGAACACGTGTTCACCTCCAGCACCGACAACCTGGGCGACATGAACCTGGTGCGTCTGCGTTACGACTTCTAAGCCGTCTGTTCCCCGGTGGCGCTGCGCTTACCGGGGCCACAACAGTACGCGTAGGCCGGGTAAGGCGTAGCCGCCACCCGGCTTTATTTTTCAGCGATCAAGCCACTCAGCAATTTCTTCGTACGTCCCGCGATACACAATCTTTTCCGCCTTTTTCTCCAGCTGATAGCCGTACATCGGGTCGTAATAGTCGTTCAGGAGCGGTACAAGCCAGCTGAAGTGCGCGTCAGTGTGGCCAGTACGTTGTTGTTCGACAAGCGCGGTGTCCAGTAAGGCGGTGAATTCCGCAAAGCGCTGCAGCCCAAGACGGCGGCGTATGGCGAACAGGCCGTGATGCAGATACTCGCTGTATTCTTTCCAGCCCGCTTCCTCGCCGTAGGCGGCAGAAAAATCCGCCCACATATGGTCGAAATACTCTTCGCGCAGGCGTTCAAGACGGATCTCAAACGGATCCTCTACCACCACGATAGGGGCTTCAACCATGCGGTCGCGCAGGCAGGCCGGCAGGTGGTTAGAGCCAATCATCCGGCCTTCATCTTCCAGCACCCAGCGCGCGGCGTCTTTTTTCAATAGCTCAACCGCAAGGTGATTTTCAAAGCTGGCCTGAGAAAGCTGCGGCGTGAGCGTGCGGCCAAATGACGAGCCGCGATGGTGCGCCAGCCCTTCCAGATCGATACCCTGCGCGTGCTGCTTCACCAGCAGGGTTTTACCGTTCCCGGTACAGCCGCCGATAAGCACCATCGGCTTTTGCGACTGCTCAATGGTCACCTGAATCGCCGTCTGGCGCAGGGCCTTATAGCCGCCGCGGATCAGCGGGTAGTCGACACCCGCCTCTTTCAGCCAGGCCTGCGAGATATGCGAGCGCTGGCCGCCGCGCGCGCAGCAGAGAAAGCCCTCAGGATGGGCAAGGCTGGCTTCACGCCAGGCGTTGATGCGGGCCTCACGCGTGTCGCCGCTCACCAGGCGATGGCCGAGCGCCAGCGCGGCGTCCGGTCCCTGACGTTTATAACAGGTGCCGACGGCGGCGCGCTCGTCATCGTTCATTAAAGGCAGGTTGACTGCCGCTGGCATCGCGCCCTGGGCAAATTCGATCGGCGCGCGAACGTCGATTAAAGGGGTATCGGACGCGAGGATCGCGCGATAGTCCGTTCCATCGTTCATGGTTATTCCAGAAGAAAGCTAAGCAGCAATGGGCGGGAATTGTACGCCGGGGAAAGAGGAGGTCAACTCCCCGGCGGAGGGAGAACTATTTAAGCTTAGATTGTGCCCAGACAATACCGCTCGCGTATTCCGGCGGCAGGAGCGGGATCATGGCTTCGAGCGTGGCGCTCAGACGGCCCGTGTCGCTGTCGTTCAGGTTCAGGTGGCCGACTTTACGCCCCTCGCGGACCTCTTTGTCATACCAGTGCAGATGCACCAGCGGCAGCTTCAGCCAGTCGTAGTTCAGATCGGTCCCGATCAGGTTGATCATCACCGACGGGCTGTTCACCACCGGCTGCGGCAGCGGCAGGTCGGTAATGGCGCGCAGGTGCAGCTCAAACTGGCTGATGGAGGCGCCGTTTTGCGTCCAGTGGCCGCTGTTGTGCACGCGCGGCGCAAGTTCATTGATCAGCAGACCGGACGGGGTGATAAAGCACTCCATCGCCATGACGCCGACATAACCGAGTTCGTGCATGATGGCAGAGAGCATCTCTTCCGCCTGCGCCTGCTGGTCGGCATTGGCGTGCGGGAAGGCGACGCTGGTGCGCAGAATGCCGTCCTGATGCAGGTTATGCGTCAGCGGATAAAACACGGTGTGCCCGTCATGCCCGCGCGCGCCAACCAGCGAGACTTCACCGCTGAAGTTAATGCCCTGCTCAACGATGCACTCGCCGTAGCAATCATCCGGCAGCTCGGCGGTGTCGCCTGCGCGCAGGCGCCACTGGCCGCGGCCGTCGTAGCCACCCACGCGGCGCTTCACGATCGCCAGCTCGCCCAGCATGGCGAAGACGTCGTTCCACTCGCTTTTATCGGACAGGAGCTGCCACGGCGCGGTCGCGAGGCCGAGCTTGTCGAACAGCTGCTTTTGCGTCAGGCGGTCGGCAATGATCGGAAACACGTCGCGGTTAACAAAGGCGTTATGACGCGCCAGCTCGCGGGTCAGAGCGGTCTCCGGCCAGCGTTCAATCTCGGCGGTGATCACGCTCTGGTGGAATGGGACGGCTTCCGGCTCGGCGTCCAGCCCGACGGGCCAGACGGCAATACCCAGCGGCTCACCGGCCTGACGCAGCATGCGGCCTAACTGGCCGTTACCAAGGACGCAAACCTGCTTCATGCCGCACCCCGCGGGTCCGGGTTGTCCAGCACTTCGTCGGTCTGGGCTTTACGCCACGCCGCCAGACGCTCATGTAAGTCTTTATCGTGCGTCGCCAGGATCTGCGCGGCCAGCAGGGCGGCGTTTGCGGCACCCGCTTTGCCAATCGCCAGCGTGCCGACAGGAATACCGCGCGGCATCTGAACGATGGAGTAGAGGCTGTCCACACCGCTTAACGCGGCGCTCTGAACCGGTACGCCCAGAACCGGCACCAGGGTTTTGGCGGCAATCATGCCCGGCAGATGTGCTGCGCCGCCCGCACCGGCGATGATCACCTCATAACCGTTCTCTTCGGCGCTTTCGGCGAAGCTGAACAGTTTGTCCGGCGTACGGTGTGCAGAGACCACTTCAACGTGGTGCGGAACATTCAGGATGTCAAAGATTTCGGCGGCGAACTGCATGGTAGCCCAGTCGCTTTTGGACCCCATCACGATGGCGACACGCGCCGGATTATTGCGGGAAGACATGCGTCTTAAAACTCCTGTGGTGCGAAACACACTGCTTTCGAGGGCACAGAGAATAGCATGTTATACGGGCAAGGAAAACGGTTGCGCGGTTAAATCTTGAGCCGTTGTTGCCATCAGTTCATAACAAAACAGACCGCTTTCTGGCGGTCTGTTTTCGTCGAGGGGCAATCATTATTTCGTCAGTTCTGCGGTCATATACACGCGATTATCGACCTTCGCGCTGGTGATTTTATAAGACGCACCCTGTTCAGCAGCCTGTGCAGCGATTTTCGCTTCTGCGCGGTCAAGGGTAGAGGCGGTTGCGCTCACGCTCTGCGCGAAAGAACCGAAAGAAACCAGGGAGAGAGCCGAAACTGCAACGAAAGTTTTGATGGATTTCATGGTCGTGTTCCTTAAGTGTTTTGTCTGGGATAGGGCGTGTTGCCCTGATGTGATAAATAATAGGCCGACCACGGGCGGATTAAAATCGAAACAATTTGCCGATATTGTTCAAAAAAATAGAATGATGTGGAGGGGTTAAAACGGAAACGCGATCAGCTCCACGCCCTCAGGCGTGACTTTGACCATAGAACCTTCGGTGTGCCAGGCACCCAATACCACGCGGTGTGCGGGCTGGCCGTTGGCGATGAGGGAATGCACGTCAGGACGATGGGTATGACCGTGGATCAGCCACTGAACGTCATGCTTTTCCATCACCCGCACGACCGCCTGCGGATTGACGTCCATGATGGTCATGGATTTGCTGCTGTTGGCGGCTTTACTGCCTGCGCGCATTCTGGCGGCGATGCGGTTGCGGATAAAGAGCGGCAGGGCAAGGAACACCTTCTGGATCCACGGGGTGTGGACTTTGGCGCGAAACGCCAGGTAGCCGGTATCGTCGGTGCAGAGCGTGTCGCCGTGCATGATCAGCACCTTGCGGCCGTAGAGGTCGAGCACCTGTTCTTCCGGCAGCAGCGTCATGCCGCTTTCACGGGCGTAGCGCTTGCCGATCAGGAAATCACGGTTGCCGTGAATGAAGTAGCAGGGGACGCCCGAATCCACCAGCGCGTGAATGGCGGCGGCCATTTCACGGTGCAGCGGGTTAGGATCGTCGTCGCCAATCCAGGCTTCAAAGAGGTCGCCCAGGATGTACAGCGCATCGGCGCTTTTCGCTTCACCGCGTAAAAAACGCAGAAAACCGGCGGTTATCGCCGGTTCTTCTGTTTGCAGATGAAGATCCGCAATAAAGAGTGTCGCCACCAATTACTCGCTGACGGTCACGCTGGTAATCACAACGTCTTCTTTTGGAACGTCCTGGTGCATACCGCTGCGGCCAGTAGAGACGGCTTTGATCTTGTCAACCACGTCCATACCTTCAACCACTTCTGCGAATACGCAGTAGCCCCAACCCTGCAGGCTTTCGCCGGAGAAGTTCAGGAAGTCGTTGTCCGCCACGTTAATGAAGAACTGTGCAGTAGCAGAGTGAGGCGCCTGAGTACGTGCCATCGCCAGCGTGCCGCGGGTGTTTTTCAGGCCGTTGTTCGCTTCGTTCTTGATCGGCTCTTTAGTGGCTTTCTGGTTCATGCCAGGTTCGAAACCGCCGCCCTGGATCATGAAACCGTTGATCACGCGGTGGAAAATGGTGTTGTTGTAGAAACCTTCGCGGCAGTAGTCCAGGAAGTTTTTAACTGTTTCAGGCGCTTTGTCATCAAAGGTTTTGATTACGATATCGCCATGATTAGTGTGGAAAGTAACCATTTTTGCATCCTGTTCCGTTATTGTGGTACGTCGACCCGCCTTCGGGTCATCTATAGGGGCTTGTTATAGCATAACCACAGGATGCGATCACCTTGCATTGTGTGCTGCTTCGGGTTTGAATTACGGGTAGAATAGCCGGTTTTCAACCACACACGTGTTTACATGGAATCTTCGATGTTAAAAATCTTTAATACAATGACGCGCCAAAAAGAGGAATTTAAACCTATCCATGCCGGGGAAGTCGGCATGTACGTGTGTGGTATTACGGTTTACGATCTCTGTCACATTGGCCATGGCCGTACCTTTGTCGCCTTCGACGTGGTGTCACGCTACCTGCGTTTTCTCGGGTACAAGCTGAAATACGTGCGCAACATCACCGACATCGACGATAAGATCATCAAGCGCGCGAATGAAAACGGCGAAAGCTTTGTCGCGCTGGTGGATCGCATGATCGCTGAGATGCACAAAGACTTCGACGCCCTGAATATTCTGCGTCCGGACAGCGAGCCGCGCGCGACCCACCATATTCACGAAATCATCGAGATCACAGAGAAGCTGATCGCCCGCGGTCATGCGTATGTTGCCGACAACGGCGACGTGATGTTCTCCGTGCCGACGGACCCAACCTACGGTGCGCTTTCCCGTCAGGATCTGGACCAGCTCCAGGCCGGTGCCCGCGTTGACGTGGTTGACGTGAAGCGTAACCCGATGGACTTCGTGCTGTGGAAGATGTCTAAAGAGGGTGAACCAAGCTGGCCATCCCCGTGGGGCGACGGCCGTCCGGGCTGGCACATTGAATGTTCTGCGATGAACTGCAAGCAGCTGGGCAAGCACTTCGACATTCACGGCGGCGGTTCAGACCTTATGTTCCCGCACCACGAAAACGAAATCGCGCAGTCCACCTGCGCCCACGGCGGCGAGTACGTGAACTACTGGATGCACTCCGGGATGGTAATGGTTGACCGCGAGAAGATGTCGAAATCGCTGGGTAACTTCTTTACCGTGCGCGACGTGCTGAAGTATTACGACGCGGAAACCGTGCGCTACTTCCTGATGTCCGGCCACTATCGCAGCCAGCTGAACTACAGCGAAGAGAACCTGAAGCAGGCGCGCTCGGCGCTGGAGCGTCTCTACACCGCGCTGCGCGGAACCGACAAGTCTGTTCCGGCGGCAGGCGGCGAAGCGTTCGAAGCACGCTTCGTTGAGGTGATGAACGACGACTTCAACACCCCGGAAGCCTACTCCGTGCTGTTCGACATGGCGCGCGAAGTGAACCGCCTGAAGTCCGAGGATATGGCGGCCGCGAATGCGCTGGCGTCCCATCTGCGTAAGCTCTCTGCCGTGCTCGGCCTGCTGGAGCAGGAGCCGGACGCGTTCCTGCAGAGCGGTGCGCAGGCGGACGACGGTGAAGTGGCGGAAATTGAAGCGTTGATCAAGGCGCGTCTGGAAGCGCGTCAGGCGAAGGACTGGGCGGCGGCCGATGCGGCGCGTAACCGTCTCACCGAGATGGGCATCATTCTGGAAGACGGCCCGCAGGGAACGACCTGGCGCCGTAAGTAAGTCTGTAACGCCCGGTGACGCTTACGCTTACCGGGCCTACGGGCAAAAGTAGGCCGGGTAAGGCGCAGCCGCCACCCGGCTTTTTTTTACCTTCTTTTCCACCACAGCAACCCCATCAGCACCACACCCGGCAGCCACACCCACAGCAGTTCTGAAATAATCACCTGATGCCCGTACGGCGTGGTATAGCGTGAGAGCGCAAACGGCGCGACCTTGATCACCTGCCACGGCGCAAAGAAGCGTTCATCCGACCACGGCCACAGCCAGCCGACGCCTTTCCCGCCTGTGGTAATCGAATCCAGCAGGCTGTGCGACAGCAGTGACACGGTTAAAAACAGCCAGCACCGCGTCAGGCTGGCCCGGAACCATCGTCGTCCAGTCAGTACGCAAAGTATCGGCACCACGAAGGCAAACAGCAGGGAGTGGGTAAAGCCGCGATGGCCGAAAACGTTGCCGTACGCGACGCCGAACTTGAACGCCAGCACGTCGGCGTCCGGCAGCATGGCGAGAACAATGCCGGCAAACAGCAGACGGGGTGGGATAACTTTTGTCCCCAGGCCTAAGCCCAGGCAAAGCGGAACAGCAGCGTGCGTAACAACGGTAGGCATTGTGATTATCCATGGCAAATCATGGAAATATAGCAGTCATTCCGCGCTAAAAAACCTGTGCGAAATTCTGATTTTACGCCGACTCGCGTGCGATAAGCTGCCCGGAAAGCGTAATGCGCTGGGTTTGCAGCGTCGGCTCCTTCAGCGTGCGAATAATCAGCCCGGCCGCCTGACGCCCCGTCTCTTCGCTGGCGGACGAAACGTAGGTAAACGAGGGAGAGGTGAGGTTCACGTGGAGCATATCTTCGAAACCGACCAGGGCGACCTGCTGCGTCAGAAAGACATCTTTACCCACCGTACGCCCAACCTGATGAATACCGGAGATGGAGCCGATCATGGCATCCGGCGAGTGGCAGAGCAGGGCGGTGATGGTATTGTTTTTTTCCAGCAGCTGGCGGGTGGCAAAACCCGCTGCCAGCGTGTCATCGCTGCAGGCCGGCGAGTATTCATCGCGCCAGACCAGCCCGTTTTGCGCCATCGCGCTGCGAAAGCCGAGCAGGCGCTGCTCGCGGATAAGGCAGCCTTCCCGTCCGCCTATGTAGGCGATATTACGATGACCGCGCTCGATAAGATAACGCACCGCCAGACTGGCCGCCTGTCGGTTATCGCGCATCACCAGATTGCATTTTTCATCCAGCAGCGACTGAGAGACCACCACCAGCGGCAGCGGGCAGTGGCGAATCTTTTCCGGCAGGGTAGAGGTGCGGGTATCCGAGGCCAGATAGATCACCCCGGCGACGCCCTGCTGCTTAAACGACAGCAGGCAGCGCTCAAGCTGGTCATGGTCGTTCTGGGGCTGACCGAGAAAAACCATATATCCCTGTTTTTCAAGATCCTGAACAATGCTCGCCATCACCTTGATGGAGAAGCTGTCGCTAAAGTCGCGGAGGATCAGGCCAATCAGATTAGAGGTATTGGCGCGAAGGTTGGCAGCGGCAACGTTATGAACATAGCCCAGGGTATTGATGGCAGCGTTGACCTTCTCGATCGTTGCCTCTGAGATTTTCCCTTTCTGGCGCAGCACCAGCGATACGGTGGAAACCGACACGCCCGCGTGCTTCGCGACATCAATAATGCTGACTTTCTTCAAAACCGCTCCCTGAAATTTACCGATTATCAGCCAGATAAAACACGCCTCCCAGCGTACAGGAGACGTGTCGTTCAGGCATCTTATTATTTGCCGATCATGGTGGACATGGTCTGGGCGATAAACTGTGCTCTGGCACCGAAAATCACCTGAATGCCGTTGTCGCCGACAAACACCACGCCGCGCGCGCCGAGTCCGTTAAGACCGTCTTTATCCACCGCGTCGCTTTTTGCCACTTCCAGACGCAGGCGGGTGATACAGGCGCCGACGGAGTCAATGTTATGCGCGCCGCCCAGCAGGGTGATGATCTCGGTTGCGAGTTCGGAATCCGATTTTTCATCCGCGTTGGCGGTTACTTCGGTGCGGCCCGGGGTTTTCACGTCGAAACGACGGATCACAAAGCGGAACGTGAAGTAATAAATCAGGCCCATTGGAATGCCGATGATAATGGCGCTCAGGAAGTGGGTCTGGTAGCCGTTAAACGACGGCAGGATCCCGAATGACAGATAGTCGATAAAGCCTGCAGAGAACGACTTGGCGATATGCGCATGCAGCAGGTACATGGTCATGTAGGCCAGACCCGCCATGATGGCGTTAAAGACGTACAGAATCGGCGCCACGAAGATAAAGGTAAACTCAACCGGTTCGGTGATCCCCGTCAGGAAGCAGGTCAGCGCCGCGGAGAACAGAATACCGGCCGCGATTTTCTTATTCTTCGTATGGGCTTCGTGATACATCGCCAGGCACGCCGCAGGCAGCGCGAACAGCATCAGCGGGAATTCACCCTGCATGAACTTACCGGCGTTCTGGTAGGTATCGCTGCTGAAGGATTTCACCCCTTCTTCCAGCATCTTGAACCAGATGGTCTGGTCGCCGTGGATCACCTGACCTGCCTGGGTGGTGTAATCCCCAAACGAATACCAGAACGACGGATACCAGATATGGTGCAGACCGAGCGGGATCAGCGCGCGCTCCACCAGACCGAAGATAAAGGTCGAGGCCGCCTGGTTGTCGCCGTTAACGACCACAGAGAGGGCGTCGATACCGGCCTGGATATGCTGCCACACGTACGGCAGCAGCAGCCCCATCAGGAACGAGAGGAACGCCGTTGCAATCGCCACGAAGCGCTTGCCGGAGAAGAAGCCAAGGAATTCCGGAAGCTGCATGGTGTGGAAGCGGTTATAGCACCAGGCCGCGAGAATACCGCAGATCAGGCCGCCGAAGACGCCCATCTGCAGCGTCGGAATGCCCACCACCATGGCGTATTTCCCGCCCTGGGAGGCCATTTCCGGCGTGATGCTCAGCACGGTGCTGATGGTGATATTGGTGACAAACACCGACACCGCCGCGGACAGCGCCGCAATGCCGGATTCTGACGCCAGGCCCACGGCAGAGCCAATGGCAAACAGCATCGGCAGGTTATCAAAGATAACCCCGCCCGCGTTCATCATCAGCGGCAGATGGAACTTATCGCCGAAGGCCAGCAGCAGGCCCGCAGCGGGAAGCAGTGAAATTGGCAGCATTAAGGCGCGACCAATCATCGATAACTTAGACAGCGATTTAATAAACCCTGATATCAGACTCATGCTGATTTCCCCCGAGTAGCGCTTTTTTTGGCGCTGTTATTGTAAGTAGAACGTTTTAGTAGAACGTTCTACTTATCGTGGGCAAAGCGTGAAAAACGCGCAACTGAATTTTCACTTTTCAACAGACGAAATACTGATTATTTGAAGTGGATCGATAAATAACCGTGATGGGTGTGAGGGGATAGAGAAAGAAATTGCCGGGTGGCGGCTTCGCCTTACCCGGCCTACAAACGGAGACAGTACGTAGGCCCGGTAAGCGCAGCGCCACCGGGCATCAAACGGCTTACGCCGTCACGGTCACGCTCTGCCCTTCAAAGCTCACGGTCTGGCCCGCGACAATCTTGCAGCGCTTGCGGGTTTCCACCGCACCGTCCACTTTGACAAGCCCGTCGGCAATGGCAATTTTCGCCTGCGCGCCGCTTTCGCTCCAGCCTTCCAGCTTGAGCAGATCGCACAGCTCAACGTGCGGGTGTTTGCCTAATGAAAATGTGGCCATCTTACGCGTCCTCTACGTCGTGATATTCTTCGCATGCCTGCAGGGTATTCTGAATCAGCGTTGCGACGGTCATCGGGCCTACGCCGCCCGGTACGGGGGTAATGTAAGAGGCGCGCGCGGCGGCATCTTCATACACCACGTCGCCGACCACTTTGCCGTTTTCCAGACGGTTAATCCCGACGTCCACGACAATTGCGCCCTCTTTAATCCACTCGCCCGGAATAAAGCCCGGCTTACCGACCGCGACGATCAGCAGATCGGCGTTCTCAACGTGGTGACGCAGGTTTTTGGTGAAGCGGTGGGTTACGGTGGTGGTGCAGCCGGCCAGCAGCAGCTCCATGCTCATCGGGCGGCCCACGATGTTGGACGCGCCGATGACCACGGCGTTCAGGCCGTAAGTATCGATGTTATAACGCTCCAGCAGCGTCACGATACCGCGCGGCGTGCACGGACGCAGGCGCGGCGCGCGCTGGCACAGGCGGCCAACGTTGTACGGATGGAAGCCGTCCACGTCTTTATCCGGTGCGATACGCTCCAGCACCTTCACGTTGTCGATACCGGCGGGCAGCGGCAGCTGAACCAGAATACCGTCGATCTCTTTATCGGCATTCAGAGTGTCAATAAGTTCCAGCAGTTCTGCTTCGCTGGTGGTTTCCGGCAAATCGTAAGAGCGGGAGACGAACCCCACCTCTTCACACGCTTTGCGCTTGCTGCCGACATAAATCTGCGATGCCGGGTTACTGCCAACCAGCACAACGGCCAGCCCGGGGGCGCGTTTTCCGGCCGCTTTACGCGCCTTCACTTTTTCCGCGACCTCAGAGCGCACCTGCTGCGCAATCGTTTTACCGTCAATAATCTTTGCTGCCATCAGAGAGAAGATTCCGTCTGTAACGTTCGAAAGGGGGGATGCGTGTATTTTGTCAGAAGCGAGCCCCGCTGTCAGTCACCCTTTGCGCGTTTTTATCCGCAAGACGCAAAAACCCTTCTTAAGGGATGGTCAATTTCTTAGGCGGGATTAGGATGTGACCTGGTAAAATGGCAGCGTTTTGACATATTTAAAAATCACCTCCTGAGCTACTTTGTCTCCTCCGAAATAAGCTTTCAATTACTCAATTGAACGTATTTCTTATTCCCGATTTTTCGCGGGAAGGGTTATTTACATTTTAAAGGAATAGACATGAAACTCAGCAACATTGCTTCTACTGTTATTGCAACTTTGGCCCTGGTTGCGGGTGCCGCAAATGCAGCGGATCCTGCTGCGCCGGTTTCCGTAAATGGCGGTACCGTACATTTTAAAGGTGAGCTGGTTAATGCGGCTTGTTCAGTAAATACTGATTCTTCCGAGCAGACCGTTAATCTGGGTCAGTATCGTACCGCGAAATTCACCAAAGTGGGCGACACCACCTCTAATATTCCGTTCAACATTGAACTGAACGATTGCGATCCGCTGGTGGCCAAAACTGCCGCTGTTGCGTTCACCGGTCAGATCGACCCAACCGACAAAACCCTGCTGGCCGTCACCTCCGGCAGCAACGACAACACCGCGAAAGGCGTGGGTATCGAGATCCTCGACAGCAAATCCAGCGTTCTGACCCCAGACGGTGCGACCTTCTCTGCTGCGCAGACGCTGATCGAAGGGACCAACACCCTGAAGTTCACCGCGCGTTATAAATCCACGGCTGCGACTACCGAGCCAGGCCAGGCGAACGCTGACGCCACCTTCGTAATGAAATACGAATAATTCCTCCGCACAGGGATGTTCAGGCCTCAGGGACGAGGCCCGTCATACGCTATTGCCAGGAACAAAGGATGACAAGGACAGGAACACTACTGCTGTTAACCCTTGCGATGGCTTGCCCGGCATCGGCGCATACCGTGGTGATCGAAGGCGGCAAGGTTCATCTCAGAGGTGAACTGGTGAACGGCGGCTGCGCCGTGGCGCCCGACAGCCAGAATATGCGCATCGATATGGGGCAGTACCGAACCAATTCATTTTCCGGCGTGGGCAGTTTTTCCACGGTGAATGTGCCTTTCACCGTACGGCTGCTGGACTGCAGCGTTGATGTTTCGCGCACCGTGGGGATCCAGTTTCAGGGGGCCACACCCGCAGAAGATCCTCAGGTCTTTCTGGCGACATCGCGACCAGGTGAAACGCCTGTCAGCAGCGGCGTTGGGCTGGCGCTCTTTGACGAGCAGCAGCGTCAGATTATCCCAAACGCCACGGCCGTCAGCTGGCTGCCGATCGATACCCGCGAGCTGGCGTTCCATTTTAGCGCCCGCTATCGGGCTATTTCCGAACACCTCGAGCCAGGCAAAATTCAGTCGGATGTCTGGTTTACGTTGATTTATCCATAACACCTGCGAACACATTATTAAAGGTACGGTTGTGATGAATACCCTAATTAAACCAGGACTTTTTTTATCGTTTATTTTAATGATGGTTTCTGCCTGCGCGAATGCATCCGGCGGTATTGCGCTGGGAGCCACCCGCGTTATTTACCCGGCGGACGCGAAGCAAACGTCGCTGGCGATCACCAACAGCAATAAACAGGAGCGCTATTTAATTAACGCGTGGATCGAAAATGCGAACGGGCAAAAAGAAAAAACATTTGCCGTCACGCCGCCCCTGTTTGTTAGCGAGCCGGACAGTGAAAACACGCTGCGCATTATTTACGCCGGTCCTGCGCTGCCTGCCGACCGTGAATCGCTGTTTTACATGAACGTGAAAGCGATCCCGTCAGTGAACAAAGCCAAAACGGAAAACAATAACGTGCTGCAGCTGGCTATCCTCTCGCGCATCAAGCTGTTTGTGCGCCCGAACAACCTGGCGATGCAGCCGGAAGAGGCGCTTTCCCAGCTGCGGTTTGAGCGCGCGGGTAACCATCTCAAAGTCAGCAACGCGTCTCCGTATTACATCACCCTCGTCAATCTGAAGCTGGGCGGGAAGACGCTGGATAACCTGATGGTGGCGCCGAAAAGCGCGGCACAGCAGGTGCTGCCAGCCGGTGTCGGCGGCACGCTCTCCTGGCAGAGCGTGAATGACTACGGTGCCATCACGCCGGCGCGTAGCGTCAACCTGTGAGCAGAGTCAGGGCGATGAAAAACCATCAGGGACGTTACTGCCCGGTTGCACTGGCGCTGATGGCTGCGCTCTGGCCGCAGGCTGGCTGGAGCGAAAGCTATTTCAACCCGGCCTTCCTGTCCGACGACACCGCCAGCGTGGCGGATTTGTCGCGTTTTGAACAAGGACACCAGCAGGCACCCGGCGTTTATCGCGTGGATATCTGGCGTAACGATGAATTTATCGGGACTCAGGACGTGCGTTTTGAGCAGGCAGAGAACACGCCGCCGGTGGCGGGCGGGCTATCGCCGTGTATTACGCGGGCGATGCTCGACCGCTTTGGCGTCAACGTCGCGGCGTTTCCCGAGCTGGCTCAGGTCCAGGGTGAGGCCTGCGTCCCGTTGACCACGGCCATTCCCGGTAGCGAAACGGTATTCAACTTTGCCTCACAGCGCCTGAACGTCAGCCTGCCGCAGGTGGCATTGCAGAACAGCGCCCGGGGCTACATTCCGCCGGAACAGTGGGATGAAGGCATTCCCGCCGCGCTGCTGAACTACAGCTTTACGGGCAACCGGGGCAGCGAAGACGACAGCTATTACCTCAACCTGCAGAGCGGGCTGAACTACGGCGCCTGGCGTTTACGTAACAACGGCGCATGGCGATACACGCAGACCAACGGGCAGCGGCACAGCGAGTGGCAGAATATTGGCACCTGGGCGCAGCGCACCGTGATCCCGCTGAAAAGCGAACTGGTCCTGGGCGACAGCAATACCGGCAATGACGTCTTCGACAGCATGGGGTTCCGCGGCGGAAGGCTCTTCTCGTCTGACAGCATGTATCCGGACAGCCTGCAGGGCTACGCGCCCACCGTGCGCGGGATCGCCCGGACGCCCGCCAAAGTGGTGGTGCGTCAGAATGGCTACGTGATCTATCAAAGCTATGTGCAGCCGGGCGCATTTGCGATTACCGATCTCAACCCCACCTCCTCAAGCGGTGACCTGGAAGTGACGGTAGAAGAGAAAGACGGTACCCAGCAGCGCTATACCGTGCCGTACTCCACCGTGCCGCTTCTGCAGCGTGAAGGGCGCTGGAAGTATGACCTCGTCGCGGGGGATTACCGCAGCGGTAACAGCGATCAGGATACGCCGTTCTTCACCCAGGGCACCCTGATTACCGGGCTTGCCAACGGCTTTACGCTCTACGGCGGGACGCAGCTGGCGTCACGCTATACCGCGGTCGCCGTCGGGGCCGGAAAAAACCTGGGCGACTGGGGCGCGGTTTCGCTCGATATCACCCACGCCCGCAGCCAGCTCGCGGACGACAGCAAGCATGAAGGACAGTCCCTGCGCTTCCTCTATGCGAAATCCCTTAACGGCTTTGGCACCAACTTCCAGCTGCTGGGCTACCGCTATTCCACAAAAGGGTTTTACACCCTGGACGATGTGGCATGGCGCTCAATGGAAGGCTATCAGTATGCCGACAGCCAGGACGATAACGATGTGCCGGACGTGCAGAGCTATCACAACCTGACGTGGAATAAAAAAGGCCGCTTCCAGCTTAACGTTTCTCAGTCGCTGGGGGATTACGGCTCGGTCTATATCTCCGGCAGCGAGCAGACCTACTGGGGAACCGACGAGTCGAACCTCTGGTACCAGCTGGGGTATGCGGGAGGCATGAAGGGGGTCAACTACTCCGTTTCGTGGTCGTGGAATAAATCCGTCGGGATCGACGGCACCGACCGGATCGCGTCGTTTAACGTCTCCGTGCCGTTCAGTATCTTTACCCGTCAGGGCTATCGCCGGGACAGCGCCATCGACAGGGCCTACGCCACGGCATCCGCCAGTCGGAACAGCGATGGCGACACGAGCTGGCAAACCGGCGTCAGCGGCACGCTGTTGGAAGACCGCAACCTGAACTACAGCGTGACGCAGGGACACACCAGCACCAACGGGTCAAGCGGAAGCGCCAGCGCCAACTGGCAGGCGACCTACGGCACATTGGGCGTGGGCTACAACTACAGCGACGATCAGCACGATCTCAACTGGCAGCTCTCCGGCGGGGTCGTCGGTCATGCCGACGGCGTGACCTTCAGCCAGCCGCTGGGTGACACCAACGTGCTGATCAAAGCGCCGGGGGCATCCGGCGTCAGCGTGGAAAACCAGACCGGCGTGAGAACCGACTGGCGAGGCTATGCGGTGATGCCGTATGCCACCGTCTACCGCTACAACCGCGTGGCGCTGGATACCAACACCATGAGCAACAACACCGACATCGAAAACAACGTGAGCAGCGTGGTGCCGACCAAAGGCGCGCTGGTGCGCGCCAGCTTTGATACCCGCATTGGCGTGCGCGCCCTGCTGACGGTAACACGCGGCAACCAGCCCGTGCCGTTTGGTGCGGTGGTCCGTGAGACCCGGAGCGGTGTCACCAGCATGGTGGGGGATGACGGGCAAATTTACCTGAGCGGGCTGCCGCTGGAAGGCGAGCTGCTGATCCAGTGGGGCGACGGGGCGCAGTCTCAGTGTCGCGCGCCTTACAGCTTGCCTGAAAAGAGCCTGCAACAGGCAATCACAATGAAGGGGATTCGCTGTGAATAAAACCCACATCTTAGGCTTGTCGCTTCTGGTGCTACTGCCTGCGGCAAGCGCATTCGCCACCGTGTGCGTCAATGAAAAAGGCGTGCCGACGGAAGTGCATTACGACCTGACGGACAAATTCAATAGCTCGAATAACCAGATTGGACAGGTCGTGACGCTCAGCGAGAAGTCGCAGTGGGTAGGGGTCAATGCCGTCTGCCCGAAGGGCACGGTCGGGAATACCACCAAGCGTAGCTATGTGACCGATTATCAGGTTACAGGAACGAGCGATGGCTATCAGTATCTGAAGCTGAACGACTATCTGGACGGGGCCATGAAAATCACGGACAGCTATGCTGGCGTGTTTTATCCGCCAAAAAACTATATCCAGATGGGGAGCCACCCTAACGTCTCCAAAAACAGACCGTTTGGCGTTCAGGACTCCAGCCTTGTGTTCCGCCTTAAGGTAACCCGACGTTTTATTAATATGGTCGTGATCCCGCGCGCCACCATGTTCCGCGTTTACGTCACCACCACCTCCTCGGATCCGCTCACCACGCCGGTCTATACCATCAGCTACAGCGGTACCATTCAGGTGCCGCAAAGCTGCGCTATCAATGCCGGTAACGTGGTGGAGTTTGATTTCGGCGACATTGGTGCCTCCTTGTTCAGCAAGGCGGGCGTAGGTAACAAACCGGAGGGCGTCTCATCGCAAAGCAAAACCATTGCGATCAAATGCACCAACGTCGAGGCGAACGCCATGCTGACGATGCGCGTAGAGGCGGAGAAAGTCTCTGATAATGTGCTGGTGTCGGATAACCCGGACGTCGGGTTCATCATTGCCAACGAGAGCGGTGCGCCGCTAACGCCTAACAACCTGACAAGCAAAATTCCGTTCCGCCTCGACGACAGCGCGCAGGCAAAGGTGGGGATCCGCGTCTGGCCAGTGAGCGTGACGGGCAACAAGCCAGCGGAAGGGCGTTTCACCTCGCGCGGGTATTTGCGCGTGGATTACGACTAAGGAGCCGATATGCGAAACGGGATCCGTTTTCTCACCGTGGCGCTCTTTGCGCTTTGCACACAGGCTCAGGCGGACACCGCGTTGGGTGAAATTAACATTCGGCTCTACGGCAATATTGTCGATTTTACCTGCGTTGCGGAAGGCAGCGACAGCGACAAGACCGTCACGCTGGGCACCTGGCCCACGAAACAGCTCAGCACCACCGGGAGCCGCACGCAGCCCATGCCGTTTACGCTGAAGCTGACCGGCTGTCCGCCGGGCGCGGCGTCGATTACGTTTTCGGGTAAAGCCGACGGGAGCAATAACGGTTTGCTGGCGCTGAACGACGCCAGTACAGCGAGCCGTGTCGCGGTAGAGATCAGGGATGCGGATAAAACGCGTCTGGCTCTCCAGCAGGCCAGCCAGCCGGTCTCGGTTGATGCGCAGGGGAATGCAACATTGTCGTTTTATGCCAATTATATTGCCACTGCAGATAACCCTCAGCCCGGACGAGCCGATGCGGATGCCACCTTTATGATTAACTATAATTAGCACTGACCGCACTCCCTGCAGCTCAGATAAGCTGCAGGGAGTGAATTCAGGTTAAAGCAGCTCGTGCGCTTTGGCGTAATCAATTAATTCCACGATGCTTTGCACGCCCAGCTTGGAATAAATATTGGATTTATGCGCGCTAATGGTTTTGTTGCTTAATAGTAGCTGTTCAGCAATTTCCTTATTGGATAATCCATTCGCCAGATAGCGTAATACCGTGACCTCGCGATTTGATAATGGCATATCGACTGCCATCCCTTTCCCTGAACCCAAATGGTTTATAAAGTTCAGCGTTTCCGATGGGAAAAAGGAATAGCCCATCAGGATCATTTCTACGGCGTTGTAGATCTCACCCAAGTCTTTTCGTTTACTGACGAAGCCATTTGCCCCGGCGCGAATGGCGCGACTCGCGTAAAATAACTCTGATTTAGATGAGAGGAACAGAACCTTAATATCTTTGTTTAAGTTTCTGATTCTCTTAAGTAAAGCGAAAGCATCCGTGCCCGTGAGTTCAATGTCAAGGATCACCAGATCGATAGGGTGATTACGGATACAGTCAAGGACTTCATGGCTATCGCCAGACTTGAGCTTGACTGTGATATTCTTATTTTTCTGTAGCAGGACTTCTATCGACATTCTGACGATAGGATGTTCGTCCATAATGATAACGGATGCCGGTTTCATTTTTAATGCCTCAGATTGTTAAAAGCGTTATGCAGAGTTTGGTAAAACTCTCGAAATGCCGGAAGGATATAATGTGCAGATCCCTATACCGTAGTATTTCCCTGGAAAGAGCGAAAGCATCCTTGTTTACGTAATGAAAAGAACTATGCCTCAGCGCGGTCATCTCATTTGGCTGGTGTTGGCAAAAAGGTTTTTCTTATTCAGATTTGGTACGCTTCTTATTATACAGGGTAAGTTTTTTCCGAAAACCCTGTAAATTAATCACAGGATATTGGTTTGTATTATCTTCTGGATCTGAATCGCTATTTTTTTAAATTTAGCGGAAATATCCTGTTATCCCATTTACCGCATATTTTCATCTTTATGTAATAACAAAAAAAAACAGATATCTCTGTATGTTGATCAATTGTTAACAAAAATACGCATCATTTTGGGGGACTCGCCCGGTCTGATGAGGTGAACAATTGCCCTCGCAGGCCGTCAGACCTTCATCTGAAAGCGTGAAGGTTGACCTTCAGCTCCGCAACTCCTGCACAGGAGAACATGCTATCTGCTTCGCTTTTCCCTCCAGGGCGCAGTCGCTAAGCTGCTTGTTTTTACATCATTATCATCTTGTTAACGCTGTCTGCATTCACTTAACGGATGGAGGAAAGTGCTGCCGTTCGTTCAATTTGTGGCATTTCACAAGGTTCTCGCCCATAAATTAGGAATAGTTATAATTTCGACTTTATTGTTAAAAATTAACATTTTTGAAACACGAATGGTAAGTAAATTCTTAAAGCGCTTTAGGAAATAAGGGGTTAGGACGTGAGTGAAAACGTGCAGTCTGAGAGGTTATTAAGAAGATGCAACAATTCCTGTCGATGTCTCAGTCCCAGCTTCACCAGGATGCAGCTAAGACGATAGATAATGCGGCTATAGGGACGATTCTGCATAAGGGCAATCTGACGTAACGTCTTGCCCCGGGAAAGTTCCTGCAGGATCGGCCATTCATTGCGGTTGAACCAGTCTTTGTCGGAGCCCTGTGGCGGGCGGGCATCCAGCAGGCTGTGCTGGAGTGCCGCGGCGTTCAGCTGGCGCTCAAGCACATGAAAGGGACCTGCCGCTTTGCAGAAAAGGCGGGTGTCGTAATTATCGGCCCGGACTAACAGCCAGGGCGTCAGGAACGGAGGAAACAGGCTATGCCTTCTCAACTGATCCAGTTTCTCCAGAAGCCCCGCTGACCGGCTTTCAATATCCACGACCAGACGGGCGGAGGGCCATTGCGTCTGTGCGACAAGGGCGTCGTCCAGCGTGGCGAAATCGCAGCAGCTGCTCAGGGGAAACTGCCCGTTGAGAAAACCGGTGCGCAGGAAATGATCCTCCGTCACCAGGAGAATAAACGGGGCGTCTGTTTTGCGGGGCTGGCTGATGGACTGGCTCAAAAATTCGAGCCGGTCGAAAAAGGGGGGAGCAAAAGGTGAGCGCGTAAATCCCAGTGCATCACTTCCTGTACGCCGCCGCCGGTAACGGCGCACTGTCATTCGCATGGTCTCCCTCCTGGAAATGGCGTTTTAATCCTCCGGCCATGTCCAGGACGGCCAGTAATATCCCTGGCCGAAGTCTGCGCCTGCCTGCAGTGCCCAGGTACGATCGCGTTCAGTCTCAATACCTTCGATAAGCACTTTCCCGGCAAGCTGAAAGCAAAGGGAAACCAGTTGCCTCAGCGCAGGGGTGTCGCGTAAACGCCAGAATGCTTCCTTATCTATTTTGATGCCGCTTAACGGAAGTCGACAGGATAAAAACGACTGCACTAAGACATCATCAATGTCATCCAGCCAGATAGCGTGCCCCTGTCTGCTCAGCTGCTGCAGATTCTGAACCACGCGCTGCTTCTGCGCGACGGACAGCGCCAAAAAAGCCGCAAGGTCGACAAACTCAATATTGAGCGGCACGCAGGGGAGTCTGATGAGCCGCTGGAAGGACGCAGGCTCTGTCAGGACGGTTATCGGCAGATTAATAAAAAGGTTATGACTGTGCGGCGTATTTTTTAACGCAGCAAGCTGCGCCTCAAGCAGCGTTAGCGACCAGCCAGCGGACCGATCGCAAAAAAAATCCTCACTGTGCCGCGTATCAGCCAGGACGCTAAGGACCTCGACGCCAACCTGACGCAAAGAGGCGAGGGCGACGATAGGCTCAAGCTTAATGCCGACGATGTCCTGAGAGAGGTACTGTAACCGGGGGGGCGTATCGATCAGGTTTTGCGCTGTCACTCCATTGTCCTGTTGTCTGTCAGCCTCCAGGCGGCCGGGATACTTGGCTCTAGTGTGACGAGCTGACGTTCAGGAAAACAGCAGGCGTTACTTAAATGCAACTAAGCCTTTTCGCAGCGCTAAATTTTACGGTAAAACAGGGAGGAATGTTGAGAAAATAGCCGTATTTACAATTGGCTAGCGGTAATTGGCCCTGAAAACGGAAAAGGCATTGACTCACCTGCCATTGACCGTATAATTCTTCGCGTTTCACCACCGCGAAGTACACGCTTCTCAGTGCGCCCTTAGCTCAGTTGGATAGAGCAACGGCCTTCTAAGCCGTAGGTCGTAGGTTCGAATCCTACAGGGCGTGCCATTTCATTTCATAGAGTTACGCCTCACTCACATCCTCCTGATTTCCGTTGTGGGACATATTTGGGACATCGACCCTAAAATTTATCGGTCATGAAGGACATTTATGTGGTATCTACTCGCAATTTCGCTTGCCGCACTTTCCCTTAATAAAAGCCTGGCTTACCTGCTGCTGGGATTAACGGCATTTCTCGGCTGGAAACAGAGCATTCTTGACGCCCCGGCGCTGCTGGTTATTGCGTCAATCGTTATTGCCTGGTCTGTTGTTGAATGGCTACGTAATAAGGATGATAAATACACTTATCTGATTGAAGGCCTGTGTGTGATCATCGCCGTTACCCTGGTTATGCATGTACTCCCGGGCTTCCATAATCCCAAAGTGCTGGATGCTGTCGTCGTTGGTCCGCAAAGCATACCGTTCAGTATGTACTTTAATATGGACAAGGCGGTGGTGCCGTTCTTTTTAATTACGTGCATGCCAACGCTATTCGTAGCAAAACCCCTCTATAAAATTGGCAAGCTCGGCTGGGTAATATTGGTACTTGCGGTACCCGCGCTGTTACTTCTGGCTGTGGCGTTGGGCGGGCTGAGAATTGAGCCACATGCGCCAGAATGGTTCGCGCAATTTGCCCTTGCGAATATTTTCTTCGTCTCTTTGGCCGAGGAAGCCCTGTTCAGAGGCTACCTGCAGCAGCGCTTGTCCCGGATCGTTCATCCTGTTGTCGCGTTGTTGATGGCCTCAGTCCTCTTTGGGCTGATGCATTATAGCGGCGGTTTACTGCTGATTATTTTTGCCAGCCTCTCCGGCATTATTTACGGCCTGGCGTGGATGTGGAGCGGCAGGCTCTGGGTTGCAACGTTATTCCATTTTGGGCTGAACTGCGTGCATTTATTGTTCTTCACCTATCCTGTGTATGCCCCTCATGCGGCTATGTGATGCTTTTTAAATGAGTAGCCAAATAAATTTAGCTACCTCCGGATAAGCATAAAAAGCCCCCGCAGTATCGGGGCTTTTTTATTTCTGCCGGGCGCGAGAATAACAGATTTACCTTCGCGCCATAATGAATAGAAGGCTAATGAATTTCGTTGTTGGCAGGCTTAAGGTTTTCTTAATCTAGAAATTATCTCGCATTAAAATTTGGATTTTTATCATTACAAAATCGGCTAAAAAGAAATTTTACACTTTTACGCGTAAACTGGATTGATACTAATTATCATTAGCGTTGTTGTATGCTTTAATCCTGTCCCACAAAGCTATGAGTGGTTACTCCCGTTGGTCTATTAAGGATATGTTCATGAATTCTCGCCTGCTGTCCTGCTTCTCGCTTGCCTTGTTGTCATCATCCCTTTTCCTTTCCACACAGTCGGTTGCCGCCGATAACAACGACGGTATCGTTGTTTATAACGCGCAGCATGAAAACCTGGTGAAGTCGTGGGTTGACGGTTTTACCAAAGAAACCGGGATTAAAGTCACTTTGCGTAATGGTGATGACAGCGAGCTGGGTAACCAGCTGGTGCAGGAAGGCAGCGCATCGCCGGCAGACGTGTTCCTGACGGAAAACTCGCCGTCCATGGTGCTGGTGGATAACGCCAACCTGTTTGCCCCGCTGGATTCAGACACCCTGAAGCAGGTACCGGCAGAGTATCGTCCGGCGCATGGCCGCTGGATCGGCATTGCTGCCCGCAGCACGGTGTTCGTCTATAACCCGGCGAAGCTGAGCGAGCAGCAGCTGCCTAAGTCGCTGATGGATCTGGCGAAACCCGAGTGGAAAGGCCGCTGGGCGGCATCACCGTCAGGCGCGGATTTCCAGGCTATCGTGAGCGCGATGCTGGCCCTGAAGGGCGAGCAGGCCACCCTGGAGTGGCTCAAGGCGATGAAAGCCAACTTCGTGGCCTATAAAGGCAACAGCACCGTGATGAAAGCGGTCAATGCGGGTCAGATTGATGGCGGGGTGATTTACCATTACTACCGCTTTGTCGATCAGTCCAAAACCGGTGAGAACAGCAAAAACACTCAGCTCTACTACTTCAAGCACCAGGACCCGGGCGCGTTTGTGAGCCTCTCCGGCGGTGGCGTGCTGGCGTCCAGCAAGCACAAAGCGCAGGCGCAGGCCTTCATCAAATACATTACCGGCAAAGAAGGTCAGGAAAGCCTGCGTACCAACAACGCCTTTGAATACGCCGTGGGCGTGAACGCGGCCTCAAACCCGAAACTGGTCCCGCTGAAAGATCTTGATGCACCGAAAGTTGAACCTTCAACGCTCAACAGTAAAAAAGTTATCGAGCTGATGACGCAAGCCGGCCTGCTGTGATCCTGAGAGTGAAGTGAAGGTCTTATGTCTGGTCTAAGTCTCGACATCGGAAAAAACAGAGTGCAGGAGCCTGCCCGCAGGCGTCCTGCACTGCCGATGGTTGCGTTAGCTGTCTTGTTTTCATTACTGGCGCTTCTGCCTTTGGGTTTTATCATTGCCATTGGCATTGAGACGGGCTGGGAAACCATTAAGGCGCTGGTGTTTCGCCCGCGTGTGGCTGAGCTGCTCAGCAACACGCTGTGGCTGACGGCCCTGGCGGTTCCGCTGTGTATCGTGACGGGCGTGGCGATTGCCTGGCTCACCGAGCGCACGCAGCTTGCCGGACGGGGCATCTGGTCCGCGCTGGCGGTCGCCCCGCTGGCCATTCCCGCGTTTGTGCAAAGCTATGCCTGGGTGAGCGTGGTTCCGTCGATGCACGGGCTCTCCGCGGGCGTGTTTCTCTCCGTGCTTGCCTACTATCCCTTTATCTACATGCCGGTTGCGGCGGTGCTGCGCCGCCTTGACCCGACGCTCGAAGATGTCGCCGCGTCGCTCGGCACCCCGCCGTGGAAGGTCTTTTTCCGCGTGGTGCTACCCCAGCTCAAGCTGGCTATCTGCGGCGGCGCGCTGCTGGTGGCGCTGCACCTGCTGGCGGAATATGGTCTGTACGTGATGATCCGCTTTGATACCTTCACCACGGCCATTTATGACCAGTTTCAGTCTACCTTCAGCGGCCCGGCAGCAAACATGCTGGCGGGCGTGCTGGCTTTGTGCTGCCTCGCTATCCTGGTGCTGGAAGGCGTGACGCGTGGAAAAGCACGCTACGCGCGCATTGGCGCCGGGGCTGCGCGCGAGCAGAAACGCTGGCCGCTGAAGCCTGCGGCTGCCGCGCTGGGGCAGCTGTTTTTCATGGTGCTGATCGTCCTGGCGCTGGGCGTGCCGTTAGCTGTTCTGTGTCGCTGGATTTGGCTCGGCGGGGTGGAAAACTGGATGAGCGCCGATCTCTGGCATTCGCTGCGCCAGACGCTGATGCTCGGCGTGGGCGGCGCGCTGCTGACGACGACGTGCGTGATCCCCATCGCGTGGCTCGGTATCCGCTACCCGCACCGTATCTTCCGGATGCTGGAAGGGTGCATCTATATCACCAGTTCGCTGCCGGGCATTGTCACGGCGCTGGCGCTGGTCACCGTTACCATTCATTACGCCCGTCCCATTTACCAGACGGAAATTACCCTGTTCCTTGCCTATCTGCTGATGTTTATGCCCCGTGCGCTCATCAACCTGCGGGCGGGAATTGCGCAGGCGCCGGTTGAGCTGGAAAACGTGGCGCGCAGCCTTGGCAGCACGCCCGCGAAGGCGCTCTGGAGCGTCACGATGCGGCTGGCCGCGCCGGGTGCGGCGGCGGGGGCCGCGCTGGTGTTCCTCGGCGTCAGCAACGAGTTGACCGCCACGCTGTTACTCTCTCCCCTGGGCACGCGCACGCTCTCTACCGGATTCTGGGCGCTGACCAGCGAAATTGACTATGTCGCCGCCGCGCCTTACGCGATGCTGATGATCCTGATTTCCCTCCCGCTGACCGCCATTCTCTATATGCAGTCGAAGAAAATTGCAGGGCTATGACATGCTTGAATTAACCGCCATTTCTAAATCGTTTGCTGATGTGCAGGTGCTCGACAGCTTAAACCTGAGCGTTGCGCCGGGGAGCAGAACGGCTATTGTCGGGCCGTCGGGGTCAGGTAAAACCACGCTGCTGCGTATTCTTGCCGGGTTTGAGACGCCTGACACCGGTCGTATTGTTATGCAGGGGAGAACCCTGTTTGATGAAAACCGTTTTGTCCCTGCCCACCAGCGCGGGATCGGTTTTGTGCCGCAGGAGGGCGCGCTGTTCCCGCACCTCAACGTGGCAGACAACATTGCCTGGGGGCTGGACGGGACCCGCCACGAAAAACGCCAGCGCGTTGAGGCGCTGATGGAGATGGTTTCGCTGGACAGGCAGCTCGCCACGCACTGGCCTCACGAGATTTCCGGCGGACAGCAGCAGCGCGTGGCCCTTGCCCGTGCGCTGGCCCAGCGTCCTTCACTGATGCTGCTGGATGAACCGTTCTCGGCGCTGGATACTGGCCTGCGCGCCATGACGCGAAAGGCCACGGCCGATCTGCTGGCCGAAGCGGGCGTGGCCTCGATTCTGGTTACCCACGATCAGAACGAAGCGCTCTCCTTTGCCACGCAGGTTGCCGTCATGCGTTCCGGACGCTTCACGCAGGTCGGGACGCCTTATGAGGTTTACACCCGTCCCGTTGACGAAGAGACGGCGCTGTTTCTTGGTGATGCGCTGATCCTGCCTGCGCAGCTCACCGCGGGCTACGCCCTCTGCGCCCTGGGTGAGGTGCCCACAGACAACCCGCTGGCGACAGGGCAGGGCAGAGTGATGCTGCGCCCGGAGCAGCTGAGCGTGGTGGCATGCGCCTCACATGAAAGCCCGATCTCCATTCTTGATGTGGATTTTACCGGTCACCTGTCGACGCTCACCCTTGGGCTTACCGGACAGCCGCAGCCCGTCACCCTCAAGACCGTCAGCCAGCCAGGATGGAACCCGGGCACGGCGGTTCGCATTGATATTGCTGGCACCGCGCGTGTATTCGACTATTCTTAATATTCATTAATAATTTCATGCAATGGACTGTTATAAAAGAATTTTCCAGAATATATGGCATTTCCTGAGATTCTCTACCATGCTCATAAAACCTCACCATCATGCGTGAGGTTTTTCGTAGTTGCTGATTAATCTCAAGGAAAAAGGTTATGAAAAAGACGACTGCTATTTTGTTGGGAACGGCGTTACTGTTTACGACCAATGCTTTTGCTGCCCAACTGCTGACTAAAAATGAGTTCAAGAAAGTCGAGTCTCAGTATCAAAAAATCGGTACGGTAAGCACCTCAAATGAAGTATCGGTTGATGATGCAAAAAAAGAACTGATTGAGAAAGCCGATAAGCAAGGCGCGGATGTTCTGGTGCTCACCTCAGGGAACACCAACAATAAAATTCACGGTACGGCTAATATCTACAAGAAAAAATAACGTTACTGCAGCCACCCCATTTTGGGGTGGTTGTTCCTCATCCTGTCTCCCCACCTCTTCCTGTTGTTCGCGGTTACGCTTGCTAACGCATGGATAATGCGTATAGTTCTCATTTGCATTGCTATCAATACATTCTAAGGCCTGACAATGGGCTATTTTTGCGCGCACTTTCAAATGAGTTAACGATGAACAACACCAGAATACACAAAACGCTGCTGGCGCTTGCCGTTGGCGCGGTAACGCATTCCGCCTTCGCGGCGGACGATCAAAAAGAAGATACCCTCGTTGTGCACTCTGCACCGGTCAGCGATTTCAAACCCGGTGGCGACCAGCTGGTACCGGCCTTCCTTGACGGACAGGTGGCGAACGGCGGGCGTATGGGGATGCTCGGTCAGCAGAACGCCATGGACGTGCCGTTCAACATCATCAGCTACACCTCGAAGCTGGTGGAAGATCAGCAGGCGAAAACCATTGCTGACGTGGTCGCCAACGACGCGGGCGTACAGTTCGTTCAGGGGTACGGCAACAGCGCGGAAACCTACCGCATCCGTGGTCTGAAGTTCGACGGTGACGACATGACCTTTGGCGGACTGTCCGGCGTGCTGCCGCGTCAGGTGGTGGATACGCAGATGGTTGAGCGCATTGAGATCTTCAAAGGGGCAAACGCTCTGATGAACGGCGCGGCGAGCTCGGGAGTGGGCGGGATGATCAACCTTGAGCCAAAACACGCGGGCGAACTCCCGCAGGCGAAAGTGGGTCTGGACTACACCTCCGATTCTCAGATTGGCACCACGCTGGATGCGGGCCGTCGCTACGGCGACAGCGACCAGTTTGGCGCGCGGGTGAACCTGGTCCACCGCGAAGGGGAAACCGGCATACCGAACGACCGCCGCCGCACCACGCTGCTCTCCACCGGTCTGGATTACAAAGGCGACCGTTTCCGCACCTCGCTGGATCTGGGTTATCAGAAGAAAACCTTCCACGGCAGCCCGACCAGCGTCAATATTTCGGCGGTGGATTTCGTGCCCGAGCCGCCGAAAAACGATCGTAACTTCTCGCAGAAGTGGGCCTACAGCGATATCGAAAACGAGTTCGGGATGTGGCGCAGCGAGTACGACATTACCGATAACTGGACGGCCTATACCGGCCTGGGCGCGCAGCACGCGCATGAAGAAGGGATCTACAGCGCGCCGAAGCTGGTGGACAAGAGCGGCAAGGCGACGGTCAGCCGTCTGGATACCAACCGCATCAGCGATTCCGTCAGCGGGATGGCGGGCATTCGCGGCAACTTCAACACCGGCTTCGTCTCGCACAAGGTCAACGTTGGCTATTCTGCGATGACCAAAAATGAAAAGATCGCGTGGAAAATGTCGGCGACGAAGGATAACCCGACCACCAACATCTACCACAACACCGGCGTCGATATGCCGGACAGCACCAACCTCAACGGCTCAGGCGGGAAGTACAGCGATCCGCTGACCAGCGGGCGCACCCGCACCCAGGGCTGGCTGTTGAGCGATACCCTGGGCGTGCTGGACGACAAACTGCTGTTCACCGCTGGCGCGCGTCATCAGAAGGTGGTCATTCGCGGGTATAACAAAATTACCGGTGCGGAAAACGCGGCAGACGGCTTCGACGGCAGCCGCTGGATGCCAACCTACGGCGTGGTTTACAAACCGTGGGAAGAAATTTCCCTTTACGCCAACCACACCGAAGCGCTGCAGCCGGGCAAAACCGCGCCTAACACCGCCACCAACTACGGCCAGAGCACCGGCATCGTTCACTCTAAGCAGAACGAAGTGGGCGTGAAGGCGGACTTTGGCCGCGTGGGCGGATCGCTTGCGCTGTTCGAGATCAAAATGCCGTCGGCGATCCTCGATGCTAACAATCACTATGGCCTGGATGCCGAGCAGCGTAACCGCGGCGTGGAGCTAAACGTCTTCGGCGAGCCGATGCTCGGGATGCGCCTCAACGCCAGCGCCACCTGGCTGCAGGCGGAGCTGACCAAAACCAAAAACGGCGTAAATCAGGGCAACGATGCCATTGGTGTCCCGAACGTCTACGCCGTGCTGGGGGCAGAGTATGACATCAAGCCGATTGATGGCCTGACGGCGACCGCCCGCGTCAACCACTCTGGCGCGCAGTACGCCGATCTTGCCAACACCAAAAAGATCGACAGCTACACCACGCTGGATCTGGGGATGCGCTATCGCTTCGCGGTGAACCACAATGCAAACCAGATGACGGTGCGCGCGGGCATCGACAACGTGACCAATGAAAACTACTGGGCCAGCGTGGACGATTCCGGCACCTACATCACGCAGGGCGAGCCGCGTACCTTTAAGGTCTCGGTTGGCTACGAGTTCTAAGCGTTCCACCTCGTTATCCGGGGCAGGGACGCCCCACACCTCCGCCGTTGTGTTATAAAATTGTAATAAAAGCTTCTTAGACTGGTCGCCGACTCCTTACCTCTTGGCCAATGACAGGAAGCCGCTATGGGCAGACCCCTCAAATCCGTTTTTAAAAAAGAACATCGCGACGACATCGCTAACCGCAGCGCGAACCCGGTATTCTCCGAGGTTGCAGAGGTGTTCCTCTCCCGCCGTCGTTTTCTCCAGATGGGCGCCGTGGCGGGCGCTGCCGTTTCATTCCCCTTTCTGATCAAACCCGAAAATGCGATTGCCGCGGTATCAAAGCCTTCTGCACTGGCAAAAGCGGTTTCCCTGGGCTTTACCAGCATCGACGTCTCCACGGAAGATACGGTAAGGGTGCCGGAAGGCTATATCGCCCGCCCGTTTTATCGCTGGGGTGACCCGACGGGGATCAAGAACAACATGCCGGCCTTTAAGCCGGACGCCAGCAACACCGCGGACGAACAGGCTGCGCAGGCGGGCATGCATCATGACGGCATGGCGTGGTTTAGCCTGCCGCAGGGGGAGCAAAACCCGGAGCATGGCCTGCTGGCAATGAACCATGAGTACATCGACAACGGGATGCTGTTTATCGACGGTACGGCGAACTGGAGCCTCGACAAGGCCCGCAAGGGGCAGAACGCGATGGGCGTGTCGGTGGTGGAAGTGAAAAAATCGGGCAGCGACTGGCAGGTGGTTCGCCCGTCTTCGTATGCCCGCCGCATTACCGTCAATACGCCGATGCAGCTTACCGGCCCGGCGCGGCATCAGGACTTAATGAAAACCGCCGCCGACCCGCAGGGGGAGCGCGTGCTGGGCACCATGCAGAACTGCGCCAACGGCCATACGCCATGGGGCACCTATCTCACCTGCGAGGAGAACTGGTCGGATATTTTTGTCAAAAAAAGCGATCTCAACCCGCTGGAAAAACGCTACGGGATCAGCGACAGCGATGAATCCTACCGCTGGAACGAGGTGGACGAGCGGTTCAGCGTTGATAAAACCCCTAACGAACCTAACCGCTTCGGCTGGGTCGTGGAGATCGATCCCTACAACCCGACCTCCACGCCGCGCAAGCACACCGCCCTGGGCCGCTTCAAGCATGAGGGGGCGGCCGTCACGCTTGCCGCCGATAACCGCGTGGTGGTCTATATGGGGGACGACCAGAAGTTCGAGTACATCTATAAGTTTGTCTCGGACAAAAAATACGATCCCGCGAACCGTGAAGCCAATATGCAGCTGCTGACGTCCGGCACGCTGTACGTTGCCCGCTTCAACGAAGACGGGAGCGGCGACTGGCTGCCGCTGATCTTCGGGCAAAATGGCCTGGATAAGAGCAACGGGTTTGAAAACCAGGGCGATCTGCTGATTAAAACCCGCCTGGCGGCAGACGCGGTGGGGGCAACGAAGATGGATCGCCCCGAGTGGATAGCGGTCGACCCGCACGCCAGCGGCAGCGTCTACTGTACGCTCACCAACAACAGCGATCGCGGGAAGGAGGGTAAGGCACCGGTTGATGCCGCCAACCCGCGCGCTAATAACGTCTTTGGTCATATTATGCACTGGCACGAAGAGGGGGCCGATCCTGCTGCCGCTCGCTTTAAGTGGGATATTCTGGTGATGGGCGGGCGGACCGACAGCGACGATCCGAAGGCTAAAGGTTCCATGCAGGGGGCGGCTTTCGGCAGCCCCGATGGCCTGTCGTTCGATCATCAGGGCGTGCTGTGGATCCAGACCGACGTCTCTTCCAGCACCATCAATAAGAAAGCCTACGAGGGGATGGGCAATAACCAGATGGTGGCCACCATTCCGGGCACCAACGAGTACCGTCGTTTCCTGACCGGACCGCGCGGGTGTGAAATCACCGGGATTGCGTTTACGCCGGATAACCGGACGCTGTTCATCAACATTCAGCATCCGGGGGAGGGCGGGGATGATATCACCGACCCTGCTAACCCTCGCGCTGTTTCCAACTGGCCAGACGTGAACCCGAACGGACGCCCGCGTTCCTCAACGGTGGTCATCGTCAAAGCGGACGGCGGGATCATCGGCTCATAACCTTGCATCGCCGGGGGCATGCCGTGCTCCCGGCGTTAAACTTGCTACTGCCAGCATGAAGTGTTAAAACGTGCCCCTTCTAAAAAAGAGACAGGGGTAGGACGTGAAAGACGCGTCATCCGCTTCAGGCCATGGTAGCGCTGAAGCCTCGTCGGATCAGAATCCGACGCTGCAACGTGGTTTGCAAAATCGACATATTCAGTTAATTGCCCTTGGCGGCGCAATCGGTACCGGGCTCTTTCTCGGCATCGGCCCCGCTATTCAGATGGCCGGTCCGGCGGTGCTGCTGGGTTACGGTATCGCCGGGATTATCGCCTTCCTGATCATGCGCCAGCTTGGCGAGATGGTCGTTGAAGAGCCGGTGTCAGGCTCCTTCGCGCATTTTGCCTATAAATACTGGGGCCCGTTCGCAGGCTTCCTCTCCGGCTGGAACTACTGGGTGATGTTCGTGCTGGTGGGGATGGCGGAGCTGACTGCCGCAGGCATCTATATGCAGTACTGGCTGCCGGATGTCCCGACGTGGATCTGGGCGGCGGCCTTCTTCATCATCATTAACGCCGTTAACCTCGTCAACGTGCGCCTGTATGGTGAAACCGAGTTCTGGTTTGCGCTGATCAAGGTGCTGGCAATTATCGGCATGATCGGCTTTGGTCTGTGGCTGCTGTTCTCCGGCCACGGCGGCGAGCGGGCCACTATCGACAACCTGTGGCAGCACGGCGGCTTCCTGGCGACCGGCTGGAAAGGGCTGATCCTCTCGTTGGCGGTGATTATGTTCTCCTTCGGCGGGCTGGAGCTGATTGGCATCACCGCCGCGGAAGCGCGCGACCCGCATAAAAGCATTCCGAAAGCGGTTAACCAGGTGGTGTACCGTATCCTGCTGTTCTATATCGGCTCGCTGGTGGTGCTGCTGGCGCTCTACCCGTGGGTGGAAGTGAAGTCAGACAGCAGCCCATTCGTGATGATTTTCCACGATCTGAACAGCAACGTGGTGGCTTCTGCGCTGAACTTCGTCATTCTGGTGGCGTCGCTGTCGGTCTATAACAGCGGCGTTTACTCCAACAGCCGCATGCTGTTTGGTCTCTCCGTGCAGGGTAACGCGCCGAAATTCCTCACCCGCGTCAGCCGTCGCGGCGTGCCGGTGAACTCGCTGTTCCTTTCCGGGGCGATTACCTCGCTGGTGGTGCTGATCAACTATCTGCTACCGAAAGAGGCCTTCGGCCTGCTGATGGCGCTGGTTGTCGCTACGCTGCTGCTGAACTGGATCATGATCTGCCTCGCGCACCTGCGATTCCGCGCCGCGATGCGCCGCAAGGGGCGCGAAACGCAGTTCAAAGCGCTGCTTTACCCGGCGGGGAACTACCTCTGTATCGCGTTCCTGGGGCTGATTCTGGTGCTGATGTGCACCATGGATGAGATGCGCCTCTCGGCGATGCTGCTGCCGGTGTGGGTGGTGTTCCTGTTTATCGCATTTAAGCTCTCGCGTAAAAAGTAGCCCGTTTTTCTCCCTCTCCCTGTGGGAGAGGGCCGGAGTGAGGGCAACAGACCGCACCAAACCAGACCGCACCTGCCTTCACGCCCGGTGGCGCTGCGCTTACCGGGCCTACAAAACACTGCTTCATCTTTATCGTGACCCCCCTCCCAAATCTGTTTCGATCCACAGGATCTTTATTTTGTAATCGATTACTTTTCATTTGAATCATTTTGTAATCGATTACTTTTTCCGGGTGAGGCTTATTATGGTGTCAACTGAAAGTAGTGAAAAGACGATAGCGCAGCATCGGCTGCTGGTGCCGCGGCTGTCGCTGATGATGTTTCTGCAGTTTTTTATCTGGGGTAGCTGGTCGGTTACGCTCGGCCTGGTGATGACCCAGCACAACATGTCTCTGCTGATTGGCGATGCGTTCTCCGCCGGGCCTATCGCCTCCATTCTCTCGCCGTTCGTGCTCGGCATGCTGGTGGACCGCTTCTTCGCCTCGCAGAAGGTGATGGCGGTGATGCACCTGGCGGGCGCGGCGATCCTCTGGTTCGTGCCGGGGGCGCTGATTGCCGAGAACGGCGCGCTGCTGATTGGCCTGCTGTTTGGCTACACGCTCTGCTACATGCCGACGCTGGCGCTGACCAACAACATCGCGTTTCACAGCCTGGCAAACGTGGATAAAACCTTCCCGGTGGTGCGCGTGTTCGGCACCATCGGCTGGATCGTGGCGGGCATTTTCATCGGCGTCACCGGCGTGGCGGCAAGCGTTACCATCTTTCAGGTGGCGGCGGCCAGCTCCGTGCTGCTGGCGCTTTACAGCCTGACGCTGCCGCACACGCCTGCTCCGGCGAAAGGCCTGCCGGTGAAGGTGCGCGATCTCTTCTGCGCGGATGCCTTTGCGCTGCTCAAAACCCGCCACTTTTTCGTCTTCTCCGTCTGCGCGATGCTGATCTCCGTCCCGCTCGGCACCTATTACGCCTACACCGCCTCGTATCTGGCGGATGCGGGAATTGCCGACGTCAGCACGGCCATGTCCTTCGGGCAGATGTCCGAGATCGTCTTCATGCTGGTTATTCCGCTGCTGTTCCGCCGTCTGGGCGTGAAGGTCATGCTGCTGATCGGCATGCTGGCGTGGTTTGTGCGTTACGCCATGTTCGCACTGGGCGTCAGCGAGGAGGGGCGCATTCTGCTGTATCTCGGCATCCTGCTGCACGGCGTCTGCTACGATTTCTTCTTTGTCGTCGGCTTTATCTACACCGACCGCGTGGCGGGCGAAAAGGTGAAAGGCCAGGCCCAGAGCATGATCGTGATGTTCACCTACGGCATCGGCATGCTGCTCGGCTCGCAGATTTCCGGTGCGCTCTATAACCGCCTGGTGGCCGGGCAGACCGTGCCGCAGGCGTGGGTGACATTCTGGTGGATCCCGGCGGTGGCTGCCGCGGCGATCGCGCTGATTTTCCTTCTCACGTTTAAGTATGACGATGACAAGGCGTAATGTTCAGGAGGTGGTATGAGGACGATAAAAGGACCCGGCATTTTTCTCTCGCAGTTTATCGGCGAGGAAGCACCGTTCAACACGCTCGACGGGCTTGCAGGGTGGGCGGCTTCAAAGGGCTATAAAGCGGTGCAGATCCCCTGCAACCATCCGCATATTTTTGACGTCGAGAAAGCGGCTGAGAGCCAGGCCTACTGCGATGACATCACCGCTACGCTGGCCGCACACGGGCTGGTTATCAGCGAACTGTCGACCCATCTGGAAGGGCAGCTTGTCGCGGTAAACCCGATTTACAGCGACGCGTTTGATCACTTCGCGCCCACGTCCGTGCGCGGTAACGATGCGGCGCGCCGGGCGTGGGCCACGGAGAAGCTGAAACAGGCGGCGGTCGCCTCGGCCAGATTAGGCCTGAAAGCGCACGCCACCTTCTCCGGCTCGCTGGCCTGGCCGTTTTTCTACCCGTGGCCGCCGCATAACGAACAGCGTTTTCAGGAAGCGTTCGGGGAGCTGGCGACCCGCTGGCGGCCAATACTGGATACCTTCGACGAGCAGGGCGTGGACGTCTGCTTTGAGCTGCATCCGGGGGAAGATCTGCACGACGGCGTCACCTTCGAGCGTTTTCTGGCGCTGGTGGATAACCACCCGCGCTGCAACATTCTCTTTGATCCGAGCCACATGCTGCTGCAGCAGATGGACTACCTGGCCTTTATCGACATCTACCACGCGCGCATCAGGGCGTTCCACGTGAAGGATGCGGAGTTCCGCCCGAACGGGCGCAGCGGCGTGTACGGCGGCTACCAGCCGTGGATCAACCGCGCCGGACGCTTCCGGTCGCTCGGCGACGGGCAGATCGACTTTAAGGGCATTTTCAGCAAGCTGACCCAGTACGACTACGACGGCTGGGCGGTGCTGGAGTGGGAGTGCTGCCTGAAGGATGGCGATACCGGGGCGAGTGAAGGCAGCGAATTTATCCGCCGCCACATCATTCCGGTTGCCGGGCGCGCGTTTGACGATTTCGCCGCAGGGGGCAGCCATGATTAACGTCGGGATCGTCGGCAGCGGGTTTATTGGCCCGGCACATATCGAGGCGCTCAGGCGCCTTGGGTTTGTTCAGGTGGTCGCGCTGTGCGACGGCTCGCTCGTTAAGGCGCAGGAAAAGGCGCGCCTGCTAAACGTACCGCACGCGTACGGCAGCGTTGAGGAACTGCTCGCACACCCCGATCTGCACGTGGTGCACAACTGCACGCCTAACCACCTGCACGCGGAGATTAACCGCCAGATCCTGCGCGCGGGCAAGCACGTGTTTTCCGAAAAACCGCTGTGCATGACCCCGGACGAGGCGCGCGAGCTGGTGGCGCTGGCGGATCAGACGGGCGTGGTGCACGGCGTGAGCTTTGTCTATCGCCAGTTTGCGATGGTGCGCCAGGCGGCGAGCATGATGCGTGCGGGCAGCGTCGGGCGGCTGTTTGCCTCGCACGGCAGCTATCTGCAGGACTGGATGCTGCTGGAAACCGACTATAACTGGCGGGTGGATGCCGCGCTCGGCGGCGCATCGCGCGCGGTGGCGGATATCGGCTCCCACTGGTGCGACACGGTGCAGTTCGTCACCGGGCGGCGCATTACCGAGGTGATGGCGGATCTCGCCATCGTCTGGCCGACGCGCAGGGCCAGCAAGGGCGGGAATCAAACCTTCTCCCATGACGAACAGGCGGAGTATGTAGACAAACCGGTCACGACCGAAGACTTCGGCTCGGTGCTGTTCCGCTTTGACGACGGCAGCAAGGGCTGCTTTAGCATCTCGCAGGTGAGCGCCGGGCGTAAAAACCGCCTGACGTTTGAGATCAACGGCAGCGAGCGCTCGCTGGCGTGGGACCAGGAGGTGCCGCAGCAGCTGTGGATCGGCCATCGCGCGCAGGCCAACCAGACGCTCACCGACGATCCGGGGCTGATGAACCCTGACGTGGCCGACAGCGCCCACTTCCCCGGCGGACATATCGAAGGCTGGCCGGACGCCTTCAAAAATATGATGGCGCAGTTCTACCGCGCCGTGCAGGCGGGCGCGATGCCGGATACGCCGCAGTTTGCGACGTTTCACGATGGCGCAAACGTGATGTATATCATTGATGCCATTATGAAAAGCCATCAGCAGCAGCGTTGGGTGCGCGTGGAACAATAACGCGTTGCCCGGTTCGCCGGGCAATAAATTTATGGTAGCCTGCACAAAACGCTAACCGCAGGATGTGTCGTCGCTATGTCAATTCAGAAAATCGCTCAGCTGGCCGGGGTCTCCGTGGCGACGGTCTCCCGCGTGCTGAATAACAGCGACACCGTGAAGGCGAAAAACCGCGAGCGCGTTCTGCGGGCGATTCAGGAGAGCAACTACCAGCCAAACCTGCTCGCCCGTCAGCTGCGCACCGCCCGCAGCTATATGATCCTGGTGATGGTGTCCAACATTGCCAACCCATTCTGCGCCGAAGTGGTGAAGGGCATCGAAGCCGAGGCGGAGAAAAACGGCTACCGCATTCTGCTGTGCAACTCCGGCTCGGACATCGAGCGCTCCCGCTCGGGCTTAAGCCTGCTCTCCGGCAAAATCGTCGACGGCATTATCACCATGGACGCCTTCTCGAAGCTGCCGGAACTTGCCGCGCTGATTGGTTCTGCACCGTGGGTGCAGTGCGCCGAATATGCCGATGCGGGTGCGGTCTCCTGCGTCGGCATCAATGATGTGGACGCTTCACAGCATGCCGTCAGCCAGCTGGCCGACGGCGGCCGCAAGCGTATCGCGATGATCAACCACGATCTCAGCTACAAATATGCCCGCCTGCGCGAACGCGGCTACAAGAGCGTGATCCACCTGCGGGATCTGGACTATCAGGCGGTGGAGTATGCCAGCGATCTCAGCTCCGGGGCGGGCATGGCGGCGATGCAAAATCTGTTAAAAAATAATCCGCCGGATGCGGTATTTGCCGTTTCCGATACGCTGGCGGCGGGCGCGCTGCGCGCCATTCAGCAGGCAGGTCTTCGGGTGCCGGAGGATATTGCCGTGGTCGGCTTTGACGGTACGGAGCTGGCGGACATGATTTCGCTCACCACCATCGAACAGCCGTCGCGGGATATCGGGCGCAAGGCGGTCGATCTTCTCTTAAATAAGATCGACAACCCGGACGCGCCCACGGAAAGGGTGATGATGGACTGGCGCTTTATTTCCCGCGCCAGCACCTGATTATTGCGCGATGACGCCAGCCAGGGAGCGAATATCGTTCCCGGTTGGCGACTGGTGAATGCGCAGACCAAATTCATCCACCACCGCGAAAATATGGTCGAAGATGTCGGCCTGAATCTCCTCATATTCCGCCCAGACCACCGTGTTGGTGAAGGCGTATATTTCAATCGGCAGGCCGTTGGCGTCCGGCGCGAGCTGGCGCACCATCAGCGTCATATCTTTACGAATGCGCGGGTGGTTGCGCAGATATTCGTTCAGGTAGGCGCGGAAGGTGCCGATATTGGTCATCTTGCGCAGGTTTAATACCGATTCCCCTTCACCGTTTTTCTGATTCCACAGGCTAATTTCCTCATGGCGCGCGGCCAGATAAGGCTTCAGCAGTTTCGCCTGAATGAGTTTCTGCTGCTCCTGCTCGTCGAGAAAATGAATGCTGGTGGTATCAATGTTCAGGCTGCGCTTAATGCGTCGCCCGCCGGAGGCCGACATGCCGCTCCAGTTGATAAAGGCGTCGGAGACCAGCGCCCACGTCGGAATGGTTGTAATCGTATTATCGAAATTGCGCACTTTCACGGTGGTCAGGCCGATATCCGTCACCGTGCCGTTGGCACCGTATTTCGGCATCTCCAGCCAGTCGCCGAGCTTGAGCATATCGTTGGCGGAAAGCTGGATACCCGCTACAAGTCCAAGTATCGGATCTTTAAACACCAGCATCAGCACGGCGGCCATGGCGCCCAGACCGCTGATCAGAATCGCCGGAGACTGGCCAATCAGCAGGGAGATAATCAATATCCCCACCAGAATGGCGCTCACCAGCTTGATGCCCTGGAAAATCCCCTTCAGCGGCAGCTGCGACGCGGTGGCCATTTTCTGCGACAGATTGAAAATCACGTCCAGCAGCGAGAAGAAGGAGAGCAGGGCATAAACCATCACCCACAGCTTCGCGCAGGTGGTGAGTATTTCCGCCGCTTCGCTGCCTTTTTGCAGCCACAGTACCGCCTGGACGTTGACGATTATCCCCTGCAGGGTAAAGGCCAGACGGTGAAATAATTTATTCTGGGTGATGATCTGCAGCCATAAATGGCTGCTGGCCTGCGCGCGCTTTTCGAATGCGCGAAGTACCCCTTTGTGCAGAATAAAATGAACGATGATGGCGGTAAGAAAAATAATACCAAAGATAATCACTAAAGAGGTGGTGTGATTAATTTCAATGCCTAACTCTTCAACCTGAGCAATCAATTCCTGCATAACGTCTCCTGTATTTTTGCAGCCCCATAATGGCGGCTGCGGATCTATTATGCAAATTCACGAACTTATTTGGCGGCCTGACAGATCTTCGCCACCGGCAGGCACAGGCTATGGCGGATACGCAGCGTCGCCAGAGCAAGTACCCCCATCATAGCTGTTTCCACCATCAGGAAGACGTTCACCGCCTGGGTGTAATCCCCGTGATGGTTTTGAAGCGCGTGCAGCAAAATGGCGCCAAAAATGGCCGGGCCAAGGCCCAGCGCGGCCTGCTGCAGGGTGCTTAAAATAGCGCTCGCGGCTCCCGCGTCGTCAGGCTGAATGTCGCGCATCCCGATGCGGTAGAAACTGTTCACGATCAGCGCCTGCCCGTAGCCCACCAGTCCGGTCGCGGGTGCCAGCGTCAGGGTGGTATTCTCCATGCCCCAAACGCGGAACGTGGCGATCAGCGCCAGCAGGCCGGTAATCTGGATCGCCAGACCCGTCAGCAGGATTGTGCTGGTGCTGTAGCGGGCAATCAGCCGCGGCGCGAACCAGGCCGAAACAAAGTAGGTCACGCCCAGGGCGATAAAACTGTTCCCGGACTGCCACGGCGCCATCCCCAGACCGGTTTGCATGGTCAGTGCCATACAGAACATAAACCCGGACCAGGCGCTGAAAAAGAGCATCGCAATCAGGACGCCAAAGCGCACGCTGCGAAGCGCAAGCAGGCGCGGCGGGATCAGCGGGTGGGCATTCTCACGCTCTTTTTTGCGCGCGTTCAGCGCCATCAGCCAGGCCAGCGGGACAAGGGCGAGCAGCATCGCCTTCAGCGGCCAGGACCAGTGCCACTGGGGGCCGAGCGCCATCGGGAACAGCAGGCAGCAAAGCATGACCGCCAGCAGCGCGGTACCCGGCCAGTCGATGCGTGACGGCGTCTCGCGACGGGTTTCCGGTACGAAGCGGCGGCTCAACGCCAGCACCACCAGACAAATCGGCACGTTGATAAAGAAGGCGTTACGCCAGCCCAGCCCGGCGATATCCGCCGATACCAGCCAGCCGCCGCCCATTTGTCCCACGATAAACGCAATCCCGCCGATGCCGCCGAACAGGCTGATGGCTTTGGCGTGGGCGGTGCCTTTCAGCGTGACGTGCAGCGTGGCAAGAATTTGCGGCACGATCAGTGCGGCCCCCGCGCCCTGAACGATGCGCGCGGCGAGCAGCTGTTCAATGTTCCCCGCCATTCCGCACAGCAGCGAGGCCAGGCCAAAGCTCGCCACACCCCACATGAACAGACGACGACGGCCAAAGTTATCCCCCAGCTTGCTGCCGAGCGCAAGGCAGACGGCAAAGGCCACGCCGTAGAGCGCGACGATGAGCTCCAGTTCGGTAGCGGTCGCATGCAGTGAATGGGTGATGGCGTCCAGCGCCACGTTGGTGATTGAGGTATCAATCATCGGCAGCATCTGGCCGGTCAACAGCAGTATCAGGCCAGCGCGACCCGGTGAAACAACTGACGTATTCATGGTAACTCCATTGCGTCATTCAACAGATGGTCGTAGCATCTACCATCAGATAAACGGGTACCAGTTCTTGCTTATACTGGTACTGGCACTACCATGCAGGGGGATTTATGGCGCTGATGTCTGAACCGGTCGTTTCACGTCAGGATGACACCCGAAAACAGCTCGGGGCATTTTTACGCGCCCGGCGGGAAAGTCTCGATCCGCAGCGCTTAGGTTTGCCGCGCAGCGGTCGCCGCCGCACGCCGGGCCTGCGCCGGGAAGAGGTGGCGATGCTCGCTGATGTAGGCGTCACCTGGTACACCTGGCTTGAGCAGGGCAGGGACGTCAATCCGTCCAGCGCGGTGATGGCGGCCGTGGCAAAAGCGCTGCAATGCACCCCGACCGAGGCCCGGCACCTGTTTGTGTTAGCGGGTTTGCCGCCGGGTGAAGCGCCGCAGGCGGTCTGCTGCGAAGGTATCAGCGAAGGCACGCGACGCCTGCTGGATACGCTGATGCCGAAACCCGCCAGCATTCAGAAACCGAACTTCGATATCGTGGCGTGGAACGACAGCTTCGGGCATCTGATGGGTGTCGATTTCAATGACATCCCTCCCGAAGATCGCAACTGTATTTATCTGTTCCTCACGCATCCGGCGTGGCGCGCGCGCCTCGGCAGACGCGACGACGTGCTGCCCATCTTTGTCTCCTATTTCCGCGCGGCGATGGCCGAACACCGGGGCGATCCGCTGTGGGAGGCCAAGCTGGCGCGCTTCTTTGCAGTGTCCGAAGAGTTTAAAACCCTGTGGCACCAGCGCAACGACGTGCGCGGCGTGGAGAACCAGCTCAAGCTGTTTACCCATCCCGAGCTGGGGGATTTTACGCTGCAGCAGATGTACTGGTATTCCGCGCCGCGAAACGGATCGCGGCTGCTGGTGTATCTGCCGGTGGATGAGGCGGGAGAGCGGGCGATGGCGTGGCTGGCGGCGCAGGGGAAATAATTTTTGCGAGGGGCTTTCAGGGAATAAGAGCCGTCTCTGCTAAGTGGAGAAGACTGGCGTAATGTGGGGGTTAACTTAAACCCATCACTGAATCGACATCATTTCGACGGGGTGTTAAGTCGTCTATACTCACGCCATGAGAAACCACCATGTCGCCACTGATGATTGATTTCGCAGATTTCAGCCAAAAATTAGGCCTTATCTCCCGAAACGTCGAACATACCGAAGCGTTTCTTGCGCGGGGTACGGTGGATTTTCATCTGCCCGGATTTATGCTGCCTGTGGGATATCGCTTGTTAAAATCGCGCTACGGCGATGAATACCGTCTCGTGACCACCGAGGACGGAAAACCCTATACGGCGTATGCGGTCAAGCTGACGTTTCATAAAGAAATTACGTTCCCCCACGGTGCTGCGACACAGGTCATGGTGTGGCGTACGCCACGCGCTGTCCATCAGCGGGTTATAAGTGGTTTACCACAATCCTTCTTTCAATGGGTGCTAAGCGAATACGACATTGTTGTGTCTGACAGCGAACAAACCGGCGACGGACAGCGGTTTTGGTTACGCATGATAGACTGGGCGTTCAGCATGAATTATCGGATAAGCGTGGCTGACGGTACGGTAGGAGAAGAGTGGCACTTAACGCCGGTGAGCTCATATGCCGAGCTGGAAGAGCGCTGGATTGCGTTTGCCTGGGGACACGATCGTGATGTGCACCCACATCGCAGGTTAGTCATCAGTAAAGCGTAACGGGCCGCACAGAGCGGCCCGTTTTGTTTAGCACTCGGTCACAGTCGTGCTCAGCGGCAGGCGAGATTTCGGCAGCGTGGCGTTGAAATCTTCCACGCTGTGATGCCCAACCGGCACCACCACCAGGCTGGTGAAGCCTTTCTCTTTCAGGCCAAACTCTTCGTCGAGGATCGCGGCGTCGAAACCTTCAATCGGTACCGCGTCCAGGCCCAGCGCAGCCACGCCCAGCAGGAAGTTACCGACGTTCAGGTAAACCTGCTTCGCCATCCACTGGTCGTCGTCTTTCAGATCCACGCGGTGCATGTCGGCAAAGTAGGTACGGCCCTTATGGTTTGCCGCTTTCGCTTCCGGGGAATTAAAGCGACCATCGGCCTCTTCCTGATCGACAACGCGCTCCAGCCAGGCGTCGTCCATCGCAGTTTTCGCGCAGAACACCACCACGTGAGACGCATCCAGCATTTTGCGTTCGTTGAACACATAGGTGCCCGCCGCGGATTTCGCCACGCGCGCTTTTCCTTCCTCGGTGCTGGCGACAATAAAGTGCCACGGCTGGGAGTTGGTGCTGGACGGGCTGTACTGCAGCAGGGTTTTGATTTTTTCCGCTTCTTCAGCGGTCAGTTTTTTGCTTGCGTCGAACGCCTTGGTGGAGTGGCGTTTCAGCGCAACAGAAATGATATCCATAACAACTCCTGATGATGAAATTCGCCCGCGTGCGGGCGCGAAAGGTGAGCAGATTACAGCGGGACGTGGAAAAAGATAAGGGCAATTCGAGCGCTTAATCTGTTCGTCTCAGACGAACAATCAGACCGGCCGGATCAACTTCTGGTCTTTTTTCGGCAGTTTATCCACCACCAGATGCCAGGAATCATTGATGAGATCGGTAACCAGTTCCGGCGTCACGTCGTCCGTACCGTAAAGGGAAATCCAGTGCTTTTTGTTGAGGTGATAGCCCGGTTCAACGCCGCGATAAATCTGCTGATTTAACAGCGATTTTTCCGGGTCTGACTTCAGGCTAACGTGCGGCCGCCCGTGCGCGACGGCCACAATCATGAAAATTTTCCCGCCCACTTTAAACACGTCAAACTCCGGCCCAAACGGCCAGCAGTGTTCGGTGAACGGCAGTTCCAGCGCCACGCGTTTTGCGTGCTCCTGCAACGTTTTACTGTCCATCGCTCTCTTCCTGGGCAAGCCCGCGCCACATTACCTCAAAGCCGAGCGCTTTAAACTCAACGGCGCGGGACGGATCGCGGGTGGCAAATTCCATCGTGCTTTCGGCCAGCGATAAGAAAAGCGCATCGCCAAACGTTTTAAATTCATCAGACATAAACACCTGACGCACCGAGCGGCGGCAGAGCTCATGCAGCTCCGGGAACATCTCTTTCACCGCCTGTTCCGTTTCGGCGCTCAGCTTTTCACTGACGCCAATCTGGCGGATCGCCGCATGGGCAACCGGGTTACGAATACCCCAGTCCACATAGCTGTTCCAGATATTGCGGGTATGTTCTTTGGGCAGCGTGATGGTGCGATCGAGGTTCGCCAGCATGGTCTGGCAGAGATCCTGCTTCAGGTGCAGATAGAGGGCATTCAGCAGATCGTCTTTCGTAGCAAAGTAGCGGAACAGGGTGCCTTCGGCGACGCCCGCCTTACGGGCAATGAGCGCCGTTGAGGCGGCAATACCTGACTGTGCAAACGCCGTGGTTGCGGCGTCCAGTAAGGCCTGTTTTTTATCTTCACTCTTCGGACGTGCCACTAAATTTTTCCTCCTGTCAATTATAAAAACCCTGATTGAAACACGTGCTTTGACACGCTGCAACGCGGAATGTCAAAGATCGAAAACGTCTTGACGACTTTATCATCATATCTATAATGAGTGCTTACTCACTCATAATCAAGTTTACCCTGCGCACGCTATCGGATGGGGCGCGTTTTCGGGTCAGGATATGAAAAAACCTCTCTTCATCTGCGTGGTGTTAATCATGATTATTGCTTCAGCCGCGAGTTTACCGTTTGTTCTGAATGCCGGATTCGGCCAGCCGCCGCAGGGTGAACGGCTTACTGAAGTGGAGGCCTCTCCACAGTATCGCGAGGGGAAATTCCACAATACGCTGCCGACGCCGGGTTATAACGGTGACAAAAATATGCTGGTCGCGATGTGGGAGTTTCTGACCAAAAAAACCGAAAACGCTCGCCCGGCCCAGCCGCTGCCGCTGGTGAAAACCGATCTTGCGAGCCTGCCGCTGGAGCAGGACACCCTGGTGTGGCTCGGTCACTCCTCGTGGTATCTGCAGCTCGCGGGTAAACGGATCCTCATTGACCCGGTTCTTGGCAACTATGCCGCGCCGTTCTCGTTCCTCAATAAGGCTTTTGCCGGCGAGTATCCGTGGCGGGCAGAAATTATGCCGGCGATCGACCTGCTGATTATCTCGCACGATCACTACGATCATCTGGATTACGCCACCATCAGGGCGCTACTGCCGAAGGTGAAGCGGGTGGTGACGCCGCTGGGCGTCGGCTCCCACCTGCGTTACTGGGGGATGAAGCCCGAGATTATTGACGAGCGTGACTGGAACCAGTCGGTGCGCATCAGCGATGCGTTGACGGTGCACGTTCTGCCGGCGCGTCACTTCTCCGGCCGCGGCATCAAACGCGATCGCACCTTGTGGGGCAGCTTCATGTTCGTCACGCCAGAGCAGAAGGTTTACTACAGCGGGGATTCCGGTTACGGCCCGCACTTCAGGGCCATCGGTGAACAGTTTGGCGAAGTGGACGTCGCCATCATGGAAAACGGCCAGTACGACCAGGACTGGAAGTACATCCACATGCTGCCGGAGGAAACGGCGCAGGCCTCGGCGGATCTGAACGCGAAAGCCGTGGTGCCCGGGCATAACGGACGCTTCGTGCTGGCGAAACACGCCTGGAACGATCCGCTGATCCAGCTGGCAAAAGCCAGCCAGGATAAAAATTATCGGTTGCTGACGCCGGAACTGGGCGAGCCCGTCCGGGTAAGCGACACCGCGCAAACCTTTCGTGCGTGGTGGGAATAATGTTTAAGCGAGAAGCAGAGGGGGACAGCAGTATGACCATTTCCGCTCAAGTCATCGACACTATCGTCGAATGGATCGACGACAATCTGCACCAGCCATTACGAATAGAAGAGATTGCCCGCCACGCGGGTTACTCGAAGTGGCACCTGCAGCGGCTGTTTATGCAGTACAAAGGGGAGAGTCTGGGGCGCTATATCCGTGAACGCAAGCTGCTGCTGGCGGCGCGCGATCTGCGTGAATCCGACGCCCGGGTGTACGACATCTGCCTGCGTTACGGGTTTGACTCGCAGCAGACGTTTACCCGCATCTTTACCCGCACGTTCAACCAGCCGCCTGGCGCGTACCGTAAAGAGAACCATAGCCAGACACATTAACCTGTCGCGTGTAGGCCGGGTAAGGCGTAGCCGCCACCCGGCCTTTTTATGGGCTCACGACGCCAGTGAAAACCAGCGTCGCCAGACGAAACGCAGCACGAAGAATTCAATCGCCCCAAGCAGTAAAAACCACACGCAGAACAGAATGGTATAGAGCTGGTTAAGATCGACCATGTGAAAGGTCTGAACCAGCTTCTGCGCCAGTACCAGCCCAAGCGAAGGCGCAGGGAGCAGCAGGCATGAAAGCAGTGCCAGCAATAAAATGCCGCCTGCGGTGAGCAGCGACTCTAGCGGGTGTTTCATCGTAATGTTAATCGTCAGTTAAAAATGTCATTGTCCGGCATCCCGGAACGTAAAGCAATATAAACCCGGCGCACGTTTACGGATAAAACGAATGCGCTATTCTGTGAATAATTAACAGAAAAAGATAAATATCCCAGACGCGATTAAATAATTATCGCGTAGTGTAAATAAACGTCCGTCTCAGGAAAATAATTTTACAAATGTATAGGTGCTATAACCAATTAACGTGGCAATAACAATGGCCGCGATAACGTATAACACCAGTCTGCGCCCGCGATAAATACCCCACATGGTTCCCCCTCGTTTAGTTTTGGTTTAGAAATATTTTGTAAAAATCAGATCATCGAAATAGTTTTAATCAGTTTTGAATAACCGAGAAGTCATTATATTGCGGTAGATCAATTTTACCCGCAAGACTTTAAAATGAATTTATTTAAGCCCGAAAGGAATTCAGGCTTCTGTTCACCGGAAATTGAAGGAAAAATACGATGACTGAAAAAAAAGTGATTCCGAACGTGCCGCCTTCCGGCGGGCTGGCATACCAGCAGACCGTAGAGCAGGTGCTTGCTCACGCGCAGAGCCAGGCCAGCGGTCTGGACCGTGCAGAGGCGCAGGCGCGTCTGCAAAAAACAGGGCCGAACGCGCTGCCGGAGAAAAAAGGGAAACCCGCCTGGCTGCGTTTCCTGGCCCATTTTAATGATGTCCTGATTTATGTCCTGCTGGCCGCCGCCGTATTAACGGCAGTAATGGGCCACTGGGTCGATACGCTGGTTATTTTGGGCGTGGCGGTAATCAATGCATTAATTGGTCATATTCAGGAAAGCAACGCGGAAAAATCCCTGAAGAGTATTCGTAATATGCTCGCCAGCGAGGCGCGCGTTATTCGTAACGGCAACCATGAAACAATTCCCACAACTGAAATAGTCCCGGGCGATATTATTGTATTACGCGCGGGAGATCGTATTCCGGCGGATATGCGTTTAATTGAAGCGCATAATTTACGCGTGGAAGAGGCGATTCTGACCGGTGAATCCACCGTGGTGGATAAACACGTTAATCCGCTGAGCGGCGAATTACCGCTGGGCGATCGCACCAATATGGTCTTCTCCGGGACGACCGTCAGCGCGGGCGGCGGCATCGGCGTGGTCACCGCCACCGGTCAGGATACGGAACTCGGCCACATCAACCAGATGATGGCGGGTATCGAGAAGCACCGTACGCCGCTGCTGGTGCAGATGGACAAGCTGGGTAAGGCGATCTTCGCGATTATTCTGGCGATGATGGCCGCGCTGTTTGTCTTCAGCCTGGCGTTCCGCGAGATCCCGATGGGCGAGCTGCTGCTCTCCCTGATCAGCCTGGCGGTCGCCTCCGTACCGGAAGGTCTGCCGGCGATTATCTCCATCATCCTCTCCCTGGGCGTGCAGGCAATGGCGCGCAAGCGGGCCATCATCCGCAAGCTGCCGACGGTGGAAACGCTCGGTGCGATGACCGTGGTCTGCTCGGATAAAACCGGCACCCTGACCATGAACGAGATGACGGTCAAAGCCATCATCACCGCCGACGCCTGCTACCGCGTGGACGGCAACAGCTACGAGCCGGTGGGTAACCTCTACCTGGAAGGCAGCGACGAGCCGGTCCACATCCAGCCGGGCACCGTGCTGGAGCAGTATCTGCGCACCATCGACCTGTGTAACGACAGCCAGCTGATTCAGGACGAGCGCGGCCTGTGGGGCATTACCGGTGGGCCGACCGAGGGCGCGCTGAAGGTGCTGGCGGCGAAGGCCAACCTTGAGCCGGTCAAGACCACGCTGGTTAACAAAATCCCGTTCGACTCGCAGTACAAGTACATGAGCACCCACTACCAGATTGGCGGTGAGGAGCAGATCCTGATCACCGGGGCGCCGGACGTCATTTTCGCCCTGTGCGCCGAGCAGCAGACCCGTCACGGTGCGGAAGCCTTCAACCGCGCGTACTGGGAAAGTGAGATGGAGCGCTATGCGCGTCAGGGGCTGCGGATGGTCGCCGCGGCGTTCAAGCCGGCGAACGGCGAGCAGGAACTGACGCACGATGACCTGAGCCACGGCCTGATCTTCCTCGGCATCGCCGGGATGATGGATCCGCCGCGCCCGGAAGCGATTGACGCGATTAACGCCTGCCAGCAGGCGGGGATCCGCGTGAAGATGATCACCGGCGATCACCCGCAGACGGCAATGAGCATCGGGCAGATGCTGGGGATCAGCAACAGCGAGCAGGCGGTCACCGGCTATGAGCTGGAGAAGATGGACGATGCCGCCTTGGCGGACGCGGCAGTGAAGTATGACATCTTCGCCCGTACCAGCCCTGAGCATAAGCTGCGCCTGGTGAAAGCGCTGCAGGACAAAGGCGAAATCGTCGGCATGACCGGCGACGGCGTGAACGATGCCCCGGCGCTGCGTCAGGCGGACGTGGGTATTGCGATGGGCATTAAGGGCACGGAAGTGACCAAAGAGGCGGCGGACATGGTCCTGACGGACGATAACTTCGCCACCATCGCCAGCGCGGTGAAAGAGGGGCGTCGCGTTTACGACAACCTGAAGAAGACCATCCTGTTCATCATGCCGACCAACCTGGCGCAGGGGCTGCTGATTGTGATTGCGCTGCTGGCGGGGAACATCATTCCGCTGACGCCGGTGCTGATTCTGTGGATGAACATGGCGACCTCCGCCACGCTCTCCTTCGGCCTGGCCTTTGAAGCCGCCGAGCGCAACATCATGCGCCGTCCGCCGCGTCAGACCGGGCAGCACGTGATGGACGCCTACGCCGTCTGGCGCGTGGCCTTCGTCGGCACCATGATTGCCATCGCCGCCTTTGCGCTGGAAGCCTGGCTGGCCCCGCGCGGCCACAGCGCGGAGTTCATCCGCACCGTGCTGCTGCAGATGCTGGTCTGCGCCCAGTGGGTATACATGATTAACTGCCGCAACACCGAAGGGTTCTCCCTCAACCGTGGCCTGCTGGCGAACAAAGGGATCTGGCTGGTGACGGGCGTGCTGTTCCTGCTCCAGGCGGCGATTATCTACCTGCCGTTTATGCAGATGCTGTTCGGTACCGAAGCCCTGCCGCTGCGTTACTGGTTTGTGACCCTGGCCGTTGCAGGCGTGATGTTCTTCGTCGTCGAAATCGAGAAGCGGCTGACCCGCAGGTTCCGTAAGGCTGCATAACCTTTTGCCCTCACCCTAACCCTCTCCCTTTGGGAGAGGGCCGGGGTGAGGGCAACAACCCTGAGGTACTCCCATGAAACTCCCACTCCTGTTCGCGCTTCTCGCCTGCACTCTGCACCCCGCATTCGCTGCCGCCATTCCCGTTCGCGTCGCCACCGTGGAGCAAACCGCCCACGCCGCCGAGCGCCAGATCCCGGGCCGCATCGAAGCCATTCACACCGTTGAGCTACGCGCACGCACGGAGGGCGCGATCGCCAAAATCCATTTCCGCGACGGGCAGTACGTGAAAAAAGGCGACGTGCTGTTTGAGCTGGACGACGCCGAGCCGCGTGCCGCCCTGCGCCTGGCGCAGGCCGAAGTGAAAAGCGCCGAAGCCACGCTGCGCCAGGCGCAGCAGCAGCTTTCCCGCTTTGAAAGCCTCGGCAGCAGCAACGCCATCAGCCGTCACGACGTGGACAACGCCCGCATGCAGCGCGACGTCGCCAGCGCCGCTCTCGAGCAGGCGAAGGCCCGGCTCGACGCCCGCCGTGTCACCCTGGGCTACACCCGCATCACCTCGCCGATTGACGGCCGCGTGGGGCACAGCAGCTTCCACGTGGGTAGCCTGGTCAACCCGGCGAGCGGCGTTTTGGTGGAGGTGGTGCAGCTTGACCCGATCCGCATCGCCTTTGCGCTGGAAGAGGGGGCGTTTGCCGCCAAAGCCGGACAGCATGCGGATATCAACGCCATGAAGCGTGCCTGGCAGGCGCTGATCGACAGCAACGGCCAGCGCGTCAGCGGCGAGCTGACGTCAGTGGATAACCGCGTTGACCCGCGCACCGCCAGCGTGATGCTGCGCGCCGAGTTTGCCAATCCGCGCCATCAGCTGCTGCCCGGCGGCAATGTGAACGTGTTTTTGCGCCCGGCAAGCGAGCAGCCGGTGCTGACCCTCCCCGCCGCCGCAGTCCAGCAGAACGGCGACGGGTTCTTTGCCTGGGTGGTTAACGCCGACGGCAACGCCGAAATGCGCCCGCTGAAGATAGCCGGACAGATTGGCCAGCAGTTCCAGATTACCTCCGGCGTGAAGCCCGGCGAGCGAGCGATTACTGACGGCGCGCAGCGCGTGCAGCCCGCCGCTGCCGTCCAGATACTCAACTAAGGAGCCATCATGCTGACGTTTTTCATCAAACGCCCGCGCTTCGCGATAGTGATTGCGCTGGTCATCACCCTGCTGGGGGCCATTGCGCTGAGGATTATTCCGGTGGAGCAGTACCCGCAGATCGCGCCGCCGGTGGTGAACGTCTCTGCCAGCTGGCCCGGTGCCAGCTCCGCTGACGTGGCGGAGGCCATCGCCACGCCGCTGGAGACGCAGCTGAACGGCGTGGACCATATGCTCTACATGGAGTCCACCAGTTCGGACGAAGGCACTTACAGCCTGAACATTACCTTTGCGGCGGGCACCGATCAGGATCTCGCGGCCATCGACGTGCAAAACCGCGTGGCCCAGGCCGTGGCGCAGCTGCCGACCGAGGCGCAGCAAAACGGCGTGCAGGTGCGCAAGCGGGCCACCAACCTGATGATGGGGGTAAGTCTTTACTCACCGAATAACACCCACACGCCGCTGTTCGTCAGCAACTACGCCAGCACCCAGGTGCGCGAGGCGCTGTCGCGTCTGCCCGGCGTGGGGCAGGTGCAGATGTTCGGCGCGCGCGACTACAGCATGCGCATCTGGCTGCGCCCGGACCGCATGAACGCCCTGAACGTCACCACCGATGACGTGGCGCAGGCGCTGCGCGAGCAGAACGTACAGGGCGCGGCGGGTCAGGTGGGCACGCCGCCGGTGTTTAACGGCCAGCAGCAGACCCTGACCATCAACGGGCTGGGGCGCTTAAGCCAGGCCGACGAGTTTGCCGACATCATCATCCGCGCCGGGGAGATGGGCCAGCTGGTGCGCCTGAAGGACGTCGCCACCATCGAGCTCGGCTCGCGCAGCTACAGCTCCGGCGCGCAGCTGAACGGGCACGACTCCGCCTATTTGGGTATCTACCCGACGCCGTCCGCCAACGCCCTGCGCGTGGCCGACGCGGTGCGCGCGGAGCTGGAACGGTTATCCACGCGCTTCCCGGACGATCTGGTCTATGAAGTCAAATTCGACACCACCTCGTTTGTGGCCGCCACCATCAAAGAGATTGGCGTCTCGCTGGCGCTGACGATGCTGGCGGTGGTGGTCGTGGTGTCCCTGTTCCTGCAAAGCTGGCGCGCGACGCTGATTGTCGCCCTTGCCATTCCGGTGTCGCTGGTGGGCACCTTCGCGGTGCTCTACGCGCTCGGCTACTCCGCCAACACGCTGAGCCTGTTCGCCATCATTCTGGCGCTGACCATGGTGGTGGATGACGCCATCGTGGTGGTGGAAAGCGTCGAAACGCTGATGGCGGAAGGGCAGAGCCGCACGGCGGCGACCGCGCTGGCGCTGCGCCAGATTGCCGGGCCGGTGATTGCCACCACGCTGGTGCTGCTGGCGGTGTTTGTGCCGGTGGCGCTGCTGCCGGGGATTGTCGGCGAGCTGTACCGCCAGTTCGCGGTGACGCTCTCGACGGCCGTGACGCTCTCAAGCCTGGTGGCGCTGACCCTGACGCCCGCGCTCTGCGCGCTGCTGCTGCGCCCGCGTCCGGCACAGCCCGCCGCCGTTTTCCGTGGGTTCAACCGCGGGCTGGACGCCACGCGCACGCTTTACACCCGGATCGTGAGCGTGTTCAACCTCCGTCCGTGGCTGGCGCTGCTGGCCACCGCTGGCGCGTCGGCAGTCGTGCTGTTCAGCTTTATGTCGATGCCAAAAGGCTTCCTGCCGCAGGAGGACCAGGGCTACTTCTTCGCCAGCGTTCAGCTGCCGGAAGCGGCTTCGCTGGAGCGCACCGAAGCGGTGATGACCACCGCGCGGGAGCTGATCGCCCAAAATCCGGCGGTGGAAGACGTGATTCAGGTCTCCGGGTTTAACATCCTCAACGGCACCAGCGCCTCCAACGGCGGGTTTATCTCCATCATGCTCAAAGACTGGAGCGAGCGTCCGCCGCTGGATGAGGTGATGGGTACCCTGCAGCGCCAGCTGCTGGCCCTGCCGGAGGCGACCATCATGACCTTCGCGCCGCCGACGCTGCCGGGGCTGGGCAACGCCTCGGGCTTCGACCTGCGTATCCAGTCTCAGGCGGGGCAGAGCCCGGCGGAGCTGGAGCGCGTCACCCGCGAGGTGCTGATGAAAGCCAACCAGCACCCGCAGCTGACCCGCGTGTTCACCACCTGGAGCAGCAACGTGCCGCAGCTGACGCTGACCGTTGACCGCGAGCGCGCCGCCCGCCTCGACGTGCCGGTATCGCGCATCTTCAGCAGCCTGCAAACCGCCTTTGGCGGCACCCGCGCCGGGGATTTCAGCATCAACAACCGCGTCTATCACGTGGTAATGCAGAACGAGATGCCGTGGCGCGAGCGCGCCGAGCAGATCGGCGAGCTGTTCGTGCGCAGCAACAGCGGCGAGCGGGTGCGCCTGAGCAACCTCGTCACCATCACGCCAACCGTCGGCGCGCCGTTCCTGCAGCAGTACAACCAGTTTTCCTCGGTGACGGTGAGCGGCTCGGCAGCCGCTGGGGTGAGCAGCAGCACCGCCATGGCGGCGATGGGCGAGATTCTGGCGCAGAGCCTGCCGGCCGGCTACGACTACGCCTGGAGCGGCATGTCGTACCAGGAACAGCAGACCGGCAATCAGGCGATCTGGATCGTGCTGGCGGCGGTGGTGATGGCGTGGCTGTTCCTCGTCGCCCAGTACGAGAGCTGGACGCTCCCGGCAAGCGTGATGCTCTCGGTGCTGTTCGCCCTCGGTGGGGCGCTGGTCTGGCTGTGGCTGGCGGGCTACGCCAACGACGTGTACGTGCAGATTGGTCTGGTATTGCTGATCGCGTTAGCGGCCAAGAACGCGATTCTTATCGTCGAGTTCGCCCGCGCGCGGCGCATGGACGGAATGGCGATTGTCGATGCCGCGCGGGAAGGGGCCTCGCGCCGCTTCCGGGCGGTGATGATGACCGCCGTGTCGTTCATTATCGGCGTATTGCCGATGATGCTGGCGACCGGGGCGGGCGCCCAGAGCCGCCGCATCATCGGCACCACGGTCTTCAGCGGCATGCTGGTGGCGACCGTGGTGGGGATTCTGTTCATCCCGGCCCTGTTCGTGCTGTTCCAGCGCCTGCGGGAGTGGGGCCACGGCCTTACGGACTCGTCGCCCACAGCTCGCAGTGCTTCTGCACCAGAGAAATCAGCGAGCCGCCGTCGGCGATAAAGTCCCGCATGCGCTGCGCCTCGCTCTTGCCCTGCTTTAACAGCAGGGCAATTTCATTGATTGCGGTTGTCGCGCCGAGCTTCTCGGCCGACGGCGCCACCTGCTCCAGCAGCCAGGCGATATCTTCCGCCACGGTTTTGTGCTCGCCGGTGTGCACGTCCGTCAGGATCCCCTCCAGCCCGTAGCGACACGCCTGAAAACGGTTAAAACGGTAGAGCAGAAAATCCCGTCCCTGATGCTTATACGGCCGCGTGGTCAGCAGCCAGTGCGACGTGGCCTGAATCAGCCCGGCGATGTTAATCGCGTGGCCGAGCGTCAGCGGCGTATCCATCACCCGCACCTCCACGGTGCCAAAATGCGGGCTGGGGCGAATATCCCAGTGCAGATCTTTGATGCTGTCGATCATGCTGGTGGCGCTCAGGCGGCGGAACAGCCCTTCAAACTCCTGCCAGCTGTTGACCCACGGCATCTGTCCGTTATCCGGGAACCCGGAGAAGATATTGAGCCGCGACGAGGAGAACTTCGTGTCGGTGCCCTGCATGTACGGCGAGGCGGCCGCCAGGGCAATAAAGTGCGGTACAAAGCGCGACAGGCCGTGCAGGAGGTAAATGGCGTCATCCCCGGTCCGGCAGCCGACGTGCACGTGCTGGCCGAATACCGTCGCCTGCAAAATCAGATAGCCAAAGCGCTCCAGCGTGACGTTATAGCGCTCGTCGTCGCACACCTCCTGACGCTGCCACTTCTGGAACGGGTGCGTCCCGCCGCCGCAGATCTGAATGTGCTGCTCCGCCGCCGCGCGCAGGATGCTCTGCTGCATCACCGAGAACTGCGCCGCCGCCTGGTCGATGGTCTGACACACGCCGGTGGCGATTTCGAGCATGCTTTCGGTGATGTCGTGTTTGACTTCACCGCCTTTGATGTCGTCTTTGACGGCGGCGATGAGCGCGGAGGAGTCCTGGCTGAGATCGTACCCCGGCGGGTTAACCACCTGCAGTTCGAGCTCGATGCCAAGGGTGAACGGTTCAGAGGATTTAAAATCGGGTAAAGGCATGGCGCACTCCGTTGTCTGTGAATGTTGAGTATAGACAACGGGTGTGGCGCGCTCGTCTCAGGGTGGTATAACTGATAGCAGGCTTAGCAAAAGGGGAGTGACTCATGTCTGACTATCCAACCATTGCGCTGATTGGTCCCGGTGCGATTGGCACCACCATTGCCGCGGTGTTGCATGACGCGGGCCGCACGCCGCTGCTCTGCGGACGCACCGCGCATCCGGAATTACGCCTGCGTCACGATGAGGGTGAAACGGTGGTGCCCGGTCCGGTATTCACCGATCCGACGGCCATCACGCGCCCCGTTGACCTTGTGTTTATCGCGGTAAAAACGACGCAAAATGCCGACAGCGCCGGGTGGCTGCGCGCCCTTTGCGATGAAAATACCGTGGTCTGCGCGCTGCAAAATGGCGTAGAGCAGAAGGCGCAGCTTGAGCCTTTGGTCAGTGGCGCAACGGTGCTGCCGTCGGTGGTCTGGTTCCCGGCGCAGCGCGAGCCGGATGCCTCCGTCTGGCTACGGGCGAAGCCGCGCCTGACGCTGCCGGACGTGCCGCAGGCGCAGCGGGTGGTGGAGGCGCTTCGCGGTACGCACTGTGAAGTTGAACTCTCGGCTGATTTCCCCACCGTCGCCTGGCGCAAGCTGCTGCAAAACGCGGTCGCCGGGCTGATGGTGCTCGCTAACCGCCGTGCCGGGATGTTCAGGCGCGAGGATATCAGCGAACTTTCGCTGGCCTATCTGCGGGAAGGGCTTACTGTCGCCCGCGCCGAGGGGGCGAAGCTGGCCGATGACGTTGCGCAGGAGATTCTGGCGAACTTCCAGCGCGCGCCTGAGGACCTCGGCACGTCGATTCTCGCTGACCGTCAGGCGGATCGCCCGATGGAGTGGGACATCCGCAACGGCGTGATCCAGCGCTACGGCCGCAAACACGGGATTGCGGTGCCCATCAGCGACGTGGTGGTGCCGCTGCTGGCGGCGGGGAGCGAGGGGCCGGGTTAACGGTTACTGTTTTTCCGTTCGGCAAAATAATGGGCAAGCGTGGCTGTGGGGCGAAAGAGGGGGAAGATGATAGATGTGAATATGAATGTCTGCTTTGTGCCAAAAGCGGACGCTTTCAACATCTGAATGCATTAATTTTTGGAGAAGAGCTGTCATTGCATAGCCATGCAATTGAGCAGAAATCATCAAGAGTATTTTAAGAGATTTAGGCTGGGAATGGTGCCGAAAAAGGCCCGCACGCGGAAGAAACGCGTTGAGGGCCTCCCTGGCAGTGCCGGAAAGAACTCTTATGATAATATTAAGAGTTTAATTTAGGCCTATAACAAAAAGTACTAATGAAGCTATACCGATAGCGCCATTGCAGATTATAGAAACAATCCTAAACACGCTTGTTTCTTTCGCTTTACGTGCTTCTAAGAAATTGAAAATTAAAGGTATAAATGCGAGTAAGCATGTAGCGAAGAAAATTTGCATTGTTGTCATTTTTGGTACCCGTAGTTTTGTTTTTTGTAATTAAAACACAACGGGCTGCAAAATGCTTCTAAAAACGTTATCTCTAGTGTGGCATAACATCCCAACCTCATAATTTTGATGTCTGCTTTTCGCTCACAGCGGACATCGATCTTCGAGCCGATCCGCGCAGTGACAAAATCGGATCTTTCTATGGCTATTTTGTGTAAAAAAAATTGAGCACAGGTCGCATCAGTACATCATATCTATAAGTCAATTTCTCTATCTGCAACATAAATCACGCCTTTCGCTTCATTTGGCAATATTTCATATTTCAATGGTGTTTTTGGTTTCGAAATTAATTTATATCCACCTTGTTCATAGTCGTAGCTGAACAATCCTTTACTTGACATCTCAACAAATGAGCGCAGATAGGAAGAACGTTGATTGTCATTTGAAAATGCAGGCAAATTGCCTTCTATCACATACACCTCTGACAAGGGTTCCAGCGAGTAAATATAATCAAGAATAAAATTAAAGTCCTCGACAGATGACTTGATCCTTTCAGGAATCGGCCCCTGACCTGCTGTTGCAAAATGCGCTAAGTACCCTTCCTGGCTGGACAAAAACCAGTCCAGATCATATTCTAAAAAGTCATCGTCCATTTCCGTCATTTTTTTACACCAAATATCTTTTTTCATTTCTCAAAACGTAGAATCACATCGCCAGTACCTAACCGGATGCGATGACCTATCCCCGGTTGATTATCACATGCTAGTGTTAGTCCTGCATCTGATACAGAATGGATTAAAGGACCGTTTTTCGCTCAAAGCTGTCGCTCTTAAAGGTTTTCCATATAATAAAACGCATTCATTAACTCATCTTCTGTGAGTGGCGATATCAGACTTGCGCCTGTATCACTCTCAACCTTCATCAGTAGCTCGCTGCGGGTGATTCCCAATCTATTCGCTACGTGGTTTGCGCAACTCCGTGCGTGTGATGCTCTATGCGCAAGAGGAGCTTCTATGTCTAAGACTTTTCTTTTTGATGATGAATGTGACATTGATTCCTCCTTTAATCGAAATTGCTGTCCAATCAGGCATGATGCGATAAGAAAAAAATTGATGTTTCTTGCGAGCTTCTACCTGAAGGGGAAAGAGCGCCTCAAATAAAACTTCGTAAACCATAATAGCTGAAGTTGGTGATCGTGTCCGCTCTTCAAACATAACGGCCGTTGCCGACCAAATTCTCTGATTTCATGCTCATGTTATCGGTTTAGCGTCCGATAAATAATGTAAACTAGCGTAGTTTGAATGAGGGAAAAGGATGAGGGAACTAGCTGAATTAATTGATAAAAAGAGATCTGGCTGGCATTTAGTGAAATAATGGCTGCAAGAAGCAAGCAATAGCTATGAAGTCTTACCTTGTAACCTTGCGCAAGCTCGCGCTGATTTACATCAGCTTCAGATAACTACTTTCTCTCCGCTTGGGGCAATTTCATATGAAACGGGAGGAATACTCATTGATAATGGTTGGTTGCGAATTTTAGGCTCAGGTCACACCAGACTGTCAAGAAGTCTGGCTTCATGGACGCAATTGGTAACTGCTGGTCAGACATTTCAGGCATTATTAATTGCTGATGATGCATCTGGAGGTTTTTTTGCACTTAACGGGGGAGAATTAGGTAAAGATCTCGGTGGGATATATTACTTTGCTCCGGATGCTCTTGAATGGGAGAGCCTCGATACCCACTATTCAGGTTTTCTGCATTGGGCACTTTGCGGAGATTTGGATTTATTCTATAAAAATGTACGCTGGACGGGTTGGCGCGAAGAGATGGCTTTAATGAATTGTAATCTCGTTTATTCTTTCTATCCTTTTCTCTGGACTGAACAGCAGTTGTCTGTAGAAAAGCGTTCGCGAGTTACGATACCTGTTGAAAAGCACTGGGCACTTTGCCTGGATTTACAACATCAATTAACCAACATGCAGAGCGACGATTTACCTCCTCCTTGATTAATCAACGTGATAAATGTTTAGAGAATAAGCTAATTTTTATATAAATGATTTTTATTGAATGAGTAAGTTGATTTAAACCTAAACGGAACCAGAAATGGGAAAAATAATTCGCATGCTTTTTATTACTCTGGTGTTAACTTCTTGCGCTGTCGAGAAAAGTAACCAAAGTGATATAAGCCCTGAACTGCAAAATAAAATGGGAGTTATGTACGCGAAAGGGCTAGGTGTTGAGGTGGATTACCATAAAGCTTTTGAATTTTATATGAAATCAGCTCTTCGAAATTATGCTCAAGCCCAAAATAATGTGGCATTTTGTTATGTTTCTGGGCAAGGGGTTAAAAAAATTATTCAAAAGCGATGCAGTGGTATTTAAAAGCCGCACAACAAAACCATGCTGAAGCTCAAAATAACATTGGCGTCATGTATGAAAAAGCAGAGGGTATACCGCAAGATTATGCTCAGGCTATGAAGTGGTATCTTAAAGCGGCCAGTAACGGTAATGCCAATGCTAAAAAAAATATTGGAAATCTTTATTACTACGGGAAAGGAGTGCCGCAAGATTATGCAAAAGCTATGGAGTGGTATGAAAGCATTAAAAACACTGATATTTATTTACCAGAGTGATAAGCTTCCCCATGCAGTTTGCCTGGATGGAAATAGTTTCAGTTATTGAGGTATGTCCTTTCTTTGCTAAAAGCGGACCTTGCCCGCTTTTCTGCCCTTTCCCTATCATGAGCGGAGGGTGATAGCCTCCGCTCAGTTTTGATGTCGGGACGTTGAACAATAGAGCTCTGCATGCACAGGCATCAAATGATGAAGCCACACGTGCTTTTATCGGATAAACGTTCTTTTTACGCGAACAGATGTTATGAAATAAGGAATCCAAATCAAAGCTGTTATCACGTTTCTAAAAATTGGCACAAGTTCATTATAGCCAATTTCAGCGCCAGGAATTAATATGTAAAGCAAGTAGGTATTAAATGACATTGTCGTCACGATTGATATTAAAAACAAAATATAAAGCTTTGGTAGCGATTTCTTCTTTTTTAGGAAAAATGAAAGAACGGTGACTGTAAAAAGAAATTCGCCTATATAAATAACCAGGGAAAGCATGAAGAAGATTTTTGCATTTGCATTCAAATGCGAATAGTTTTCTATCGTAAATTTAAATGCATCTGTCATTGCAAAAAGATAGGAAGCAGCAGTGACCACTAATCCTATAAGAGGGAGAAAAAGAAAGCCTCCAATTTTCCTGAAGTTTTTATCTTCGCAACTGTCGCAAAACTCTCTGTCCTGAGGTATTTCGACCCCACACTTTATGCATCCCCATTCCATATATGGACCTTTGGTAAATTTTATAATTAACAATAGATTAAACGAAGTCTATTACAAACACAACTGACCGATAAATAATTGTACTGTACAGGTAATTTTCCGCGTAAATTTGTGTTAAGGGTGAATATCCGCCGCGCAGGTATTCATTTTAAAGGCGGTTGATCGGTACCGCTTTTTGCTAATAACCGCTCCTCAAACATTTCTTCCCGGCAGTTCTCGTCCGGAAACGGATATTTAAAGCGAAGTGCTAACGCTGAACGCCATAAGGTTATCTGTTGCACTTCAGTCCAGCTTCTCGATATTCAACCTAACCGCTTTCAGCGTTCTCCTGCGGATCCAGCCGCTGCCCGCCCGGATTATCAGCCAGTAAGCCGCCATTCTGAGCCGGGTGCTTCTGTCCGGGCAATCGACGAACGTTTCTGTACTGAGTTCATGCTGGCCTGGGGCCAATTCCGTTACCTGATAGCGCAGCAACAATGTCGCGCTGCCCGGCGTCACTGACGTCTGAAAAGCGCTGACATCCGGTACTTTTTCCAGACCAAAATCTGAACGCCAGAACTGTCCTCGCAAGCCATAGCAGAGCTCAGATGCTGAGTTTTTCAAAAGGGTAAAACTGTGCAGGCCAAAGTTGCCGATGGAGTTAGCCTGCTGATTATGCAGAAATTTCTGCGGTAATTGCCGTAAAAACATCAGCCGCCGAATGACGACATCTTGCCGGACGTCAAAGTTTGCAATCAACGGCAGAATATGTTCGGGATGCGCAGTATGAATGACCGTTCGGTGTTTTTCATGAAACTGGAACTGAGGTAAAAAAGCGGGGACATCCTGCCACTGAGCAAGCGCTTTGCGGGTCACGAATCCAGGATTCAGCATTTCTCTTCCTTGTCATCCCTTGAGTGCAGCCAGAGTATCAGATGGCGTTCCGCAAGCAATTACCAGGAAAAGAGAGGGGTATCTGGCCGAAATCGTCCCCCGTCCGCAGCAGCAGAATTCCGGCCTTCCATCACCCGCCTCAGTGCGTCGCGATATACGGCTCCTTCACAAACTCCGCCAACAGCCAGACCATATCATGCAGTAGCCCGGTGAGTTCTTTCGCCACGCGCGCAGGCAGTGTCCCGCCCATCACCGCCAGCGTTAACGCCACGGCATAATCCACCTGCAACGTCGTCTCCTGCCAGCAGTCTGGCACGCAGGAAACGATCTTTTCTCCTGCGATAAGCCGTTCAACCAGATGCGGGGGAAGTTCTGTATCGCAACATTCACGCAGGCGTTTAAGCAGTGCCAGCAAGCGCTCGCAAAGTATAGAAAATGTCACAGGATCGTCAGTTTCAACCAGCACGCTCACGCAGGCGGCGCAGGTGTCAGCCAGTTCGAAGAGATCTGCGGAATCGCAAAGTTGAAGGTCGATGAGGTGGTGAACGGCGCTTTCTTCAGAGGGCGCATAAGAAAACTCAGGGACAGTAGCCATTTAGCATCCTCTTTAGGTAAAAATGTCACGTTATGCTAACGGGTTCCTACGCCCGGTTACGGATGGGCCGCAACGCAGGCACTTTACGGCGGTGAAAAAAGGAAGGAAAGGGGATGCCCCTGAATTACATAAGGTTGCTTGCAGGTTTGCGAGGCGGCTTCCAGAAGGGCATTGCCGGGTGGCGGCTACGCCTTACCCGGCCTACAAAAACCACCAACCAAACCGGCCGCTACCCCTCGCTCATCATCGCCAGAAACCGCTTCACCGTCCGCGAGCGTTCAAAACGGCGCCAGCAGAGCGCGATATCGGTGTAAAGCTCGGGCGAGCTCAGCGCGTGGTAGGTGACATTAGGCGGAGAAATGGCCGCCATGGATTTCGGCACCAGCGCAAACCCGCCGCCCGCGGAAACCATGCTCAGGGAGGATGAAAGCTGTGACGACTGCAGCGCGTGCTGCACGTCGATCCCGGCCCGCTCGCAGCAGCCGTGAACCCGGTCGTACAGGCCGGGCGCGACCTCCTGCGGGAACAGCACCACCGGCGTATCCCGAAGCTGCTCTAACGCCAGCGAATCGCACGCCGCCAGCGGATGGTCGCGATGCAGCGCCACCACCATCGGCTCCCGATCGAGGATGGTTAACTCGAACGCCTTGCTGCTCTCGCACGGCAGGCGCACGAAGGCGATATCCAGTTCGCCCTCCGCCAGCATCGTCGTCAGCGACGACATATTGGCTTCCACCTGGTGAACCTGCACCGCCATGTTCTGCACCTGAAACTGGCGAATCAGCGCGAAAATTTTGGGATGAAAAGCATCGGAGCTGGTGATGCCAATCGACAGATTACCGTTCAGCCCGCGCGCGATGCCGCGGGCTTTCTCCAGCGCGGCGTCGCTCAGCGCCAGGATCTTGCAGGCGTCCTCGTAGAAGGCTTCTCCCGCTTCGGTCAGCTCCACGCCCCGCGTCAGGCGTCTGAACAGCGGCGTGCCCACTTCCTCTTCGAGCCGTTTGATCTGCTGACTCAGAGGAGGCTGCGAAATACCCAGCGCTTCGGCCGCCCTGGTGAAGTGTCGCTCGCGTGCAACCGCGACAAAATACCGCAGATAACGAAGTTCCATATCTAAAACGTCTCAAACCAGCATGGTTTCTATATTGGAACTCTCTGCTGAATCGGGTCAACATTTATTTAACCTTTCTAAATAAAGTTGAAGAGGACGAGCATGATGGTGCATTCATCTGCCTGCGACTGTGAAGCCAGCTTGTGCGAGACCCTGCGCGGGTTCTCCGCCCAGCATCCTGACAGCGTGATCTATCAGACATCGCTAATGAGCGCCCTGCTAAGCGGCGTGTATGAAGGAGAGACCACCATCGCCGATCTGCTGGCACACGGTGATTTTGGTCTGGGCACCTTCAACGAGCTGGACGGCGAAATGATTGCCTTCAGCAGCCAGGTGTACCAGCTGCGCGCCGACGGCAGCGCCCGGGCCGCGAAGCCGGAGCAGAAAACGCCGTTCGCGGTGATGACCTGGTTCCAGCCGCAGTACCGTAAAACCTTCGACGCGCCGGTCAGCCGTCAGCAGATCCACGACGTCATCGACCAGCAGATCCCCTCCGATAACCTGTTCTGCGCGCTGCGCATTGACGGCAACTTCCGCCATGCCCACACCCGCACCGTACCGCGCCAGACGCCGCCGTACCGCGCGATGACCGACGTGCTGGACGACCAGCCGGTGTTCCGCTTTAACCAGCGCGAAGGGGTGCTGGTCGGGTTCCGCACGCCGCAGCATATGCAGGGGATCAACGTGGCGGGTTACCACGAACACTTCATCACCGACGACCGTCAGGGCGGGGGCCATCTGCTTGACTACCAGCTGGAGAGCGGCGTGCTCACCTTCGGTGAAATTCACAAGCTGATGATTGACCTGCCCGCCGACAGCGCGTTCTTACAGGCCAACCTTCACCCCAGCAATCTGGATGCGGCTATCCGTGCCGTCGAAAACTAACAGGAGAACTACCGTGAACAGTGAGAAACAGTCACGTCAGTGGGCGCACGGCGCCGATTTGGTTGTCGGCCAGCTGGAAGCGCAGGGCGTGAAGCAGGTGTTCGGGATCCCGGGGGCGAAAATCGACAAGGTCTTTGACTCTCTGCTGGACTCCTCCATTGAGATCATCCCGGTGCGTCACGAGGCGAACGCGGCGTTTATGGCGGCGGCGGTAGGGCGGTTGACCGGCAAGGCCGGGGTGGCGCTGGTCACTTCCGGGCCGGGCTGCTCGAACCTGATCACCGGCATTGCTACCGCCAACAGCGAAGGCGACCCGGTGGTGGCGCTGGGCGGGGCGGTGAAGCGGGCGGATAAAGCCAAGCTGGTGCACCAGAGCATGGACACCGTCGCCATGTTCAGCCCGGTCACCAAATACGCCGTGGAGGTGAGTGCGCCGGACGCGATTGCCGAGGTGGTATCGAATGCGTTTCGCGCCGCCGAGCACGGCAGGCCGGGGGGCGCGTTCGTCAGCCTGCCGCAGGATATTGTCGACCAGCCCGCTACGGGGGCGATTTTACCCGCCAGCGGTCCCGCGCTGATGGGCCCGGCACCGGAATCCGCTATCAACGATGTGGCGAAGCTTATCGAAAAGGCCAAAAACCCGGTCATCCTGCTGGGGCTGATGGCGAGCCAGCCCGCCAACAGCGCGGCGCTGCGCAAGCTGCTGGAGAAAAGCCGTATTCCGGTCACCAGCACCTATCAGGCCGCCGGGGCGGTGAACCAGGAGCACTTCACCCGCTTCGCCGGACGCGTCGGTCTGTTCAATAACCAGGCGGGCGACAGGCTGCTCCATCTGGCGGACCTGATTATCTGCATCGGCTACAGCCCGGTGGAGTACGAGCCGTCCATGTGGAACAGCGGCGACGCCACGCTGGTGCACATCGACGTGCTGCCTGCCTATGAAGAACGTAACTACGTGCCGGATCTGGAGCTGGTGGGGGACATCGCCGAAACGCTGAATCAGCTCGCGAACCGGATCGACCACAAGCTGGAGCTGAGCCAGCGGGCCTCCGAAATTCTGGTCGATCGCCAGCATCAGCGCGATCTGCTCGATCGCCGCGGCGCCTCGCTTAATCAGTTCGCCCTGCATCCGCTGCGTATCGTGCGGGCCATGCAGGACATCGTGAATAACGACGTGACCCTGACCGTCGACATGGGCAGCTTCCACATCTGGATCGCCCGCTACCTCTACAGCTTCCGGGCGCGTCAGGTGATGATCTCTAACGGCCAGCAGACCATGGGCGTCGCGCTGCCGTGGGCCATTGGCGCGTGGCTGGTCAACCCGGGCCGCAAGGTGGTGTCGGTCTCCGGTGATGGCGGCTTCCTGCAGTCGAGCATGGAACTGGAAACCGCGGTGCGCCTCAACGCTAACGTGCTGCACATCATCTGGGTGGATAACGGCTACAACATGGTTGCCATTCAGGAAGAGAAAAAATACCAGCGTCTTTCCGGCGTCGAGTTCGGCCCGGTCGATTTCAAAGTCTATGCCGACGCCTTTGGCGCGAAAGGCTTTGCCGTGGAGAGCGCCGACGCGCTCGAACCCACGCTGCGCGCGGCAATGGATGTGGATGGCCCGGCCGTGGTGGCCATTCCCGTCGACTACAGCGATAACCCGCTGCTGATGGGCCAGCTCCATCTCAGCCAGATTTTGTGACTCAACATAAGGACAGAGAAATGCAAAAAGTTGCTCTCGTAACAGGCTCAGGCCAGGGGATTGGTAAAGCGATTGCGCTTCGCCTGGTGAAGGATGGCTTTGCCGTCGCCATCGCCGACTATAACGCGGAAACGGCCAGAGCCGTGGCCGATGAAATTATCCGTAACGGCGGTAACGCCGTCGCCGTGAAGGTAGACGTTTCTGACCGCGAGCAGGTATTTGCGGCGGTGGAGAAAGCCCGCACCGCGCTGGGCGGTTTCCACGTGATCGTCAATAACGCCGGGGTCGCGCCATCCACGCCAATCGAATCCATCACGCCGGAGATTGTCGACAAAGTCTACAACATCAACGTGAAAGGGGTGATCTGGGGCATTCAGGCCGCGATTGACGCGTTTCGTAAAGAAGGGCACGGCGGGAAAATCATCAACGCCTGCTCCCAGGCGGGCCACACCGGTAACCCGGAGCTGGCCGTCTACAGTTCCAGTAAATTCGCGGTGCGCGGCCTAACCCAGACCGCCGCGCGGGATCTTGCTCCGCTGGGGATCACCGTTAACGCCTACTGCCCGGGCATCGTGAAAACGCCGATGTGGGCGGAGATCGACCGTCAGGTCTCCGAGGCGGCGGGTAAACCGCTCGGCTACGGAACCGAGACTTTTGCCAAACGCATTACGCTTGGCCGCCTGTCCGAACCGGAAGATGTCGCCGCCTGCGTCTCATACCTGGCAGGACCGGACTCTGACTACATGACAGGCCAGTCTCTGCTCATCGATGGTGGGATGGTGTTCAACTAAATTCTAATAAGCTCTGACATGAGTTTTCCCCTGCCCCCGTGCAGGGGCTTTTTTTTGTCTCCTCCGTCATTGTGCATTACACTGCGCGCTGCAAAACTTTAGTCATTACGATCTGACAGGCGGTAACAGCGATGAACGGTACAATCACAACGTGGTTTAAAGATAAAGGCTTTGGATTTATCAAAGATGAAAACGGCGACAACCGCTATTTTCATGTGATTAAGGTCGCGAACCCCGATCTGATTAAGAAAGATGCCGCGGTGACCTTCGAGCCTACCACCAACAACAAAGGCCTTTCCGCCTATGCGGTGAAGGTGATCCCCGAAAGCAAACATCTCTATATCGCAGGCGAGCGCGTAAAGCTCACCTCGATCAAATCCTTCGTGGTGTTCAGCGAAGAAGAGCCCGTTGATACCAAAATCGACAAAGAGAACGCGGTGCTGTCGGTGGGCCTGCTGATGAACAGCATCAAGCCAAAATCCGATAAAAAGCCGGGCGAAATGCGCACGGTGAAGAAGCTGGCGATCACCACCTTCCAGAATACGACGCTGATCTTCACCGAAGATGAGATCGACATCGATGCCACGGTGAAGCTGCTGAAGTAATTGTTTGCCGGGTGGCGGCACGCCTTACCCGGCCTACGAAGAACCATCAACGCGGCACGAAACGTAGGCCCGGTAAGCGCAGCGCCACCGGGCACCGCCGCACGCACTTAACCCATCCTGTGCTCGCCCCGTAACATCGCCTCACGGTCAAACACCTTCTGGATCTTCCCGTGCGCCATCAATGCCGCCCGGTCGGACATATGGGCAATCACGTCCGCGTCGTGACTCACCAGCAGATAGGTCATCTCATGCTCGGCCTTCAGGCGATTAAGCAGGTTCAGGATTTCCGCCTGCACCGACATATCCAGCGCCGAGGTCGGCTCGTCCAGCAGCAGTAGCTGCGGGCGCAGCAGCAGCGCGCGGGCAATGGCAACGCGCTGACGCTGGCCGCCGGAAAGCTGGTGCGGATAGCGCCTGCCCGCGTCGGCGGAGAGCCCCACTTCGTGCAGCGCATTGGCCACCTTCTCCGCGACCTGCGTCTCGCCGCGAATGTTCAACGGCTCCGACAGCGTGCGAGAAATCGTGTGGTTGGGATGCAGCGACGCCCACGGATCCTGAAACACCATCTGCACGTTGCGGCGAAGCTCGCCTTCAAAGCGTCGCCCTGGCGTTAACGCTTCTCCCAGCATCGCAATACTGCCGCGCCACTCGCGCTGCAGCCCCGCCAGCACGCGCAGAATAGTCGATTTCCCGCAGCCGGATTCACCGATCAGGCTGAACGTCTCGCCTTTCTCAATGCTAAAGCTGGCGGCCGAAACCGCCGTTTTTTCCCCGAAGGCGACCTGCACCTGGTTAACCTCAACGATCGCCATCGCTGGCCTCCTTCCACGGCTGCGAACGGTCGAGCGTCGGCAGCATCTGCCCATAGGTATGGGCGTCTGGACGACAGGTCCACAGGGTTCGCGTGTACGGATGCGTCGCCAGCGGGAGCTGGCTCGCTGTCATCTCATCCACCTTTTCGCCCTGATACATCACCAGCACGCGGTCGCAGTGCTCCGCCACCAGCGGCAGATCGTGGCTGATGAGCAGCATCGCCATCTGGCGTTCTTCGCACTGCTGCACCAGCAGCTCGAGGATCTGGTTGCGCAGGCGGGCGTCCAGCGCGGAGGTCGGTTCGTCGGCAATCAGCACCTGCGGGTTGTTGATCAGCGCCATCGCAATCATCACCCGCTGGCCCATGCCTCCGGAAAGTTCGCCGGGATAGCGTGACAGCACGTTCTCGCTCAGCCCGACGGCGCGGAGGATGTCGTGAATACGCGCCGTACGCTCCGGACGCGGCAGGCGCTGATGCAGGGTCAGCGCCTCATCAAGCTGCGCGGCGACGCTTTTCACAGGGTTAAGGGCGTAGCGCGGGTCCTGCAGGACCATCGCAATCCCGTTGCCGCGCAGCGACTGCCAGCGGCGGGCGTTCAGGGTCAGCAGATCGTTGCCCAGCACGTTAAGCCGGTTGGCGCTTACGATACCGGGTTTACGCACCAGACCCATCAGGGCGCGGGCGGACATGGACTTGCCGGAGCCGGATTCCCCCACCAGCGCCAGCCGCTCGTTGCCAAGCGTAAAGCTCAGGTTGTTGACCACGCGTGAGGCGGGGTAGTCGATATTCAGCGCATCGACGATGACGCGGTGTTCAGTCATGCTGTGGCTCCAGTACATCGCGCAGGCCATCGCCCAGCAGGTTAAACGCCAGGCTGGCAAACAGAATCGCTCCGCCCGGAATAGCGGCAATCCACCACTGGTCGAAAATCACCTGCATGCCGTCGGCAATCATCGCGCCCCATTCGGCCATGGGCGGCCGTGCGCCAAGGCCGAGGAAGCCGAGACCAGCGGCGGCCAGAATAATCCCCGCCAGATCCAGCGCCAGCCGCACAATCGCGGACGGCAGGCACAGGGGCAGAATATGGCCGACCAGCAGGCGCGGGCCGCGGATCCCCATCATCTCCGCGGCGGCCAGATAATCGCTGTGGCGCAGACGCTGAATCTCGCTCCGGGCCTGACGCGCGTAGGCGGGCCAGCTGGTTAAGGCCAGCGCCAGCGCGCCGTTGACCAGCCCCGGGCCGAGCATCGCCACAAACGCGAAGGCGAGGATCAGGCGCGGCATCGACATCACCACGTCGGTAAAGCGCATCAGGACTCGCTCCAGCCAGCCGCCGTAGTAGCCGGACAGGATCCCCACCAGCAGCCCGGCGGGCAGGGTAATGACCGTCACCAGGGCCACCAGCCCGAGCGCCGGACGGGTGCCGTAAATCAGGCGCGAGAGCAGATCGCGCCCGTAGCCGTCGGTGCCCAGCCAGTGCTGGCCGTTCGGTGCCTGCAGGCGCGCGGCGGCGTCCTGCCAGTTCGGATCAACCGGTGCCAGCCAGGGCGCGAACAGGGCAATAAACACCAGCAGCGCCAGGGCAATCAGCCCGCAAACGGCGGCAGGGGAGCGGCGCAGGCGGCGTAAGAAGAGATAAAACGGCATCAGCGCACCCTGGGATCGGTCGCCCGCACAAGCAGGTCGGTAAGGTTATTGATCAGGACAAAGCAGACGCCGATCAGCAGCGTGCCGCCCATGACCGCGGTGGTGTCTCCGGCGAACAGGGCGGTGGTGAGATAGCGTCCGATGCCCGGCCACGAGAAGACGGTTTCGGTTAATACCGCACCTTCCAGCATGCTGGTATAGGCCAGGGCAATCACCGTCAGCAGGGTGCTGCGAATGTTCGGCAGCACGTGGCGCAGCAGAATGGCCATCTCCCCGGCACCCTTGGCGCGGGCAAGCAGGATGTACTCCTTGTTCATTTCGCTGAGGCAGGCGGAGCGGGTCAGACGGGTAATGCTCGCCAGCGAGTAGTAGGCCAGCAGCACCACCGGCAGCACCAGGTGGCTGATGGCGTTGCGGAATGCCTCGCGATCGCCGGAAAGCCAGGTATCTATCAGCGCAAAGCCGGTGCGCGGCTCGACGGTGAACTGCCAGATATCGTCCAGCCTGCCGGGGCCCGCGCTCCACTGCAGCTTCGCGTAGAACAGAGCCAGCATCAGCAGGCCGAGCCAGAAAATCGGCACCGAGTTGCCGAGCAGGGTGAGCGTTCTGATCGCTAAATCGAGCGGCGAACCGGCGTAGCGGGCGCACAGCACCCCGGCCGTCACGCCGAGCACGGACCCGATGATTAACGCCAGGGTCGCCAGCTCCAGCGTGGCGGGGAAGGCGTGCAGCAGATCCTGCAGCACCGGCTGCCCGGTGGCGCTGGCGATGCCTAAATCTCCGTGGGCAAGGTTTTGCAGGTAGTGCCAGAACTGCACGGGCAGGGGACGATCCAGCCCGAGCTGGTGGCGAACCTGATCGTACGTTGACTGGCTGGCGTGATCGCCGACGATCTGCAGCACGCGATCGACCGGTGAAAACGCCGAGAGCGCAAACGTGACGAGCAGCAGCCCGAAGAGCGTGAGCAGCAGGGTCAGAAGACCCTGAAGCACGCGGGTGGAAAGATGTGGCATGGAAAATCTCTTCATGCCGGGTGGCGGCTTCGCCTTACCCGGCCTACAAAAACCGAGAACACAGGCCGGGTAAGCGCAGCGCCACCCGGCAACAAGGGCTACTTCGTGACGCGATCGTACCAGACCATATCCGCGTTCAGCCCCTGCTGATACCCCTTCACGTTATCGCGCACCACGATCTGGGTTTTGCCCTGATCGACGAAGACGTACGGCGAGCTCTGCTGCAGCTGTTCCTGCATCTTCTTGTACAGATCCAGACGTTTCGCCGGATCCGGTTCGGCAACCGCCGCCAGCGTGGCCTTGTTCAGCTCCGGAATTTTCCAGCCGTTCAGACCGGCCACGGTGCTGGACTTCCCGTCGTTCCACGCGAAGGCGCTGGCGTTGGAGTGCGCGTCGAAGTAGTCCGGGATCCACAGACGGATCGCCGCCTGATGCTGCTTCGCGCGCACGCGGGCATAGACCTGGCTCCCGGCGGCAGGCAGCAGATCCACCTTCACGCCACCCTGCGCAAAGCTCGCCTGCATCGACTGGGCGATGGTGATAAACGGCGGCTTGTTCTCCACGTCCAGCGTGAAGTGCGCGTCCTTAATGCCCGCTTTGGCGAGGATTGCCTTCGCTTTTGCCGGGTCAAATTTAAACGGATTGTCTTCCAGCGCGCCCGGCAGGCCGACCGGCAGGAAGCTCTGGTGAACAAAATACTGGCCTTTCAGCAGGTTCTTCGTGATGCCGTCATAGTCGACCAGCCAGCGCGACGCTTCCCAGAACGCCGGGTTGTTCAGCAGCGGATTGGCGCTGTTGCCGGTGTTAAACACCAGGTAATTCTGCTCGGCGGACGGAATGCTCAGCACCTTCACGCCCGGCTTGCCGTCCAGGGCGCTTATCTGATCTGCACCCAGATCGCGCGCCACGTCCGCATCCCCCTGCTGGATCAGCAGGCGGCGTGAAGCCGGATCGGGAACGTTTTTAATGATGATGCTTTTGAGCTTCGGCGCGCCGCCGGGGGCGGAATCGTTGGCTTCCAGCACGATGGCCTGATGCGGCTGGTAGACGCGCATTTTGAACGCGCCGCTGCCCGCCGAGTGCATTTTCAGCCACGCGTTACCGAAGTCGTTATCCTTGACGTTTGCGGCGACCTGCTTTTCATCGACGATGGAGGCTATCGGCGTGGAGAGAATATTCAGCGCCACCGAGGGGCTAACGTCCGCCGTCCAGTGAAGCTGGAGGGTATGATCGTCCACCTTTTTCAGCTGGCTGGCGATGTTGCTCGCGTCCCAGCCCAGCACGTTGAGGATAAAGGCCGGGGATTTGTTCAGCGTCACGGCGCGGGTATAAGAGAAGATCGCGTCTTCCGGGCGCAGCGGGTTGCCGGAGGCGAATGTCGCATCGGGTTTAAGCTTGATGGTCAGGGTTTTTGCTGCCGCGTCCGCGTCCCAGCTTTCTGCCAGAACCGGCGTGATTTTTTCCGGATTATCGCGGTCCGGCTGCACCAGACGCTGGTACAGGCTCGGCACGGTCTGGATGCTGGAGAGCTCGTTGGCTTCGGCCGGGTCGAGGCTCACGATGTCATCAAGCCCCTGGGCAACTACCAGCGTGTTGGGCGGCGTAGCGGCGTGGGCGGCGCCTGAGAGCGCAGCCAGCACCAGTAACGGCAACAGTTTTTTTGTCATAGCGATCCCTGAGAAGAATATATTGTGATTGTTTTATGCTCCGCTACGTTAGGGCGACTGTGACATTCCACAAAGTCGAAATTCAGCTTTAGTTATGCCTTCCGGGAATATCGCATGCGCTCGGGCTATTAAAACACGCGGCTTTTCGCCTGCTTTTTAACCTGCTATAACAAATGCCTTACCTTTCAGGGAGTCACCGCCGTGCCCGAAATCAATCAATATGGTCAAACCGTTAACGATATCGTTCCCGACTGGAAAGGCGCGCGCGCGTTAACCCGCACGCCGCTGTTCGGCCAGTATTGTCGCCTGGAGCCGCTGGACGCCGATCGCCACGCGGCCGATCTCTTTGAGGCCTACGCGCTGGGGGACGACAGCGACTGGACGTGGCTTGCCAGCACGCAGCCCACGAGCGTGGAAGCCACCGCGCACTGGATCATGGCGAAGGTCATGGACGATGAGCTGGTGCCGTTTGCCGTCATTGACTTACGCAACGAACGGGCGGTGGGGCTGGTGAGCTATATGGCCAACGAGCGGCTGCTGGGGTCGGTGGAAATTGGTCACGTCACCTGGTCGCGCAAAATGAAAGGTTCCCGCATCGGCACCGAAACGGTGTGGCTGCTGCTGAAAAATGCGTTTGAGCACGGCTACCGGCGCCTCGAGTGGAAGTGCGATTCCATGAACGTGGCGTCGCGCAGGGCGGCGGAGCGGCTGGGGTTTGTCTGGGAAGGACGCCTGCGCCAGAAGCTGGTGCGTAAAGGGCGCAACCGCGACAGCGATATGCTTTCTATTATTGACGGCGAATGGCCGCAAAGAGACGCGGAGCTGCGCGCCTGGCTGGCGGCAGAGAATTTTGACGAGGAAGGGCGGCAGATAAAGCGGCTTGAGGCGTTTCGGTTATAAGTTTTTTATGTAGGGTACAGCGTAAACGCGCGGTTAATCCGCGGAAATCGCGATTTCAATCAGGTTGGTTTTTCCTGACTGCAGGCCGCGTGTTACCGCTTCGGCGATATCCGCAGCCTCGGTCACCCGGCAGCAGTGGACGCCCATGGCGGTGGCCAGCGACTGAAAATCGATATGCGGGTTCACCAGGTCCATCCCGATAAAACGCCCCAGCCGCGTTGAGCTGTAGTCAGCCTGGCTCTTCATAAAGTTTTTCAGGATGTTGTACTCCCTGTTATTCATGACGATAAAGGTGACCGGCAGATTTTCGTGTGCCGCCGTCCAGAGCGCCTGCGGCGAGTAGAGGGAGGCTCCGTCCCCAACTAAACACACTACCGGCTCGCGGCCCAGCCCCAGCGAGTGACCTACTGCTGCGGGCATCCCCCAGCCCAGTCCGCCGCCGCGCATAAAGTAGTAGCGCTGGTGCTGCTGGTCAGAGATGAACCGGCGGACATGCCTGGCGGTCGCTATCGCCTCATCCACGATGGTGGTACCCGCCGGAATGGATCGGATGACTTCCCAGGCTGCGACCATCGGGGAGAGCGCCGGGCGTAGCCGCTCGGCGGCCAGACGTTCCTCCTGCTGCTGCCACTCCTTCTCCCGTTCGTCGCGGGCCGTAACCAGCAGCCGCTGGTGGGCCAGCGTGCTGGCGATCAGGCGCTGCTTAAGCTTCGGCAGCAGTTCGTGCAGGGAGAGCTTGATATCCCCCATCACCGAAAGGCGAGTGGCATAGGTGCGGCCAAGCTCGTGCATATCCGCCGAGAGCTGATACACCGCGCAGGTCGCCGGAATAGCCTCGCCCTCGCTGTACAAAATGGTGATCAGGCTTCTGCCGCCGATGATAAATACGGCATCGTAGGCATTGATGATGCTGGCGATTTCGCTGGCGGTGGTGGGCATATTGCCCCGCCAGAGCGCGTGCTGAGTGGGAAAAGGCAAATTCAGCGGCCAGGAGGAGCCGTAGACGTGGGCGCTGAGCGCTTCCGCCAGCTCGACAATCTCCTGCGTCGAGCCGCTGGAGTGCACCTCATCGCCCGCCACAATCATGATCCTGCCCGGCGCGATCTCGCTGAGCGCCTCCGCCAGCTCGTCCAGCGAGCCCGCCACGGTGTGGTAGTTCACTCTCGACGCCGTCTGTATTCCGGCGTCGCTCAGCTCTTCCATCACGTTCATCGGCAGAGAGAGCAGCACCGGACCAGCCGGAGGGTAGCTGGCAGCGTGAAACGCGCGGCGCACCAGCACCGGGAGCTGGTCGGCGCTGGTGACCTCCTGCGCCCATTTCATGACCGGGGAGCCAATGGATACAATATCATCATACAGCAGCGGGTCGCGGACGTAGTGCCGCGTATCCTGCTGTCCAACGGTCACCACCAGCGGGGTTTTCATGATCCGCGAATTAATGAGATTCCCCATCCCGTGCCCCAGGCCGCTCGCGGTATGCAAATTGATAAAGCCCGTTTTGCCGGAGGCTTTCGCATAGCCGTCGGCAATCGCCACCACGGTGCTCTCCTGAAGCGCCAGAATATAGTGAATATTTTCATGGCGAAGCAGGGCATCAATCAGAGGAAGCTCGGTGGTGCCGGGGTTGCCAAAAATATATTCCACGCCTTCACTCTCCAGCACTTCAAGAAGAATATCGGCACCCGTTCGCATATTGAGATCTGATAAGGACGTTAATGATTTAATCATACTGACACCTCATTCAGTATTATTTAACCCAGGCTAAAATTCTTCCTGCGTCGGACGCACAACAATTTCATTAATATCAACGTCGCCAGGCTGTTCTATGGCAAATAAAACCGCGCGGGCAATTGCGTCAGCCGGAATAGCCTGCTTATAAAACTCACGGAGAAATTTTTTACTCTCTTCGTCAGAGCTGCCGAATTGCAGTTCGCTTTCGACGGCGCCGGGCGAAATAAGCGTCGTGCGGATAGTTTTACCCGCCTCCTGACGTAAGCCTTCACTCAGCGCGCGGACGGCGAATTTTGTGGCGCTGTACACCACGCCGCCAGGTGCCAGCACCTTGATGCCCGCGACGGAGGCAACGTTAATAAAATGCCCGCTGCCCTGACGCTGGAACACCGGCCACGCGGCCGCGATGCCGTACAGCACCCCTTTCAGATTGGTGTCAATCATCTTGTCCCATTCGTCGGTTTTCAGCTCGCTCAAGGGGGCGATAGCCATAAAGCCCGCGTTGTTGATCAGCACATCCACGCGCTGGTAGGCGGCAACGGCAGCGTCAATGGCGCGCTGAACCTCTTCCTGACGAGTCACGTCGGCCTTCACGGCTATCGCCTTGCCGCCTTGCTGAATAATCTGATCCACCAGGGCATTAATTCTGTCCAGACGGCGCGCCACCAGCACCAGCGAAAACGCGTTATTCGCTAAATGGAGGGCAATCGCCTGACCAATACCGCTGCTGGCACCGGTAATGACAACAACCTTGTTTGCACTATTATTCATGATCTTATCTCGCTATTGAGTGATGCAAAAAATAAAAGGCAGAGAAGCATTAATGAATAATGACAAATTCATTAATGCGGTTTTTGATATATTGTGTATCGGAAATAAAATAATGTTCGTTTAAAACTTAATGGAGTACGCAAGAGTCTGTCAATGTCGTTTTTTAATAATTACATTAATTACAGGCCTAATATTTAATTCTTATAGGTAACCGAGAATAGTATTTAAATGAAATGGGGTCACGATAGCGGCCCTGCGAACAGGGCCTGAGAATTACAATTTGCCACTGTAAAGCACCGGGCCTGTGGGGAGCCCAGTGGGCGATCCGCCCGCTGGTTCAAGGCTTATGGCTATCGTGGCGTCAGGAGGGAGCGTTGTGTTCCTGAGGGTGACGCGTGTCGGTATGTCGTTATGCAGCAGCCCCATGGAGACCGGCGCCTGCCCGCCTGGGATCAGCCAAAGCTGGAGGCTGTGTTGCGCCGCGACGGCCGTCGGCCGAAGAGGGGCAATGCTCAGGTGCTGGCGGCTGGCATCCGCGCTGACGACCCATTCCTCGTGCTGTTGGGCATCGTTGAGGACCATCAGCGGAGCGAGTTCCGGTGTACGGGTTGCATACCAGGCAACGACCGACAGGGCGGCGAGGGAGGCCGCAACCATCCAGCCGACATAAGGCCGACTTTTGCGTAAAGGCTTTTTGGGCGGCAGATCGAGGGCGATTCTTTTCCACACCGTCTCGGGTGGAGGGACGGGCACAAGATGACTATCCAGCGTGCTGAACATTTTCTGCCAGTACGCGACGCGGGCGGCCAGAGCCGGTTCACGGAGGACCCTTTTCTGGAACTGAAGCCGTGCTCCTCCCCGCAGCGTGCCGAGGGCATATTCCGCAGCCAGCATGTCGTCGCGTTTTTCTGCGTCATTCATAGCCCCACGCACTCCCGAAGATGATCCATTGCCCGACGTATCCAGCTTTTCACCGAGCCTACAGGCTGCTGGAGCCAGTCGGCAATGTCGCTGTGAGACATTCCCTGATAGTAGGCGAGCGTAATGCTCTGGCGCTGCTCGCTGCTCAAATGTTCGAGACACTGCCTGAGCCGTTCTGCCTGCGCATCGTCGTGCCAGTTATTCTGCTCATCGCTTTCGCTCAGCAGAATATCTTCCGAATACGCCTCTTCACGGGCTGCAGCCCGGGTTTGCCCGCTGCGCAGCCAGTCAATACAGCGGTTGCGAACAATATGCGTAAGCCAGGTCATCGGGGAGCTCAGGGTAGCGTTATAGGTTTCGGCTTTACTCCAGACGGTGACAAAACAGTCGTGAAGGATCTCTTCTGCCCAGGCGCGGTCGCGCAGCATGCGCAGCGCAACGGCAAACAGGTGAGGCGATGTGAGTCGGTAAAGTTGTTCAAATGCGCGGCGATCGCCGTTTGCGACCGCCTGCATTAATTTCAACTGCTGTTCAGCCAGCGCGTTATCCATGTTTTTCCCGGAAGGCAACGTCACACTTCCGAAGTATAGACAACTACTTAGGCATCAGGACGGTATCAATCACATCGATCACGCCATTTTTCTGATGAACGTCATAGGTGCTGATGTTCGCCACGTTACCTTTACCGTCCTTAAGCTGAATATTGTGCGGGCCGTTACTCATGATCCACAGCGGTTGGCCGTTAACGGTCTTCAGCTCCGCGTGACCGCCGCCCTGTTTAATTTTCTGCTCCAGCGCTTTCATATCGTAATTACCGGCGACCACGTGATAGGTCAGAATGCTGGTGAGCGTGGCTTTGTTTTCGGGTTTGACCAGGTTCTCGACCGTGCCGGCAGGCAATTTCGCAAACGCCGCATTGGTTGGGGCAAACACGGTGAAGGGCCCTTTGCTCTGGAGCGTATCCACCAGCCCGGCCGCTTTGACGGCGGCCACCAGCGTAGTGTGATCTTTCGAGTTCACGGCGTTTTCAACAATATTTTTGCTCGGGAACATCGCCGCTCCGCCCACCATTACGGTGTCTGACGTCATGGCTGCTGATGCGCCTGCACAGAAGAGTATCGCGCTGGATACGAATGCAACACTGAGTAGCTTTTTCATCATTTATCCTCGGATTAAGGAGCAAAGGCGTTGCTCACATACTCATATACGAGGGGCGGGGGGAAACTGGATGCAGGGAAATGAAAATAAATTTGTAGCGGGGAAGTGAATTCCCTCTCCCCGGTGGGGAGAGGGCAAATGACTTAGCGTCTCACCGGTGCCCCGTTCGCCACATAATACGCCGCCGTGCTCTTCGCCAGCGGCTCGCGACCGCGGATTGCATCGGCAATCTTCTCACCAATCATAATGGTGGTGGCGTTCAGGTTGCCGGTGATGATCTGCGGCATAATCGACGCATCCACCACGCGCAGCCCTTCCAGCCCGTGAACGCGGCCTTCACTGTCGACCACCGCCATCTCGTCGTAACCCATCTTGCAGGTGCCGCACGGATGGAAGGCGGTTTCGGCGTGGTTACGCACAAACTCGTCCAGCTGCTCGTCGGTCTGGCAGTCAATACCCGGACTGATTTCACGGCCGCGGTACTTGTCCAGCGCGGGCTGGTGCATGATCTCGCGGGTGATGCGGATCGCGTCGCGGAACTCCTGCCAGTCCTGCTCGTGGGACATGTAGTTGAACAGGATCGCCGGATGCTGGTGCGGATCGCGCGACTGGATGCGCACGTGTCCACGGCTCGGGGAACGCATGGAGCCGACGTGGCACTGGAAGCCGTGTTCTTTCACCGCGTTCGAGCCGTTGTAGTTAATTGCCACCGGCAGGAAGTGGTACTGAATGTTTGGCCACTCAAACTCTTCACGGCTGCGGATAAACCCGCCCGCTTCGAAGTGGTTGCTCGCGCCCACGCCGGTGCCGCCAAACAGCCACTCCGCGCCAATCTTCGGCTGGTTCCACCACTGCAGGGCAGGGTAGAGGGAGACCGGCTCTTTACATTCGTACTGGAGGTACATCTCCAGGTGATCCTGCAGGTTTTCCCCCACGCCGGGCAGATCGTGCACCAGCGGGATATCAAACTGCTTCAGCAGGTCAGCGTTGCCCACGCCGGAGCGCTGGAGGATCTGCGGGGAGGCAATCGCCCCGGCGCTCAGCAGCACTTCTTTTTTTGCCGTCGCTTTGGATGGGATGGTGCTTTCACCCTCCAGCCACTCGACGCCCACCGCGCGCTTGCCCTCAAAGAGGATGCGATCGGTCATGGCGTGGGTGCGGATGGTCAGGTTCGGACGCGGTTTCGCCTGATCCAGATAGCCGCGCGCGGTGCTGGCGCGTCGGCCCTGCGGCGTGACCGTGCGGTCCATCGGGCCGAAGCCCTCCTGCTGATAGCCGTTGAGATCGTCGGTGCGCGGATAGCCCGCCTGCACGCCCGCCTCCACCATCGCCTCGAACAGCGGGTTCACGCCCGGTTTCGAGGTGGTAACGCTCACCGGACCGTCGCCGCCGTGGTAGTCGTTCGGCCCCACGTCGCGGGTCTCTGCCTTGCGGTAGTAGGGCAGGCAGTTGAGGTAGCTCCAGTGCTCCAGGCCCGGCTCTTTCGCCCAGTGGTCGAGGTCCATCGCGTTACCGCGGATGTAGCACATGCCGTTGATCAATGACGAGCCGCCCAGCCCTTTGCCGCGTCCGCACTCCATGCGGCGGTTGTTCATGAAGGGTTCTGGCTCGGTTTCGTACGCCCAGTTGTAGCGCTTGCCCTGCAGCGGGAACGCCAGCGCGGCGGGCATCTGGGTGCGGAAGTCAAATCGGTAATCCGGTCCGCCTGCTTCAAGCAGCAGGACGGTGGTGTTCGGATCTTCAGTCAGTCGTGTCGCCAGCACGTTGCCGGCAGAGCCGGCCCCGATAATGATGTAGTCAAATTGCAAATAAACCTCCCGGTTAAAATATGGACTGGAATTTACCCATCTCAACCTGGATGGACTTCACCTGGGTGTAGCTCTGCAGCGTCATCACGCCGTTCTCGCGGCCAATGCCGGAGTGCTTGTAGCCGCCGACCGGCATCTCTGCGGCGGATTCACCCCAGGTGTTGATCCAGCAGATGCCCGCTTCGAGCTGATGAATGGCGCCGTGGGCGCGGTTCAGGTCGGTCGTGACGATGCCTGCCGCCAGCCCGTAGTCGGTGTCGTTGGCGCGGCGAATCGCTTCCTCAACGGACTCATAGGTTAGGATGGACATCACCGGGCCGAAGATCTCTTCGCGCACGATGGTCATCTCGTCTGTGCAGTCGGTGAACACGGTTGGGGCCACCCACGCGCCGTTATCGAAGCCTTCGCCCTTCAGCACGTCGCCGCCGCACAGCACGCGCGCGCCTTCCTCTTTGCCTTTGGCGATGTAGCGCATCACGCTGTCGCGGTGCGGGAAGCTGACCATCGGACCAAAGTTGGTAGCTTCATCGAACAGATCGCCCGCGCGGATGCGGCCCACGCGTTCAGTGATTTTCTGCTCAAACGCGGCTTTGAACTTAGCCGGAACAAACACGCGGGTGCCGTTGGTGCACACCTGGCCGGAGCTGAAGAAGTTGGCCATCATGGCGATGTCCGCCGCGAGATCCAGATCCGCATCGTCGAAAATAATCAGCGGCGATTTACCGCCCAGCTCCATCGTCACCTCTTTCAGGGACGAGGCCGCCGAGTTGGCCATCACTTTTTTGCCGCTGGCGACGCCGCCGGTAAAGGAGACTTTGGCGATGCCCGGATGCTCGGTCAGGTACTGGCCGGTCTCCGCGCCTACGCCCGGCAGGACGTTAAATACGCCGTCCGGCAGGCCCGCTTCGGTGTAGATCTCGGCAAGCTTCAGGGCGGTAAGCGGCGTCACTTCGCTTGGCTTGAAGATCATCGCGTTGCCGGCCGCCAGCGCCGGGGCCGATTTCCACAGGGCGATCTGGATCGGGTAGTTCCACGCGCCGATGCCCGCCACCACGCCCAGCGGTTCGCGGCGGGTATAGACGAATGAGGTCTCACGCAAGGGGATCTGGCTGCCTTCCAGCGCCGGGATCAGCCCCGCGTAGTACTCCAGCACGTCCGCTCCGGTGACGATGTCGACGGTGGAAGTTTCGGAATACGCTTTACCGGTGTCGAGGGTTTCCAGCTTTGCCAGCTCGTCGTTGCGCTCGCGCAGGATGTCGACGGCGCGACGCAGAACGCGGGAGCGCTCCATGGCGGTCATCGCCGCCCAGATTTTTTGCCCGCGTTTTGCGCTTTCCACGGCGCGGTCGACGTCTTCACGCCCGGCGGCCTGTACGGTCGCCAGAACGTCACCGTTGGCCGGGTTAATGGTCTCGAAGGTGCGACCGCTGGTGGCCGATGTATAACCACCATTGATATAAAGCTGCTGTTCTGCCATTCGGGACATAAATTCTCCTCGGTTAGTCGGTCGGTAAATGCTGGCTGATAAAGTGGCTGGTGAGCGACTGCGCCAGGGTCTTATCCAGCGGCTTGCCGCTCAGCGCGGCGCGCAGCCACAGCCCGTCGATCAGCGCCGCCAGCCCGTAGCCCGCCTCCTGGGCCTGCTCGCGCGGAAGCTCGCGGCGGAACTCGTACACCAGGTTCGACAGCAGGCGGCGGCTGCTCACCTGCTGCAGGCGGTAGAGCATGGGCTGATGCATGCTGCTTGCCCAGAAGGCCAGCCAGGCCTTCATCGCCGCGCTGCTCACCTGGGTTTCATCAAAGTTACCGCCGACAATCGCCTGCAGACGCTGCTCCGCGCTGCCGTTCGGCAGGGCGTGCAGGCGGCTTAATACCGCATCGCGCAGCTGGCCGGTGATGTCGCGCATGGTCGCTTCCAGCAGGCCGTTTTTGTCTTTGAAATAGTGACTGATGATCCCCGTGGAAACGCCTGCCCGACGGGCGATCTGCGCGATCGTCGCGTCATGCATTCCCACTTCATTTATTGCTTCCAGCGTGGCGTCGATAAGCTGCCTGCGCCGGATCGGCTGCATCCCCACTTTGGGCATTATTGCCACTCCATTCATCAGCGTTGGTTAACCATTAAAGCGGTTTTTGATTGGACGTTCAATATAAAATGTGTCTTAATTGTTGCGGATTTGGATTTTAATAGTTACAAAAACAGTGAGGATACTGGATGACAGACCTTTCACAGGACAGAGAAAAAGACAAAATCAACCCGGTCGTTTTTTATACGTCCGCCGGGCTGATTTTGTTGTTTTCCCTGACAACGATCTTCTTTCGCGATTTTTCTGCCGAGTGGATTGGGCGCACCCTGAACTGGGTATCGAAGACCTTCGGCTGGTACTACCTGCTGGCGGCGACGCTCTACATCGTCTTTGTGGTCTGCATTGCCTGCTCGCGCTTCGGCTCCGTGAAGCTCGGGCCAGAGCAGTCCAAGCCCGAATTCAGCCTGCTGAGCTGGGCCGCGATGCTGTTTGCCGCGGGGATCGGCATTGACCTGATGTTCTTCTCCGTGGCGGAACCGGTCACGCAGTATATGCAGCCGCCGGAAGGGGCAGGGCAGACGATGGAGGCCGCGCGCCAGGCGATGGTCTGGACGCTGTTCCACTACGGCCTGACCGGCTGGTCAATGTACGCCCTGATGGGGATGGCGCTGGGATACTTTAGCTATCGTTATAATTTGCCCCTCAACATCCGCTCCGCGCTGTACCCGATTTTCGGTAAAAAGATCAACGGTCCGATTGGTCACAGCGTCGATATCGCGGCGGTGATCGGCACCATCTTCGGTATTGCGACCACGCTCGGGATTGGCGTGGTGCAGCTTAACTACGGCCTGAGCGTGCTGTTTGATATTCCGGATTCGATGGCGGCGAAAGCGGCGCTGATTGCGCTCTCCGTCATTATTGCCACCATTTCGGTGACGTCGGGCGTCGATAAAGGCATCCGCGTGCTCTCCGAACTGAACGTGGCGCTGGCGCTGGGCCTCATCCTGTTCGTGCTGTTTATGGGCGACACCTCATTCCTGCTCAATGCTTTAGTGCTGAACGTGGGCGACTACGTGAACCGCTTTATGGGCATGACGCTGAACAGCTTCGCCTTTGACCGTCCGGTGGAGTGGATGAACAACTGGACGCTGTTCTTCTGGGCGTGGTGGGTGGCGTGGTCGCCGTTTGTCGGCCTGTTCCTGGCGCGTATTTCGCGCGGGCGCACCATCCGCCAGTTTGTGATGGGCACGCTGATTATCCCGTTCACCTTTACCCTGCTGTGGCTGTCGGTGTTCGGCAACAGCGCGCTGCATGAGATTATCCACGGCAACGCGACCTTTGCACAGGAAGCGATGGCGCACCCGGAGCGCGGCTTCTACAGCCTGCTGGCGCAGTACCCGGCGTTCACCTTTAGCGCCTCCGTGGCGACCATTACCGGCCTGCTGTTCTACGTCACCTCGGCGGATTCCGGCGCGCTTGTGCTGGGTAACTTCACCTCGAAGCTGAAGGATATCAACAGCGATGCCCCGAACTGGCTGCGCATCTTCTGGTCGGTCGCCATCGGCCTGCTGACGCTCGGCATGCTGATGACCAACGGCATCTCGGCGCTACAGAACACCACGGTGATCATGGGGCTGCCGTTCAGCTTCGTCATCTTCTTTGTGATGGCCGGGCTGTATAAATCGCTCAAGGTGGAAGATTACCGCCGCGTCAGCGCCAGCCGCGATACCGCACCGCGTCCGATGGGGGCGCAGGACAGACTGAGCTGGAAGAAACGCCTGTCGCGCCTGATGAACTACCCGGGCACGCGCTACACCAAACAGATGATGGAGACGGTCTGCTTCCCGGCAATGGAAGAGGTGGCGCAGGAGCTGAAGCTGCGTGGCGCCTACGTGGAGCTGAAAAACCTGCCGCCGGAGGAGGGTGAAACCCTGGGGCACCTGGATCTGCTGGTGCACATGGGCGACGAGCAGAACTTTGTCTACCAGATCTGGCCGCAGCAGTACTCGGTCCCCGGCTTTACCTACCGGGCGCGCAGCGGGAAATCGACCTACTACCGGCTGGAGACCTTCCTGCTTGAAGGAAGCCAGGGGAATGATTTGATGGACTACAGCAAGGAGCAGGTAATAACGGACATTCTGGACCAGTATGAACGGCACCTGAACTTTATCCATCTGCACAGGGAAGCGCCGGGGAATAGCGTGATGTTCCCGGATACGTAAGTTACTTTTTACAAACGCGCAATATAAGGCAAGTGTCTATCGGCACTTGCCTTTTTTATCTCTTGAGTTTGCTGGCAGAACTCATCACGGGAAGGGAAGAAGGAATGTGCCGGAATAATGTTAATTTTCATCAAAAAAATTGATCTGAGTGTGATTTTTCATGATGTGATTGATTTTTAATAAGTTTTTTAATTATTCAAACGAGAGGGGGTTAGAGTTTTGTAAAGAAAATTCAGGTTTTGTATTGGGCGTTTTACTAAAACTCAAAGTTTTGTCATGAATAATCTTAAATTAACCCTATTAAGAAAAGGTTTAATTCCTTTTCTTTACTCTACTAACTTATTGATTTGATTTATTGATTGTTTATTGTTTGGTTTTTTGTTCTGTTTTGTTAATTATAATGGATGAATATGCTTGTGTAATAATTGCGTTAAAAATTAGTGTTGGCTTTATACATTTTTTTATCAAAAGGATTTTTATACTTAATAATGTTAAGTTAGTGGTTTAATATTTCTAATAGAGTCGAAGTTGTGATTTTTTATCTTGATAAATCTGTCTCATTGTCACATTTTCTTCATTCAAATACCATCTTCTACAAATCAGGCGAACACTGATTACCCAGTGCGGAGGAGGAGATGTCAAAGAAATGAGAACGATAAGCCCCTAAGGAGTGGTTGTGCCTTTTGTCTCTGACGAACTTCTGTATGGATACACCATTTTCCAGCATCTGGAATACAGGCCAACAACGCGCACGCTAATTAATATCAAAAATGGCCGAATCAAAAGATTTGGTACAACGAAAGCCAGATTGTTTGAGTATTTATTGTCAGGAATGGATGAAGGAATTGTCTACGATAATGACATCATCGTACATGTTTTTGAAGATCATGGGTTGCGGTGCTCCAGATCTTATCTACTATCCATGATTAAAAAAATTCAAAATGCGTTTAATACCGTCGGCTTTGAGCGGTATCCCTTTGCAAGGGTTGATGGAAAAGCTTATGTAATCGATAGGTCTTGCTTAGAGCGCATATATGTTGTCAAAACTTCATCTTAATCATGTTATGTGAATTAAAAAAAGGAATGAACGTTGACGACGCTACTGGTGTTCACTCGGAATTTTGCAATGAGGCAGGCCATTCAGGGCTTATCCTCAGCGGACAAAGCGGTATTCTTTTTTGATAACCGCCTTGAGTTTATCGTCTGTGCAACGATCCTGGATAAGCCTTGCATTTTGATTGATGCAATTGATGAAACAACAGATAACATAAGGTGGTTGTATTCTCGGCTCGCGGCCAGAGGATTATCGCGACGAACCTATTTTATTTCACCAGAAGAAAACACAGGCAATAGCTATTTAAAACTCTTCTGGCTGGTTACGACGATCAAAGAGTTGAAGGCGCTTTGCGATCGCGCAGCGAAACTCCCCGCAACGGAAAAACCCTGGGAAGTAGCCGATGTTATTTACGACAGGTTATCGGTAAAGTTATCGCCAGAACATCTGGACTTTCTGATGACGCTATACGATGCGTCGACCGGGAAATATCGTTGCAATGACCGCGATGACATTAATAAAAACTACTATTTAAGAAAGCGACTTGCATTAGGAAGCAGTTCAGAGATGAAACAGCTCATCGTTATTTTATCCACTCAGGCTTATCACCATCCTTGTCTAAAATCAGCCTGACTGGGCAATAAATAATACATTAACTGGTTTAGCGGACTTATTCCGCTGTTCCTGCATTGACATGACGTCAATGCAGATAATGTTCAATCCTAAGGATAAAGCTATGCAAACTAAAGTTACCCGTGTAATTCGTAATGTACTGACGGCCGCTGCCGTGAGTGGAATCACCTTTGCCGCTCAGGCGGCCGATGGAAAAATTAATTTCACCGGCACAATCCTTGATTCGGCCTGTACGATTGAATCCAGTACGGCGAATCAGACCGTTAACCTTGGGAAAATCCCTAAAAGCTCGTTCAGCGCGGCCGGATCTGTTGCTGCTGCAACCCGCTTCAGCATTATGTTGAACAATTGCCCCGCGGCCGTTACCTCTGCATCTATTAAGTTTGATGGTACTGCGGACAGCTCTGACACCAGTATTCTTGCGCTGAACAGCGATCAAACGGCGAAAGGTGTAGGCGTTGCGTTTTATGAAGAGGATGGCATTACCGCGATCCCTCTGGCAACCCAGTCGAAGAGCATCACCCTTGACACCAGCGCAGGCGAAGATGCCGCAAACAGCAATAAGATGACCTTCGTGGCCAAATATAAGGCAACGCAGGCTGCCGTGGTGGCGGGTACGGCAAACGCGACGTCAGATTTTACCATTACCTATCAGTAATATCCCGGGCGTACCTAAGGTGCGCCCCGTTGTCTCTTGCTGAAATATTGGGAACGTATGATGAGTCAACTTATTCGAACGATTGCGTTATCAGGCGTTTGCCTGCTCTCTCTACCGGTTAAGGCCAGCATAACCGTCGGGGGGACACGCTTAATTTATAATGGAAATGAAAGCGAAGCCTCACTCCCGGTGAGTAACAGTCGGGATGCCGTTCCCTATTTAATTCAGTCATGGGTTGAGTTAGGTGAAAACTCGAAGGAGAAGGTTTCTTTTATCGTTACGCCGCCCCTGTTCCGCCTAGACGGAGGCCATGAAAATACGCTGCGGATCATTTATACCGGTGAAAAAACACTGCCTGATAATCGCGAATCTTTTTTTTGGCTAAACGTTAAGTCTATTCCCTCAATGACCCGGTCAGATGAAAATCGGCTGCTTATTGCCGTTAAGACGCGTATGAAAATTTTCTATCGCCCTGCGGCGCTGGCGTCTGAAAAATCCGGTGAAGCATGGACGAAATTAAAGTTTGAGACGCGCGGTGAACACCTGGTGATTAATAACCCAACGCCGTTCTACGTTTCTCTTTATTCATTAACGATTGGCAATAAAACGATTGCGCAGCCGCCGATGATTTCACCCTTTAGTTCCGCAACGGTGGCCGGCAGTGGAACGCAGGTGGCCTGGAAAGCCATAAATGATTTTGGTGGCGTAACGACAGAAAAGCGCCAGATGCTGAAATAAAAAATATTAACAATACGCTATGTCACTCGCGCAGGTAAGCAAAGTGAATACTGTTCCTTTTTCTCGATATGGTTTTTTCTCTGGCTCGTGGCCTAACCGCGTAAGTCGACTCTCGACGATAGCGCTTTTTATTTCGGGCGTTTTTCCCGCAGCTGCGGGCGAACTCTATTTTATGGCCGATGCGCTTGAAAAAACACACTCGACTTCTCAGGGCATCGATCTGGGCCGCTTCGAGCGGGGAGAACAGTTACCCGGCACCTACAGGGTGGAAATATGGCTTAATGAAAATTATATCCGAACGGAAAATATCTCTTTTGTATCTGTTAACGGCGTCGGGCTGGCGCCGGAGCTTAACCGGAGCGTGCTGGAATCACTTGGTGTCAGGGTCAAGGCATTTCCTGAATTATCCATGCTGCCTGCCGAGGCAATAATTACCGATCCCGGCGCATTTATACCGGATGCCTCCACCCGGCTGGATTTTGACAGGCAGAGACTGGATATCTCTATCCCTCAATCGGCGCTTAACGCGCGGGCACGCGGCACCGTTGATCCGTCGCGCTGGAACCAGGGCATTTCTGCACTGCTGGTAAATTACAGCATCAACGGCTCGCGCAGCTGGAGCCGGGACGGTGAGGCGCAGGATCAGCTTTACACCAATCTGCAAAGCGGTATTAATGCGGGACCGTGGCGCCTGCGTAACTACAGCACCGTGACGAAGAACAACGGAAAGCAGTCGTTTTCGTCGTTGAATACGACCCTGAGCCGCGACGTCCAGTTTTTGAGAGGGCAGTTTCAGGTGGGGGAAACCAGCACCCCCGGCGACGTGTTTGACAGCGTGATGTTTCGCGGCGCCCAAATTTTTTCCGATGACACCATGTTGCCGGAAAGCATGCGCGGCTTCGCCCCCATCATTCGGGGGATCGCCCGCACCAACGCCACGGTTACCGTGAAGCAAAACGGCTACACGGTTTATCAAACCTACGTGGCGCCTGGCAGCTTTATCATTCGCGATCTTTATCCTACGTCAGCGAGCGGCGATCTGGATATTGTCGTCACCGAAGCTGACGGCAGCGTCCAGCATTTCGTGCAACCTTTCTCCGCGGTTCCCGTCATGCTGCGGGAAGGCCGCGTGAAGTATGCGCTGAGCACAGGCGAGTTTCGAACGACGAAGCATGGGGCACATACGCCCACATTTGGCCTGGGCACGTTGGCTTATGGCCTCTCCAATAATCTCACGCTGTACGGTGGCGTCCTGGGGGCAAGTAACTATGCGTCCGGCGTGCTTGGTTCCGGCCTCAGCTTTGGCGATATAGGCTCACTATCGGCGGACGTTACCCTTGCCGAAAGCCAGCTCGTTGAGGAGAAAAATCGCCGCAGCCGGGGACAGTCCTATCGGGTGCAGTATTCAAAAACGGTGGCCACGACCGATACCACCGTGACGCTCGCAAGCTATCGCTACTCCACGGAAGGCTTTTATACCTTCCAGGAGGTGAATGAATTCAGCAGCCAGCGCTACAACAAGCGAAGCCGACTGCAACTCAACCTCAGCCAGTCGCTGCAAAGCTGGGGAAATTTTTATATTTCGGCATACCAGCAGGACTACTGGGGCAGACAGGGCTATGAGCGCAACGTCAGCACCGGCTTTAACACCAGTATTCGCGATATCAATTACTCGCTCGGCTACACCTACAGCGAAACGCCGGGCAAAGACCGTAGGGACCAGATTGTAGCCTTTAACTTACAGGTGCCGCTGAGCAAATGGCTGCCGCAAAGCTGGGCCAGCTATAGCGTGAATATGCAAAAGAACGGTCCTGAGACGCACCTGGTGGGTCTGAGCGGCACCGCACTCTCTGATAATAACCTGAGCTACCTTGTCCAGCAGGGCTATACGTCGTCTGGCGGAGAATCGAGAAGTTCCTTAAGCGGAACCTATAAAGGCGGCTACGGTACCGTAAGCGCAGGCTACAACTACAGCCGACAGAACAGTCAGCTGAACTTCGGTCTGCAGGGGGGGGTTGTCGGCCACGAGCATGGCGTGACGTTCTCTCAGCCGCTGGGGGATACCATTGTGCTGCTAGAAGCGCAGGGCGCATCAGGCGTGAGCGTGCGCAATAACCCTGGCGTTAAAACGGACTGGCGCGGATATGCGGTAGTGCCCTATGCCAGCGCTTATCAGGAAAACCGGATTGCGATAGACATCGGTTCGCTGGGGCCGGACGTGGATGTGGACGAATCCGTAGTCAACGTCGTACCTACGCGCGGTGCCGTGGTGCGCGCGACGTTCAAAGCGAGAACAGGGTTCCGTGCTCTGATAACGTTGCTGTATCAGAACTCGCCGGTGCCCTTTGGGGCCATGGTAAAGCTTAACGGAAGCGATGCGATGAGCATTGTCGGGAGCGACGGAGAGGTCTATATGAGCGGCCTGAACGACGGTGACAGCATAACGGTACAGTGGGGAGCGAAAACCTGTCGCGCCAAAATAAACTTGAACGCCTTACCGGGTAAAATTCAGCGTACCGCTGCGACGTGTCGTTAAATTTCTCATTGCGTTAATACGTATTATTACTTTTACGAGAGAAGGCCTACGCCTTGCCTGAAATGAAGGAACATATCATGTCCACCGTATTTAAAATCGCGACGGCAGCCGTGGGATGCGCTGTCTCTCTGAATGCCTTTGCGCTGTGTTCTGCAAACGACGTAGCGGTCAACTTCGATCACAATATTGTCGTTCAGCGGGATGCGCCGGTTGGAACGGTATTAGCAACGATAATTACCAGTAACCCCATAAAATGTGACCCTGAGGGTCAGCAAATCGGATACGATGGCTCGTGGTTTATTCAGCTCTCCGGGGCGAATACGGATTACGGCGCCTCGCCGCTGGCAAACGTGCGGGCGACAGAGGTTCCTGGCATTGGCATCCGGTGGAAGAACTTTTCCAGCACCACGCAAAGTAGCGAATTTGTCACCAGAATGGACCTCAATAACCCGAACTGGAGGCGAGGGATCCTCCAGGATGGTGTATCAACGTTCACGGATACTTTTGAGCTGATCAAAACCAGCACTACCCCGGAGACGGGCTCAATACCCGCTCTGGCGCTAAATATGGAATACAGTACTCCGAGAAGTAATAACATTATGCGCCTGCCGCTTTTTAAATATATATTTTCGCCGATGAATATAAGCACTGCATCCTGTCAGATTGAAGATAAAAATTTGAATATTAATATGGGGATTGCGCTATTACCGAAGTTTAACGGCGTCGGCAGCACCCAGAATCAGGTGACATTTTCCATACCGCTTATCTGTAGTGCACAGACCGCAGTGAATGTGACGTTGGATAATGTCAGCCCGCTTGCCGATCCTGTTAACGGAGTATTGGGGTTAAACAGCAGTTCGACGGCTACAGGTTTGGGCATTCAGCTAAAATATAACGATTCGCCCGTGCAGTTCGGCAAGCTTATTAAATACGGCACGACGACCTCGGCAGGAGAAATCGTCAATATTCCCTTTAAGGCCGCGTATTATATGACCTCTGCGAATGCTCGATCAGGCTCGGTGAGCGCCACGGCGTCGTTTACTATGACCTATCGTTAACGCATTATTTGAAATACCCTCGCATCCGGCCTGTTCTGCGCGGTTTCCACCGAATGCCTGAAAGATAACAGCCGAATCAAACAGAATGGGTTATGGGGATCATTTTTTCAGGCATGTTTGGTGTCGGGTTGAGCCTCTGCATTCCCGTCGGCAGGAGAGCCTTACAGCAGGGTGATCGCCTTTTCGCCGTGCTGTCGCCAGTGAAGGGTGAAGGCGGTGGCTTTGGCGTATCCTGCGCGTTGAAGGGTTAATGCCAGGGTAAGCGTTTTATCGTCGAGCTGTGTGACGCGAGTGCTGTCAAACCCCATCCAGGACTGTACCTTCGGAAAGAGGGCTTTGAACAGGCTCTCTTTGGCGCTAAACGCCAGCGTCAGGGCGAGGGGGAACGGAAAACCTGAGCAGGAAAGGACGAGCTCTTCCTGGGCATCAATGACGCCGTCTTTTATTTCCTGAGCTTCATTCTCGGAGAGGATCGTTTCGCAATCGATGCCGATAATCGCCGGATGGTCGCATGTTACAACCGCCATCGCCTGCGTGCCGCTGTGGGTGATGCTTCCTGAAACGCCTTCCGGCCAGAGCGGTTCACCGCTGGGGCCGATGCCGGGCACGGTGTGGTCAGGTAAGGCATGCACGGCGGCGATGCGGCCTGCCAGATGCTCGGCTTTGCGTTTGCGCCCGGCGTTTGCAAGCTCAGCGTGGTGGGGGAGCCAGAGGAGATCGGCGTCGGTGAAGGTGGTTGGGTCGAAGGTGACGTGGTGTACGGTATGGCCGGCGAGAATGAACGTGCGGTGGGTGGTGTGCATGGTTTCCCCTCTATCAATAAATAGTGCGGCCTGATGTCCTCACCCAGCCCTCTCCCACAGGGAGAGGGCGGCGTTGTTGCCTTTATTAGAATCGCGTATTCACGCTCATATACCACGTGCGGCCTGGCTCATTATAGGTATAAGCCCCCGCGCCGTACATATACGCGCCGGTGGTGGCGTTCCCGGTCGTCTGGGCATTACCCGCACGCCACTGGCGCTTGTCGAAGACGTTATCCACGCCGCCGGTCAGGCTGACGTTTTTGGTCATGTCCCAGGTCGCGCTCAGACCAACGATGCTGTACGGGCTGACCTCGTCTTTTTCAGACCCGGTCACTGGCTGACCTTTGTAGTTGTACTTCTTCGGCTGCTGCTTGCCGTACCAGGTAAAGGTCGACTGGAGCGACACGTCCTGATGAACCTGCCAGCTCAGTGTCGAGTTCAGCGTGTACTCCGGAATGATCGACAGACGGTCGCCGGTCTCCTTGTTCTTGCTCTGCAGCATGTAGGTGATGTTGTTGGTCCAGTTAATGGTGTCGCTGACCGGCACGTTCAGGGAGCCTTCCAGCCCTTCAACCACCGCTTTCGGTACGTTTTCCCACTGGTAGATATCCGTCTGCACTTTACCAGATGAGGTGTGACCGATCGGCGCGTAGCCCGCTTCGATCTTGTTGCGGTAGTCGTTGCGGAACCAGGTCACGCCCGCCAGCCAGCCGTCGCGCTTCCACTCCAGACCAATCTCTTTGTTGATGCTGGTTTCGGCCTTAAGATCGTCGTTACCCATCATGTAGCAGCCTACGCCGTCGGAGCTGGCGTAGCAGCCCTGACCTTTGCTGTAGAGCAGGTAGTTCGGGTTGGTCTGATACAGGCTTGGCGCTTTATAGGCGCGGGCGATACCCATCTTCAGCGTGAAGTCATCCCCCAGACCCTGCGACAGGTTCAGGGACGGGCTCCAGTTGTTGCCGACGATGGTGTGGTGGTCGAAGCGCAGGGCAGGGGTCAGCATGGTGCTGTCGGTCAGCTCCATGTTGTTCTCAGCGAACAGGGAGAAGATTTCCGCTGAGGTGTACGGGCTGCGATCGTTACTCATGCCCGGAATGGTGCCGCCCTGCAGGGTTTGCGTGAAGGAGGTGGAATCTTTCATGCGCTGCTGGTTCCACTCGGTACCCAGCGTCAGGTTCTGGTTAACGAGGAAATCAATCGGCAGGTTGATTTCGCTGTGCAGCATCACGTCGGCCAGATCGGTGTCGGTGAATTTATTGCTGTTGAACAAGCCTTCCGTACCGCCCGCCAGCCCTTCACCCAGACGGGAGTTGCGGGTGTGCTCGTACTGCGCCCAGTTGCTGGTGGTAATGCCGTTATCCCAGCCGCCGTTCCAGGTCACCGCGAAGTTCTGGCGATAGATACGGTTGGTCTCTTTGCCGTAGTTCTTTTTCACCAGGCCGCTGGAGCTGTTGTCGTTGTTAGTGTTCTGGGTATCACCGGCGTAGAGGTTATTCTGACGGCTGTAGCCCGCCTCAAATTCCAGAGACTGCATCGGCGCAAAGTCCCAGCGCACCACGCCGTTGATGTCTTTATTTTCCACCCCTTCACGGCCCGCGGGCAGCGTGTCGGCGTAGGCACCGGTTCGGTCAGACTGGTGACCCTGGTTGATGTCCCACGCGTCGGCCTGGGTTTTGTCCAGGTTACCGAACATGCGGAAGCTGAAGTCGCCGCCCAGCGGGCCGCTCAGGCTGAAGTTGGTGCGTTTGGTGGAACCTTCATCCTTGTGCTCAGGCGCATTCAGGTAGGTGTTCCAGGAGCCGTGCCACTGGTCGTCGAATTTTTTGGTGATGATGTTCACCACGCCGCCTGCCGCGCCGTTGCCGTAGCGCGCGGCGGCCGGACCGCGGATCACTTCGATGCGCTCGATCATCTCCGGCGGCACCCAGCCGGTATCGCCGCGGGTGTCACGTTCGCCGCGCCAGCCCAGACGGATGGAGTTACGGCTGGTCACCGGCTTGCCGTCGATCAGGATCAGGGTGTTTTCTGGCCCCATGCCGCGGATATCAATCTGACGGTTATTCCCGCGCTGGCCGCTGGTGGAGTTACCGGTCAGGTTAACGCCCGGCATGGTGCGGATGATTTCCGCCACGTCGCGCGCGGGCGGGTTTTTGCGGATCTCATCGGCGGTGATGGTCGATACCCCCGGCGCCTGCAGATTCTGCTCGGCGGCGGTGATCACCATCGTATCTTCGTGCTGCGCAGAGGCGGTGTTGTCGTCTGCCAGAGCAGGCAGCGCGACGCCATAAATCCCTAAATTGACCAGCAAGGCCAGAGAGTGAATCTTCTTATTCATTGTACGTCCTGCTTTTGTGGTTGTTTTATGAGCGCTTCCCACAGCGCGGGCACTACGCTATTGCAAATGCAAATAGTTATCAATAATATTATCAATAAAATTTGCTCTGAAACAAAAAAGACTGTTAAACATGAGGTTATAAGGGTGACGGCGTTAACAACGGGAAGTGAAGCGTGGTGGCAGTCGAAAAACGGGCCTGAATGGACGCCGGAAAAGGGAAACTATCGCGTCACGTTCTGGTGGCGTGACCCGGCAGGAACGCAAAGAACGTCACCGATCAAACGCGTCTGGCTCTACGTCACCGGCGTGACCGATCACCATCAAAATGCCCGCCCGCAGTCCCTCGAACGCATTCCCGATACCGACGTCTGGCAGTGGCAGGGCGAGTTCAGCCCCGAGTGGCGCGGAAGCTACTGTTTTATCCCTTCCGTGAATGAAAACGATTTTGCCAGCGTCGTGTTTGAAGGCGAGCAGCCGGAGCGCATGGCGCTGCGCGAAGGGTGGCGCAAGCTGCTGCCGCACGCGGTTTCTGACCCGCTGAACCCGCAGAGCTGGCGCGGCGGGCGCGGCCATGCCGTCTCCGCGCTGGAGATGCCGCAAGCACCGGTTCAGCCGGGGTGGAATCATCCCGATACGCCGTATCAGCCGCCAGTCTGCATTGAGTGGGAAAGCGTGCGCCTGAAAAATCGCCGTCGCGTCTGGATTTTCACTACCGGGGGCGACGACCCGGAACGTCCGCTGGCGGTGCTGCTTGACGGGCAGTTCTGGGCCGAAAGTATGCCGGTCTGGCCTGCGCTGGCGTCGCTCACCAGCGAGCGCAAACTGCCGCCTGCGGTCTACGTCTTAATCGATGTTATCGACATGGCGCATCGCAACCGCGAGCTGCCGTGCAATTCCGATTTCTGGCTGGCGGTGCAGGAAGAACTTCTCCCCCTTGTTAAAAAACGCGTGCCGTTTAGCGACCGCGCCGACCGTACGGTGGTCGCAGGGCAAAGCTTTGGCGGTCTCTCTTCCCTTTATGCCGCACTGCACTGGCCGCAGCGTTTTGGCTGCGTGCTTAGCCAGTCCGGCTCCTACTGGTGGCCGCACCGCGGCGGCCAGCAGGACGGGCTGTTAATCGAACAACTTAAAGCCGGCGAAATATCCCCTCGCGGGTTACGCATCCTTCTTGAGGCCGGGCGCAACGAGCCGCTCATCTTCCGCGCGAATCAGGCGATTTATGCCGAACTGCACACACACCAACCGGTTATCTGGCGTCAGGTTGACGGCGGACACGATGCGCTTTGCTGGCGCGGTGGGCTGACGCAGGGGCTTATCACCCTCTGGCAGCCGCTTATTCACTAACGGAGTCTGTATGGAATTCAGCAATCCTTTCGATAATCCGCAGGGACAGTTCGCCATTTTGCAAAACGACCAGGGGCAGTACAGCCTGTGGCCACAGCAGTGCGAACTGCCGGCAGGGTGGGGCGTGGTGTGCGAAGCACAGTCTCAGGAGGCGTGCCAGCAGTGGCTGGCGGAACGCTGGCAGACGCTTGAGCCGTCTTATTTCGCGGGGGAGAACGCATGAACCGTCTTCCTCTCGTCGCCGCCCAGCCGGGGATCTGGATGGCGGAACAGCTGTCCACGCTGCCAAACGCCTGGAGCGTGGCGCACTACACCGAGCTGAAAGGCGACATTGACGCGCCGCTGCTGGCAAAAGCCATTGCCGCGGGCATGATGCAGGCCGATACCCTGCGCATGCGCTTTGCGGAAGACAACGGTGAGGCGTGGCAGTGGGTGGATGACACCTTCATTCTGCCGGAACCGTCCATCGTTCGCGTTGATTCCCACGCCGCCGCCGTGGCGCTGATGGAATCCGATCTTAACCAGAACCTGCGCGTCGACAGCGGGCAGCCGCTGGCCTTTCATCAGCTGATTCAGGTCGGTGAAAACCACTGGTACTGGTATCAGCGCTATCACCATCTGGTGGTGGATGGCTTCAGCTTCCCGGCCATAACCCGCCAGATCGCTGCGATTTATGCCGCGTGGAAAAAGGGCGAACCCACGCCGGAATCCCCGTTTACGCCATTTGCAGAGGTGGTGGACGAGTATCAGCGCTATCGCGACAGCGAGGCGTACCGGCGCGACGGCGCCTTCTGGGCCGGGCAGCGCAAACAGCTGCCTTCTCCGGTCTCGCTCTCCTCCGCGCCGCTGCCGGGCCGCGCCGCCACGACCGACATTCTGCGTCTGAAAATTACCGCCGACGGCCGCGCTTTCAGCAAGCTTGCACAGGCGGCAGGGCAGGTACAGCGCACCGACCTGGCGCTTGCGCTGGTGGCGCTGTGGCTGGGGCGCCTCACCGGACGGCTGGACTACGCCGCCGGGTTTATCTTTATGCGCCGGATGGGATCCGCGGCGCTCACCGCGACCGGGCCGGTGCTTAACGTCCTGCCGCTGGCGGTCAATATCGATCCCCAGGAGAGCCTGCCCTCGCTGGCGCTGCGCCTGGCGAACCAGCTGAAAAAAATGCGCCGCCATCAGCGCTACGACGCCGAGCAGATCGTGCGCGACAGCGGGAAAGCGGCGGGCGATGAAGCGCTGTTTGGCCCGGTGCTGAACGTTAAAGTGTTCGACTACCAGCTGGATATCGACGGCGTGGAGGCCATCACCCACACGCTGGCGACCGGCCCGGTGAACGATCTGGAGCTGGCGCTGTTCCCGGACGAGCAGGGCGAGCTGAGCATGGAGATCCTCGCCAATAAGCAGCGCTACGATGAGGCGACGCTGACGCGTCACGTGGCGCGCCTGAACGCGATGCTGGTGCAGTTTGCGGCCAACCCGGACCTGCGCTGCGGCGAGGTGGAAACCGTTTCAGAACAGGAATACGCAAAGCTCGCGCGCATCAACGATACCGGGCTGGCGCTGCCGTCCACCACGCTGGCGGATCTGGTCGCGGAGCAGGCGAGCAAAACGCCGGACGCCCCCGCGCTGGCGGATGCGCACGTTGAACTCAGCTATCGTCAGATGCGCGAGCAGGTCGTCGCGCTGGCAAACCTGCTGCGCGCGCGCGGCGTGAAGCCGGGCGACAGCGTGGCAGTGGCCCTGCCGCGCTCGGTATTCCTGACGTTAGCCTTGCACGGCATTGTGGAGGCGGGCGCCGCGTGGCTGCCGCTCGACACCGGCTACCCGGACGATCGCCTGCGGATGATGCTCGAGGACGCGAAGCCGTCCCTGCTCATTACCACCGACGAACAGCTTCCGCGCTTTAGCAATCTGTCCGTCGAGACGTTTAGTTACAACACACTTTTACCGGCCACCGATGCTGAGCCGCTGCGTCTGGCAAAGCCGGAGCAGACGGCGTACATCATCTTTACCTCCGGCTCGACAGGGCGTCCAAAAGGGGTCATGGTCGGCCATACCGCCATCGTTAACCGCCTGAAGTGGATGCAGGACCATTATCCGCTGGCCGCGAACGATGTGGTGGCGCAGAAAACGCCGTGCAGCTTTGACGTGTCGGTGTGGGAGTTCTGGTGGCCTTTTATCGCCGGGGCGAAGCTGGTGATGGCGGAGCCGGACGCGCACCGCGATCCGCAGGCGATGCAGAGCTTCTTCGCGCACTACGGCGTGACCACTACCCACTTCGTGCCGTCGATGCTGGCGGCGTTTGTTGCCTCGCTGACGTCGGAAAACGTCGGGTGCTGCAACACGCTTAAGCAGGTGTTCTGCAGCGGCGAAGCGCTGCCGACCGCGCTGTGCCGCGAGTGGGAACAGCTGACGCACGTGCCGCTGCATAACCTCTATGGCCCGACGGAAGCGGCGGTGGACGTCAGCTGGTATCCGGCGTTTGGGCCCGAGCTGGCGGCGGTGGAAGGCAACAGCGTGCCGATCGGTTTCCCGGTGTGGAACACGGGGCTGCGCATTCTGGATGCGATGATGCGCCCGGTACCGTTCGGCGTGGCGGGGGATCTCTACCTCACCGGCATCCAGCTGGCGCAGGGATATCTGGGACGCCCCGATCTCACCGCCAGCCGCTTTATCGCCGACCCGTTCGCTGCGGGCGAGCGCATGTACCGCACCGGTGACGTTGCCCGCTGGCTGGATAACGGCGCGGTGGAATATCTGGGCCGCAGCGATGACCAGCTCAAAATCCGCGGCCAGCGCATCGAGCTGGGTGAAATCGACCGGGCGATGCTGTCGCTGCCGGACGTGGCCCAGGCCGTGGCGCACGCCTGCGTGTTCAACCAGGCGGCGGCGACGGGCGGCGATGCCCGCCAGCTGGTGGGGTACGTGGTTTCTGAATCTGGCTTACCGCTGGACCGCGACGCGCTGCTGGACTCGCTCAGGGCAAAGCTGCCGCCGCATATGGTGCCGGTGGTGCTGCTGCAAATTAGCGCGCTGCCGCTGAGTGCCAACGGCAAGCTCGACCGCAAGGCGCTGCCGCTGCCGGAGCTGACCGGTAAAACCTCCGGTCGCGCGCCGGAAAGCGAAACTGAAATCGCCGTGGCGCAGGCCTTTGCCGCGCTGCTGGGCTGTGAGATCAGCGACATTGAGGCGGATTTCTTTGCCCTCGGCGGCCACTCGCTGCTGGCGATGCGTCTGGCGGCGCAGCTCAGCCGCGCGTTCAACCGTAAGGTCACGCCGGGGCAAATTATGGTCGCCTCCACGGTGAGTAAGCTTAGCGCGCTGCTGGACTCGCAAATGAGCGACGAGCAGGCGCAGCGTCTGGGGTTTGAAACGCTTCTGCCGCTGCGTGAGGGCGACGGCCCGACGCTGTTCTGCTTCCATCCGGCGTCCGGCTTTGCCTGGCAGTTTAGCGTCCTGGCGCGCTACCTCAGCCCGCGCTGGTCCATCGTCGGCATTCAGTCGCCGCGCCCGGAAGGGCCGATGCAGCAATGTGCGGATCTCGATGGAGCGATCGATCATCACCTGAAAACGTTGCGTAAGCAGCAGCCGCAGGGGCCGTATTACCTGTTCGGCTATTCCCTCGGCGGCACGCTGGCGCAGGGCATTGCGGCCCGCCTGCGCGAGCAGGGTGAAGCGGTGGCGTTCCTCGGCCTGCTGGACACCTGGCCGCCGGAAACCCAGAACTGGGCGGAAAAAGAGGCCAACGGCCTCGACCCGGCGGTGCTGGCGGAAATCGAGCGCGAGCGGCAGGCGTTTATCGCCGCCCAGCAGGGACAGGGCTCCAGCGAGCTGTTTAACGCTATCGAAGGCAACTACGCCGATGCGGTGCGGCTGCTCACCACGGCGCACAGTTCACGCTTTGACGGTAAAGCGACGCTGTTTGTTGCCGAGCGCACGCGCATGATGGATCCGCAGGCCGCCTGGGCACCGTGGGTGGGGGAACTGGAGGTGTACAGCCAGAACTGCGCCCACGTGGATATCATTTCACCGCAGGCGTTTGAGAAAATTGGGCCAGTGTTGAGGGAGATTTTGGGGTAACGTCAAAAGCGCCGGGTGGCGGCTACGCCTTACCCGGCCTACGGGAGCCGAGTGTAGGCC